>CAMBGJ010000054.1 GCA_945865805.1 Bordetella parapertussis
TGCGCTCATGAATGTCGAAAAAGCTCGGTTGAAGGCGTATGGGCATTTTGCTTTGGCTTCGTCTCGGTGATTTAACCTTACAACGTACATACCCGCCCAACGTTTACAATGTGCCTCGAAATTAAGCTATTTTTAGAGGTGCCCTTTAGAAATTCAAAAGCTTCTTTGGGTTCGAGATTTTTCATAACCGGACAACCGGCGAGACGCGCCGCGATGGAAAGCCATTATAGTCAGCCTTTGGTTGGCATAAAAAATATTGTTTAAAAACAAATACTTACAAATTTATAGCTGCTTAACCATGCTGACTGCGGTCGGCAAACAACCCCGTGTGGATGGCGAAATTCGATAAATAGCTCAGGTATAATCCGTGCCCTGCCGAGGAGCGTTGCGACGGTCATTCCTGAAAGAATGAAATCCGCCAGGCTCGGTGAACCACCCCGCAACGGCGCTCACGAACTTTTTTCGCAACGAAAGGAGGACGTGATGAAAGCCGACCGCTTCACCGCCCTGCAACAATCGCTAGCCTCGCGCATCCTGGTCCTGGATGGCGCGATGGGCACCATGATTCAGCGTTACAAGCTCGGCGAGAAGGAATATCGCGGCGAACGCTTTGCCGATTTCGCGCATGACGTGAAGGGCAACAACGAGCTGCTGGTGCTGACACAGCCGCAGATCATCCAGGAAATCCACGAACAATATCTCGCCGCAGGCGCGGACATCCTCGAGACCAATACCTTCGGCGCACAACGCATCGCGCAGGCCGACTACCACATGGAGTCGCTGTCATATGAGATGAATGTGGCGGCGGCGCGCCTGGCCAAGGCCGCGTGCGCCAAGTACGCCACGACTGCCGCGCCACGTTTCGCGGCAGGTGCGTTCGGCCCCACGCCAAAGACGGCCTCGATTTCGCCCGATGTCAACGACGCGGGTGCGCGTAACGTCACTTTCGATGAGCTGGTGGCGGCGTATCTCGAACAGGCACGCGCGTTGCACGAGGGCGGCGTGGATCTGTTTCTCGTCGAAACGATTTTCGATACCTTGAATGCCAAGGCAGCGCTGTTCGCTATCGACCAGTTTTTCGAAGAAAGTGGTGAGTGTTATCCGGTGATGATTTCCGGCACAGTGACCGATGCTTCCGGGCGCATTTTGTCCGGGCAGACGGTAGAGGCGTTCTGGAATTCCGTGCGCCACGCCAAGCCGATCACCATCGGTTTGAATTGTGCGTTGGGTGCGACGTTGATGCGTCCGTATATCGCCGAGCTGTCGAAAATCTGCGATGCGCCCATCTGCGCCTATCCCAATGCGGGTCTGCCCAATCCGATGAGCGACACCGGTTTTGACGAAACGCCGGAGATTACCTCATCGCTGGTGAAGGAATTCGCCGAAGCGGGGTATCTAAATATCGCGGGTGGCTGCTGCGGCACCACGCCTGATCATATCCGCGCCATCGCACAGGCCGTAAAGGATTTGCCGCCACGCGTGGTGCCGCAAGTGGAGCCGAAGTTGCGGCTGTCGGGCCTGGAGCCGGCCAACATCGACGAAACATCGCTGTTCGTCAACGTCGGCGAGCGTACCAACGTCACCGGCTCGCGCGCCTTCGCGCGGTTGATTTTGAACGAGCAATACGACGAAGCGCTGGCGGTGGCGCGCCAGCAGGTGGAAAACGGCGCGCAGGTGATCGATATCAACATGGACGAGGCCATGCTCGATTCCAAGGCGGCGATGGCGCGCTTTTTGAATCTGCTGGCAGGCGAGCCGGATATATCACGCGTGCCGGTGATGATCGATTCGTCGAAGTGGGAGGTGATCGAATCGGGGTTGAAGTGCGTGCAGGGCAAAGCCATCGTCAATTCGATCAGTATGAAAGAAGGCGAGGCCGAGTTTCTGCGTCAGGCGAAGCTGTGCAAACGCTACGGCGCGGCGGCCATCGTGATGGCGTTTGACGAAAAAGGTCAGGCCGACACCTTTGCACGCAAAACTGAAATCTGCCAACGCGCCTACGAGTTGCTGACGCAAAAAGTCGGCTTCCCGCCGGAAGACATTATTTTTGACCCGAACATTTTTGCCATCGCTACCGGTATCGAGGAACACAACAACTACGCGGTGGATTTTATCCAGGCAACCGCATGGATACGCGACAACCTGCCGTACGCCAAGGTCAGTGGCGGCGTGTCGAACGTGAGTTTTTCGTTCCGCGGCAACGACCCGGCGCGCGAAGCGATTCACACCGTGTTTTTGTATCACGCCATCAAAGCGGGCATGACCATGGGCATCGTCAACGCCGGCATGGTGGGCGTGTATGACGATCTGGCGCCAGAATTGCGCGAGCACGTCGAAGATATGGTGTTAAACCGCAGAGCGGATGCCACCGAACGCATGATCGAATTTGCCGGCACGCTGAAAGCCGGGGCGGCGAAAGAGGAACAAACGCTGGCATGGCGCGAACAATCGGTGGAGAAGCGCCTGGCGCACGCGCTGGTGCATGGCATCACGCAGTGGATCACCGACGACACCGAAGAGATGCGCGCCAGGATCGCGGCGGCGGGCGGCCGCCCGATACAGGTAATCGAAGGCCCGCTGATGGACGGCATGAATATCGTCGGCGATCTCTTTGGTGCGGGCAAAATGTTTTTACCGCAGGTGGTGAAATCCGCGCGCGTGATGAAGCAGGCGGTGGCGCATCTGATTCCGTATATCGAAGAAGAAAAAGCACGGCTGGCGAGCGAATCGGGCGAGGCTGCCAAGGCCAAGGGCAAAATTGTCATCGCCACGGTCAAGGGCGATGTGCACGACATCGGCAAGAACATCGTCAGCGTGGTGCTGCAATGTAACAACTACGAAGTGGTCAACATGGGCGTGATGGTGCCGTGCCAGAAAGTGCTGGACATGGCGATAGCCGAGAAGGCCGACATCATCGGCCTGTCGGGGCTGATCACACCTTCGCTGGAAGAGATGGCGAACGTCGCGCGCGAAATGCAGCGTCAGGGCTTTACGATGCCGCTGCTCATCGGCGGGGCGACCACCTCGCGCACACACACGGCGGTGAAGATCGCACCGGGTTACACCAACGGCCCCACGGTGTGGGTGCCCGATGCGTCGCGCAGCGTTACCGTGTGCAGCAGCCTGCTGGCCGAGGATGAGGTCACGCGCCGCAAGTATCTGGATGAACTGAACGCGGACTACGAAAAAGTTCGCGCGCAGCACGCCAACAAAAAAGGCCCGGAGCTGATCACGATCGCCGAGGCGCGCGCCAATCGTTTCAAGACGGACTGGAAAAAACACGCGCCGGTCGCACCGGCTTTTCCCGGCATGAAGCTGCTGCGCAATTACGATCTGGCGGAAATTGCCGCGCATATCGACTGGGGGCCGTATTTCCAGACCTGGGATCTGGCGGGCGCTTATCCCAAAATACTCGACGACGAGGTGGTGGGCGCCGAAGCGCAAAAGGTGTTTGCCGACGCCAGGGCGATGCTGAAAAAAATCATCGACGGCAAATGGCTGCAAGCGCATGGCGTGCTCGGCCTCTTCCCCGCCAACAGCGTACACGACGGCGAAGACATCGAGATTTACGGTGACGAAAAACGTGAAAAACCGGTGATGACCTGGCACAACCTGCGTCAGCAAAACCGCAAGCCGAGCGGCAATCCGAATCTGTGTCTGGGCGATTTTGTCGCGCCGAAAGAGACGGGTATCAAGGATTACATCGGCGTGTTCGCGGTGACTGCTGGTTTTGGCATTGAGAAAAAGCTCGCCGAGTTCGAAAAAAATCACGATGACTACAGCAGCATCATCCTGAAAGCGCTGGCTGACCGCCTGGCCGAAGCCTTTGCCGAGTTGCTGCACAAACGCGTGCGGCGTGAGTTCTGGGGATACGCAAAAGAGGAAACGCTGGATAACGACGCGATGATCGCAGAGAAATATCGCGGCATACGGCCCGCGCCCGGCTACCCCGCATGCCCGGATCACACCGAAAAAGGCGCGCTGTTCGAATTGCTCGATGCCAAGCGTGCAGGTATCACGCTGACGGAAAGTTTCGCCATGTGGCCGGCATCATCGGTGAGCGGCTTTCATCTGGCGCATCCGCAGTCGCAGTATTTCGCGGTGGGCAAAATCGGCAAGGATCAAGTGGCAGACTACGCGCGCCGCAAGGACATGCCGCTGGACGAGACGGAGCGTTGGCTGGCGCCGGTTTTAGGGTATGAGCGCTGAGTCGCGCTTGATGCCGAAAATGCACCTAACTATTTGTTTTATAAAGATATTTAAATTTCCGGGCCAATTGTGTAAAGAATCACCCGCAGCCACGACAAAATACCCGTCGGTTATGCCATTATGGCGGCTGTCGAGACAAATTATCCCGTATAAACAAGGAGATGCTATGCAGCACAAAAAGACGATGAGTAAAGTAGCCAGCGCACTGGCCGGTGTCGCGGCAGTCGCGGGCGGCATCATGATCGCGCACAGCCAGGCCATGCCCGATCGCATCCAGTTTCCCGAGGGCTTCGACAAGGGCGTGCTCTACCAGACGGTGAACCGCGCCGATATCAAGCAATTCCGCGAACTGTATACCTCGAAAGCGGCGGTCGATGCCGTGCGCGCCGGTAAAGATGCCCCCAGCGGCACCGTGCTGACGCTGGTGCAATACGCCGCCCAGGTTGACAAGGCCGGCAACCCCGTCAAAGGCGCGGACGGCAATTTCGTCAAGGGCAACGTGGTCGGCTACGCGGTGATGGAAAAACGCAGCGGCTGGGGAGCAAGCATTCCCGCCGCCTGGCGCAATGGCGATTGGGAATACGCCGCGTTCATGGGCGACAAAAAGCCAAACGCCAAAGCCAACGCCAACACCAAGGCCTGCTTTGACTGCCACCTGCCACACGCAGGGCAAGATTTCGTGATTTCGCTGGCAGGTTTGAAAGGCACTGCGCTGGGCGCAGCGCAGCGTCCGAGCGGTCCGGGTACTGTGGCCATCGCCGAGTTCCTTTTCGGGCCGGAAAAAGTCAACGTCAAGGTCGGCCAATCCGTCACCTGGACCAACGTCGATACGTCGCCGCATCAAGTCACGTTGCAGGCCTCGAGCGAGTATCGTTCGCCGGTGGTGTTGAGAGGCCAAAGCACTACGATCCAGTTTAACAACGAAGGCACCTACGGCTACATCTGCGGCCTGCATCCCGGCATGAAAGGCGAGATCACCGTATCGCGCTAGTTCACGGCTTGCAGCCCATCAAAACGCAGGCCTTGCGCCTGCGTTTTGTTTTTGCGGTGCCCAACGCATCAAATTACTGTTCCGGCTTAATACCCGCATCGCGGATGACGTTACGCCATTTCTGCATCTCGGCTTGCAGGAATGCAGCGAATGCCTTCGGTGTACTGCCGACCGCATCCGCGCCATCGAGCTGGAAGCGCTGGGTCACCTCGGGCAATTTCACGATACGTGCGACTTCCGCCGACAGTTTTTCGACCACCGCCGACGGCGTACCCGCAGGCACAACCATGCCCTGAAACGCTTCGGCATGGTAGCCGGGCAGGCTCTCGCCCACCGTGGGCACGTCAGGCATGCTCGCTTGACGCTGGTCAGCGCCAGCGCACGCAGTTTGCCCGCCTTGATGTGGGGCGCGGCGGAAATGGTGGTGGTGAACAGCAAGGCGATACGTCCGCCGATGACATCCGTCACGGCCGCCGGAATGCCCTTGTAAGGCACGTGGATCAGGCTGATACCCGCCGCGCGTTGAAACATTTCGGCCGACAGATGCGGCGCGGAACCGGCACCGGGTGTGGCGAAGGTCAGCTCACCGGGTTTCGCTTTGGCCAGCGCGATCAACTCCTTGATCGACTTACCGGGGAAGGACGGCGTGACCACCACTACATTGGGCTGTGTGTTTAACTGCGTGACTGGTGCGAAATCCTTGCCGGCATCGTACGGCAGTCGGGCATAAAGGCCGGGGTTGATCGCGAACGTGGTGGTGATCATCAGCACGGTGTGGCCATCCGGCGCCGCCTTCGATGCGATTTCGGTGCCGACGATGGTCGCCGCATCAGGGCGGGAATCGACGACGATGTTCTGCCCCCATTTCTCGGTGAGCTTGTGTCCGATCAGCCGCGCACTGATGTCGAGCCCGCCGCCCGGCGCAAACGGCACGATCAAGCGCATCGGACGGCTGGGATAGTGGGTGGCGTCTTGGGCGTAGGCCGCCACGCTGAACGTGCCCAGCGCAGCCAGCGCGATCGATGAAGCCAGGCGGCGTTTCATGCCAACATCTAACCTAAACCGAGCATGCGCTTCTTCACCGCGTCGGGCGACCCCGCCAGATCCATATCCGCCAGCGACTGCCCGCTATTCCACGTGTCAACGCCCAGCAGCACGCCGAGGATTTCCGCGAAAGAACGGTGCAGCGGCACCGCGATGCCTGCCTGCTCGGCGAGCTGCACGCACGGCACGATGGCATAGGGCAAATCCACCAATTCCCATTCGCGCCAGATGTCCGGTTGGAACGGGGGGAACGATTTGTACACCGGATTCTGCATCGCCTCATAGAATGTGTTGCTCTTGAAGCCGTAGTACTGGTCAATCGCCTTCGCCATCGACGTGTGTTCAACGCCATAGGCTTCGCACACGCGTTTGCGTTCAGCGTCGAGCGCGTCGCCCAGCACGCCTGCCGCAGGCACCACGCCGTCCTGGTAGAAGCCGAACACGCGGCCTTCGAGTTTCGCGCGCTCCATAGCGCCGACATTCGGCAGCACCATGGCCGGATGCACGATCAAATTGAGATTTTCCAGCCCCGTTTGCAGCACCGATGACGCTGCGGTGAAATACGGAAACAACGGTTTCAGCGCCGCGAGCGCTTCACCCGAGCGCGAAGCTGGCACTGTCGCGATCTGTATGCCCTGGCGCAGCCCCTTCGGTGTTACCACCGTGCCGTTGTAGCGTGCCGCGTGCGTCGGTGCGGGCGCTTCGGTGACGAGCACGTCTTCGCGGCCTGCCTTGCGTAGCAGCGGCGTCAGGCGCGCGGCCGGCCAGTAACCGTGGCTCTGTACGTGAACCACGGCACCGCGCGCGAACTCGGGAATCATCGCGCTGAACTTCGTTTCCAACTGATGCATATCGACTTCGATCAGCACCGCTGCGGCGTCCTTCAGCGCTTCTGCCGTGGTGTCGCAAATTTTTTCGAGCTTGGCGAAACCGGTTTTCTTCGAGATCAGGTGCTGCGCATCGCCGTCGACGGTGAACCCGCCCGCCTTGCGCAAGGCCACGAGTTGCTCCTTTTGTTCAGCGAACACCGCAAAACGAACCTCATGGCCGGAGAGTGTGAGATCCGCTGCGCACAGGGCACCGATCGCCCGTGCAGTGTTACCGATGACGGCGACTTTTGACATGGTGTTGCTCCAGACGTGGCTGCTTCATGGTGTGAGGGTGCCGGGTATTTTACGTGCTTCGTAACGACTTACGCCGGGCGTCTCATTCCACCCGGATGTTTGCCGTTTGTATCACTTTGGCGTAGCGCTCGACTTCGCGCTTGAAGTAGGCGGCAAATTCCTGTGGCGCGCTGCCGACGGCATCGGCACCTTCCTTCATCATAAAGTCGCGCATTTCGGGCGATTTTATGGCGGCGGCAATTTCATTGCCCAATTTGTTGACGATGGCGGGCGGCGTTGTTCCTGGCGCGAATATCGCGTACCAGTTCACCGATTCAAAGCCCGGATACAGCGACGCCAGTGTCGGCAAGGCAGGCGCGAGACGCGTGGGCGCAGGCGTGGTCACTGCGAGCGCCTTCACCTTGCCGGAACGCAAATGCGGGATCATCGAGATCGCGCCGGCAAAACTGAAATCCACCTCGCCGCTCATCAACGCAATGGTGGCGGGACCGGAGCCTTTATACGGTATGTGCGTCGCCTGAAAACCCGCGCGTTGCTTGAACATTTCCAGCACCAGGTGATTGGCGGTGCCGGTGCCCCCCGAGGCGGCATTCAGTTTGCCGGCCTGTTTTTTTGCCAGCACGATAAATTCTTTCAACGAATTGACCGGCAGGCTCGGATGCGCGATGAGGAACTGCGCATTCGATGAAAGCTGGCTCACCGGCACGAGATCTTTTTGCACATCAAACGTCAGGTTCTTGTAAAGCGTGACCGCGCTGGCGATCGAGGCCGCCGCGCACAGCAGCGTATAGCCGTCGCCGGGTGACCTCGCCACCAGCTCCGTGCCGATCATGCCGTTGGCTCCGGGACGGTTTTCAACCACCACCGACTGCCCCATGCTCTCCTGAAACTTTCGCCCCAGCAAACGCGCCTGCGGATCAAGCCCGCCACCCGGTTGCACCGGCACAATGATGCGGATGGGTTTAAGCGGATAACTCTGCGCCATCGTCAGTACCGGCGCGCACAGAACCACCATGCCAGCGATCAAAGCGAATCTGCACACGTCACGCCTCATGAACCGATGTCACCACCATCCGCCTTGGTGATGGCGATCACCGACGGGCATGGCGGCAGGTCAGGTTTGAAATCAGGCCAGCGCGTCGAAGGCTTGTCGAACGTCGAACCCTTTTCGTCGCCTGGATGTTGCACCGAGAGAAACAGGGTCTTGCCGTCGGGTGTGAAGGCTGGCCCGGTGACTTCGGCGCCGCGCGGGCAACTGAAAAAGTTGCGCGTCACGCCGCGATGCGGTCCGCCGGTTTCGGCGGCATAGAGGCTATCGGCGAAACCGACCCAATCATCCTGCCCGTCGGTGGCGATCCACATGCGGCCCTTGGGGTCGAACGCAAGGTTGTCGGGCGCGGCGATCCAGCCGTTGGGCGAAGCCGGCCCGTTGTCATTCCCATAGCGCGCACCGTGCTCGGCGTTTTTTGGGTCGCCGCCGACGATGAAAAATTCCCACGCGCATTCGGTTGCAGCGTGATTGGCCTTGCCGTTGACCATCGGCGGAATGATTTCGATGATGTGGCCATACTTGTTGGGCCCGCGCGGATTGGCAGCATCAATCTGATCGGGTTTTCAACCTCGTTGAAGGTGCAAACCAGATAGACGCGGCCCGTCGCCGGATTCACCTCCACGTCCTCGGGCCGGTCCATCGGTGTGGCACCCAGCAGATCGGCCGCGCGGCGTGTTTCGATCAGCACATCGCCTTGATTTTCAAAACCGTTGGCCTTGGTGAGCGGCCCTTGCCCGAATACCAGCGGCAGCCATTGCATTTTGTTCGCCGCAAAGCGCGCGACGTAGAGCGTGCCGTTGTCGAGCAGATCACGATGGGTTTCAGGTTTGGCCGACGCATAGGGATCGCGGGAGACAAACTTGTAAACGTACTCCATGCGCTTGTCGTCGCCCATGTAGGCGGCGATGCGCCCATCGTGGCTGATGGTGGTATTGGCGCATTCGTAGTTGGCGCGGCCCAGTGCCGTGCGTTTTACCGGCGTGGATTTCGGATCGTACGGATCGACTTCCACGATCCAGCCGAAACGATTCGCCTCGTTGGGCTCACGATTCAGATTGAAACGGTCGAAAAATCTGCCCCACAGGAAGCGCCCGCGACCGTTGACACCCAGGCGTGCCCAGTTTGCGGCTTCGCGCCCCTTGGCAGCGTCGCCGACGAAGTGGTTCTGAAAGTTCTCTTCGCTCAGCAGCACCGTGCCCCACGGCGTGGTGCCACCGGCGCAATTCGATAGCGTGCCGGTCACGCGCGTGCCGGCGACATCGGCACGTGTCGCCATGCGCGGGTGGGCGGCGGCGGGCCCGGCGATGCGCATGACGGTGCTACGCGCCGATATGCGGCGGTTATAGGGGCTGGCGCGATTCACCGTCCACTGCCCACCACGATTTTCGACTTCGACAATAGAATGGCCGATAGCCGCCATTTCCGTTTCGCATTGTTCGCGCGTGACATTTTTGGCGTAGTCCGCATCGCTGTAGCCTGGCCACATCAACGGTGCCCGCGTATATTCGTGATTCACACACAGCAGCCCGCGCGATGAATGGGCCGTGCCACGCGGCAGCGGCATGAACGCGATGTAATCGTTGTTGGCGCCGAATTGCCGCTCCTGCGCCGCCGCTGACTGCTGTTGCGGATTAAACGACGGCGCATCGGCATGCAGCGGATCGCCCCAGCGCAGCAGCACGTTGACGTTGTAGCCAGACGCAACGTGATGGGTCTCGTCGAGAAACCGCCCGGATTCGGTAAATGTTAGTGACGAGCCGCCACTTGATTTGGATTTGGCGGGCGCAGCACAGCCTAAAAGCCCATAAACCCCGGCGGCGGCCACGCCTTTTAACGCATCGCGCCGCGACAAACGCAACGCCATGATTTGCGACAGGGTCGCTGCTGTGGATTCGTTGATCACCGTGTCGTCGTTCATGTCGTGGCTTCCGGATTTATTGGCAGGGGCTGCGGGGCTATATGGCGCGTGGTTTGGACATCCGTTTGAATTGCACCCGACACGGTGCCATGTATTGACAGTATAGACTGCCGCAGAGTAATTTATCGTCAGTCCCGCTACCACTAAAAATGCAACTGGAGAGAACCATGGCCAAACCCGAAAAAAGTGCAGCCCCGGCGCAAGCACAGACAGGCGATCCCAAGGTCACCTGGGACGACACCGCCAAGCACGTCGGCGAGGATTACTCGGGTGGCGTCATCATGGTGGCCGACGAACGCGTCGATAAGGTCATGATCTCGCGCTACTGCGAGCCGGCCGAAATCGGCAACCTGACTTACTGGGACGAGGAAGTCGCGCGCATGGCCGGTTATCGCAGCCAGGTGGTGCCGTGGGCGATGGTCAAAGAGGTGCCCACCTACTCGGGCAACTGGCGGCCGGGCCAAGCCACGCGCTTTCCACTAGAGGCCGACGTGGATTATCAATCGCAACTGGCCGCACGCTCGCCGACAAGCGGCGACCCGCCCATGCCGCCGACCAACGCGGGCTTTTTCACTGACATGACGATCGAGTTCTTCGAGCCGGTCTGCCTCGGCGATCGGCTGACCACCATGGGCCGCGTGTTGCACCACGTCACACCCAAGGAGACTCGCGTCGGCGTCGGCGCTTTCCTGGGCTACACCACCAGCTACTTTAATCAGGATGGCGAACTGGTGGCCCAGGCAACCCAGGGCAACTACCGGTTCACGCGCAAGGACGAAAAAGACATCGTCCGCTAATTTAGCCGTCCACCGCCGCGCTTTACGCGTATTCCTTCGACAGGCATTGCAGCAGGAGACCCTACAAATGACCACGTTTTATCCTACGGTAGATACCACGGTACGCTGGCCGATTCCGCCCCAGGTTTACTTCGAGCAAGTGAACGAGGGCGCGGATATCCCCGCCGTTGACTTCAATCTGACCTACCAGCGCATGATCATGTTCGTCGGCGCGACGCGCAACTTTCCCGGCCTGCACCACAACGAACGTGTCGCACAGAAGCTCGGTGCCGCCCCCGGCATATTCTTGCAGAACAACTCCTGCCTGATGTTGTGGGAGCGGGTGGTGTCCGACTGGATGGGCATCTACGGTCGCGTGCGGGCCTCCACCTTTCGCATCACCGATTTCCATCGGGCCGGTGAAATCATCCACGTGAGCGGGAAAATCCAGCAGAAGCGGCAAGAGAATGGCCTGAACCTGGTCGATCTCGCCATGGAATCCATGACGCCACGACGGGTTGGCATGACGGGTACGGTCACCGTGGCGTTGCCGTCGCTCAAATACCCAACGACGACGCCCAAGTGGGACCGCGAAGGCAAGGCTACGGTCGTCTGTCAGTAGCGCTTAATCCCGCGCTTTTGATAGCGCGGGCTCTCGCGGTAGTGGTCGTTGCGCCCCATCGTAAGTATTTGTTTTAATTGAATAATATTTAGGGCGCGCAGGCAGGGCCGACTGCCCTGCCGCGCGCCGCACTTAAAGCTTCGACACCCGCGTCTCTTTGCTGGTGATGAACTCCAGCAACGCGGGCTTGCCTTGCCGTGTCGCCTCGATACCGCGTTGAATCGCCGCCTTGATCTCGCCCGGTTGCGTCACGCGCTCGCCATGACCGCCGAAGGCCTTCGCCATGTCGGCGTAGTTGCCGGAGATATCGGTCGAGCGGTACTTCTCGGTGGATACCGGCATCACCTTGAGTTCGATCGCCATCGAAAAATTATTGAGCAGGATCGACAGTATCGGTATGCGCTCGCGCACCGCCGTTTCGAAATCCATGCCGGTGAAGCCGATCGCCGCGTCGCCCCACAGGTTGATGCACAGCTTGTCCGGCTTGGCGAGTTTGGCACCCATGGCGAGGCCAAGGCCGTAGCCCAACTGCGTGGTTTTGCCCCAGCCGATATACGAGAGCGGCGTGGTGGAAACCCAGAACGGCGAAATCTGGTCGCGCGGACTACCCGCATCATGGGTGATGATGCAGTTGTCACGATCAACGGTGTGCATCAAATCCCAGATCACGCGATACGGGTTGAGCGGCGCGTCGTTGCTGGTGAGCAGTGGCATCCACTGCGCCATGAACTGCTCGCGCAGTTTCGTGATTTCGCCGACGACCGCTGCGCAATCGCGCGGGGCTTTGAGAGTCTGGCCCAGCTCGCCGATCAGCGCCTGCAGCGTGAGTTGCGCATCACCCAGCAATGCGAAGTCTGCACGCACGTCCTTGTTCAGATGGTCAGGATCAAGTGTGGCGTGCACGATTTTTTTGCCATCGGGAAACTTGATGCCGAAGTTGGTTTCAGTAAACGAGCAACCGATGCCGATGATGAGATCGGCATTTTTGACGAACTCGTGCACCTGCAACGACACCGAGTTGCCGCCCGAGCCGAGCGACAGCGGATGGTTTTCCGGAAAGCTCGACTTGCCACCGAGGCTGGTGGTCACCGGCGCGCCCAGCAGTTCCGCGAACTGCTTTAACTGCGGCCAGGCTTCGGCCCAGTGCACGCCCGTGCCCGCATAGATAAGCGGCCGCTTGGCGGCAAGCATCGCTGCGGCGGCTTTACGTACGTCCGCCGGATCGGGCGCGGTGCGGGTCTTCGCCATCGGCGTGTAAGTAAAGTCGCCGATCTCCTCCTGCCACACATCGGTGGGAATTTCGATCAGGCACGGCCCGCCGCGGCCGTTACGCAACCTGGAAAACGCCCGCCGCAGCACGTTCGGAATCTCCTTCGGCAGTATCAAATGCTCGGCGGATTTCGTCACGCCACGCATTTGCAACGCAGACGAAAAATTGGGGTCCACCCCCGCGATACGCCGCGGATAGCCCTGTGGCACCACCAGCACCGGAATACTCTCGCCGTAACACTGCGCCACGCCGCCATAGGCGTTCTCAGCGCCGGGGCCGTGCTGCATACAGAACGCACCGAGGGTCTTGCCCGACGTGACGCGCGAGATCGCGTCCGCCATGTGCAGCCCAATGCGCTCCTGGCGCACGATGACCGGGCGGATGTTCTGCGCTGCCGCAAACTCGATCAAATGATTCACCGGGTAACCGCAGAGAATTTCCATCCCCTCAGCCTTCATCACACGTGCAATCGCTTCGCCGACTTTCATGGGACCTCCGATTGAATAAAATGCGAATGTTTTTCTGTCCGCGCCAATGTAGCCGCTATCCACAAACCCGTCAAACGCCAGCGAACATGCCACACTGGTATAAAATGCCTCGCACGATCTGCGTGGGAAGGGTCATAACAGACGCCACTTCACGGCGGCAGATCAGTGCGGGAGGATCAACATGGATACTGCATCAGCATCAAGCAGCAATACCGACGTTTCACAGCGTTTGGATTTCGACGCTATCGTCATCGGCGCGGGCGTGACGGGGCTGTATCAGCTCCACAAGCTGCGCCAGTTGGGCCTTAGGGTGCGCACCTTCGAGGCCGCGAGCGGGGTGGGTGGCACCTGGTATTGGAATCGCTACCCAGGCGCGCGCTTTGATTCGGAAAGCTGGACCTACGGCTATGCGTTCTCCAAGGAACTGCTGGACGAGTGGGATTGGAACGAGCACTTTTCATCCCAGCCCGAGAACGAGCGCTATCTGAAATATGTCGCCGACAAGTTCGACCTGCGCCGCGACATCCAATTCAACACCCCTGTCACCGCAGCGCACTATCGTGAAGACAAGCGGTGCTGGGAAATCACGCTGGCGGATGGCAGCCGCCCTACGACGCGGTTTCTGATTACCGCCATCGGCATACTCTCGGCGCCAACCATGCCGAACAATATGCCTGGCATCGATTCGTTCAAAGGCCAGTCGTGTCACACCTATAACTGGCCCAAAGCAGGCGTGGATTTTGCCGGCAAGCGGGTCGGCATCATCGGCACCGGTGCCACGGCGGTGCAGGCCATTCAGGAGATCGCCAAGACCGCCGGCCAGTTGACCATTTTTCAGCGCAACCCGAACTGGTGTGCGCCGCTGCACAACGGCAAGATTTCCAAAGAGGCGATGCGCGACATACGTGCCCGCTATCCCGAAATCCTCGCGCGCTGCCGCGAGACGCCTGGTTGCTACGTCCATGCCGTCGATCCACGCTCGACGCTGGAAGCCACCCCCGAGGAACGCGCAGCATTCTGGGAACAGCGCTATGGCGAGCCCGGTTTCGGCTACTGGCAGGGTAATTTTCGTGACATGCTGACCGACCGCACCGCCAACGCGATGGCCAGCGAGTTCGTCGCCAACAAAATTCGCCAGCGGGTGCATGACCCGGTGGTCGCCGAGAAGCTGATCCCGAAGAACCATGGCGTCGGCATGCGCCGCATGCCGCTGGAAACCGGCTACTACGAGGTTTTCAACCAACCCAACGTCGAACTAGTCGATATCAACGAAACGCCGATTCAGCAAGTAACAGCCAGTGGCATTCAAACCAGCCGGCAGGCATACGATCTCGACATCATCATCTACGCCACTGGCTTTGACGCCATATCGGGCGCCTTCGACCGCATCGAGATCACCGGTGTCAATGATGTGCGCCTGAAAGACGTGTGGGCTAACGGGCCGCAAACTTATCTGGGGGTACTCGTCACGGGCTTTCCCAACCTGCTGATGGCGATGGGGCCACACGCCGGGCTTGGTAACTACACGCGCTGCGCGGAATACAGTGTTGAGTGGGTGAGCGGCGTCATTCAGTACGCGACGCAACACGGGCTAACCCGCATCGAAGCCACGCCTGCAGGTGTGCGTGAATGGACCGATTACGTGTTGGCGCTGGGTGAAGGGCAGCTCATGAATGAGGTCGGCTCGTGGATGACGGGTGTGAACCGCAACGTCGAAGGCAAGCAAACCCCGAGGGTCATGCGCTACAGCGGCGGGCATCCCGCGTATCGGGAACATTGCGATGCCGTTGCAGCAGCGGGCTACCCGCGACTCTCACAAGCTTAGATCGACCAACCAACCGGGAAGGCATGCCATGCCGTTTTACCAAAAAGGTGATATAAAAATCCGTTACGAAGAAGCCGGCAGCGGCTTTCCGCTGTTGCTCACCCCCGGCGGCGGGCTGAACTCGCGCGTGAGCAATTGGCCCACGGCGGTGTTCAACTCGATGGAGATATTCAAGAACGAGTTTCGCTGCATCACCATGGATCAACGCAACGCCAACGGCGGCGAATCCACCGGCCCCATCCCTGCCAGCAAGCCGTGGGACGCTTTTGCGGACGATCAGTTGGGTTTGCTGGATCATCTGGGCATCAAACAATTTCTCTTCATGGGCAACTGCATCGGCGGCTGCTTCGCGATGAAACTGATGGAGCGCGCGCCCGAACGCATTGTGGCCGCCGTGCTGGTGCAAACCGTCGGCCATCATCCGCAGCACCCCGATTACATGTATAACTCCGGGCGCGATGTATGGGCGCCGGAGCTGCTGCCAAAGCGGCCCGATTTGAAATTAGCGCAAGTCGAGCCTTATCTGCATGCCCTTTACCGCGCGTGCCCCGAGTTCGTTTACAGCGTCTCCAGGGATTTCGCGCGATCCTGCCAGACGCCGATGTTGGTCTTGCCCGATGAAACGCCCGCCCACCCGCAGGTGGTTTCCAATGAGGTCGCCTCACTCTGCCCGAACGCGGATATCACGGTGTTTCCGTGGCGCGATCCGGCGGAGCTGAAAGCCCGCACCATCGAGAAGGTGAGACGCTTTCTGCGCGCGCATCGTCCGGCGGGCTAGCCTGGTACCCGCGCACCTATAGCGCGACACCAAAGCGATACACCGTCTGGCGTTTGCCAGCACAGCCTGGCGACGTTGGCTCGATGGGCCGATACGGGCACGGCCCCGCGCGGCGGCCCTCGGGCGTGAGCGTGGCGTCTTCGGCCACCTCGGCCCAGATGCCGCCGTTAACTGGCCGGAACAGCCACATCAAATAGCCGCGGCTGGCCGCCAGCTGGATGAGTTCATCGGAATCGGGCACGTCGGCCACCACCACTTGCTGGCCGTTGATACCAAACGGAAACGCGCCAAACGCCTGCAAACATTCCAGCGGTTCGGTGAATGCCGCGCCGGGACGCGCACAGGCGGGCCGCTCGGCGCGCGCCACATCCCACGCGCCCAAGCGCCACGCCGCTTCGCAGGTCGCTTGATCGACGGCAATCCAATCATGCCAGCGTTGGTTGACTTGTAAGGCGGAGCTGGGAATCGGTGTGTAAGCCACCGTCTCGGCTTCGTCAATCGGCGCGAGTTTTTCCTTGATGAAGCCGTGCCAGTGCAAGGTCAGTATCACCGGCGTGTCAGGGCACGACACTGCCGCCAGAGTAACGCCCACCAGCGGCAGGCTGGTGGCGGCCATTTGCTCCTCGATGCGCTCAAGCAATTCCATGATCCGCTATCTCCTTATCAGTGATGAACCGGTGATAAACTCGAATGCAGATTGCGTGCGGCTTGAATCCATCAACGAGGCAGCGCACGAAGCCGTTGACGCATCCATAATGCACTCATGACCCGGGACTCGCAAACCAGCACTCGCAACCGTCTGCTGCTAAACCGCAGCCTGGCCGCCGTGTGGCATCCGTGCACGCAAATGAAGCAGCATGAATCGCTGCCGCTGATTCCTGTGGCGCGTGCTGCTGGTTGCTGGCTGTATGACTTTGACGGCAAGCGTTATCTCGACGCGGTGAGTTCGTGGTGGGTGAATCTCTTCGGTCACGGCAACGCGCACATCAACGCCGCGTTGCGCGATCAACTCGACACGCTGGAACACGCCATGCTCGCGGGTTTTACCCACGAGCCCGTAGTTGAACTCTCCGAGCGCCTGGCGAAACTCACCGGCAACCAGCTCGGCCACTGCTTTTACGGCAGCGACGGTGCCACGGCGGTGGAGATCGCGCTCAAGATGAGTTTTCACTATTGGCGTAACAGCGGGCAGGAACGTAAGTGTGATTTTATTAGCCTCGTCGGCAGTTACCACGGCGAAACGCTGGGTGCGTTGTCGGTCACAGATGTCGCGCTGTTCAAGGACACTTACGCGCCCCTACTGAGGTCCAGCACACCGGTGCAAAGCCCCGAT
This sequence comes from Bordetella parapertussis, assembly GCA_945865805.1. GTDB lineage: Bacteria > Pseudomonadota > Gammaproteobacteria > Burkholderiales > SG8-41 > UBA5216. Next base: position 17,430 of record CAMBGJ010000054.1, read on the forward strand.
GCACGCCTGGCCGAGCCCGGCGAATCTGCGCGCGACTACGCCCTGCGTGCCGCGCGTTCGCTTGAGGCACATTTGCAACTGCATCACGCCACCACTGCCGCGCTGATCATCGAACCGCTGGTGCAGGGTGCCACAGGCATGGCGATGTACGATGCCGCGTATCTGACCGAGGCCCGCAGACTGTGCGATAAATACCACGTGCACCTTATTGCCGATGAAATCATGACCGGCTTCGGTCGCACCGGCACTTTTTTTGCACACGAGCAATCGCACATCACACCCGATTTTTTATGTCTCTCCAAAGGCATCACCGGCGGCTATCTGCCGTTGTCGGCAGTGATGACGCGCGACAGCATCTACGCCGCGTTCTACGACGACAACACCGCGCGCGGGTTTTTGCATTCGCATTCCTACACCGGCAACGCGCTGGCCTGCCGTGCCGCGCTGGCGACGCTCGAACTGTTTGAACAGAACAACGTTATTACCAGCAACCGGGCGCTCAGCGCTGCCATCACCCACGCGGCGCAAGACATCGCCCATCACCCGCGCGTCAGTCACTTCAGAAATCGCGGCATGATCTGGGCGTTTGACGTGCAATCCAGCGACCCTGCGTTCGCGCGCACTTTTCATCAGCGTGCATTGGCCAGGGAAGTGCTGCTGCGTCCCATCGGCAACACCGTATATTTCATGCCGCCGTATGTGATCGACGCCAATGAGATTGCGCTACTCATACGCGCCACACTCGAACTGCTCCCTTCATAAAACCATGCGAATAAATTTACGTAACTATTTGTTTTTATTGGTATTTTTGTATGGCGTCGCTCAGGCGCAACTGCCCGCGCCAGTGGCCCAGGCGCTCGCCCGCGCGGGCATCGCCGAAACCGGCGTCGGCCTCTACGTGCATGAAGTCGGCGCGGCGGAACCTGTGGCCGTGCACCGCGCGGAGCAGGCGCTGAACCCCGCTTCGGTGATGAAACTCGTCACCACTTACGCCGCGCTGGAACTGCTCGGCCCCGCGCACCAGTGGAGCACTGACATCTACACCGAAGGCGTGATGCTGCAGGACGTGCTGGTCGGCAACCTCATCATCAAGGGTGGCGGCGATCCGAAATTCACCATCGAAAATTTCTGGTTGTTGCTGCGCGCTTTGCGCGCCAAGGGTGTGCGCGAAATTCGCGGCGACCTGTTGCTGGATCGCGGCCTGTTCACCAGCGATCACCCCGATCCGGGTCGCTTTGATGGCGAACCCACACAACCCTACAACACCACGCCTGACGCGCTGCTCACCAACTTTAAAACCTTCACCCTGACCTTTGCACCCGATGCGGACGGCAAAGGTGTGCGCATCACCGCCGATCCACCGCTGCCGCATTTGCAGATCGCCAACCAGCTCACGCTGGGCGAAGGCGCGTGCGGCGCCTGGCTCACGCGCATCAAAACCCAAGTGCAGGACAGCGGCGACACGGCGCGCCTTACCTTCACCGGCGCTTATCCGCGCCTGTGTGGCGAGCAGGCCAATTACTACAGCGTGCTCGGCCACCGCGACTACGTGGGCGGCTTGTTCCAGCACCTGTGGCGCGATCTGGGCGGCGTGTTCAAAGGTCGTGTGCGCGACGGCGACGTCAATGCGAATTCGGTCAAGCTCGTCAGCCAACGCTCGCTGGCGTTGTCGGAAATCGTGCGCGACATCAACAAATTCAGCAACAACGTGATGACACGCCAGTTGTTACTCAGCCTCGGTGCAGCGGCCGGCGGCGCACAAGCCACACCCGACCGCGGCACGCGCGCGGTGCAGCAGTTCTTCGCCAGCCGTGGCCTGCCGATGCCGCAACTGGTCATCGAAAACGGCTCGGGTCTATCACGCATCGAAAGAGTCAGTGCGCGCGATCTGGGCCAGATGCTGCTAACCGCCTACCGCAGCCCGGTGATGCCCGAATTCATGGCGTCGATGCCGCTGGTCGGCGTGGACGGCACCATGTATCGGCGGCTGACCAACACCAGCGTCGCCGGTCAGGCGCACATCAAGACCGGCCTCATCAACGGCGTGCGCGCGCTGGGCGGTTATGTGCTCGACGCCAAGGGTCGGCGCGTGGTGGCGGTGATGTTGATCAATCATGCGAATGCGCACAACGCGAATCTGGTGCAGGATGCGTTTTTGCGTTGGGTGCACGCCCGCTAATCGGGCTTAGCGTTACAAGCCCAAGTCGCACCAGAGATCGTCCACGCGCTGCTTAACCGCCTCATCCATCGCAATCGGCGTGCCCCACTGACGGCCGGTTTCAGCGGGCCATTTGTTGGTGGCATCGATGCCCATCTTCGATCCCAGCCCGGCCACCGGCGACGCGAAATCCAGATAATCCATTGGCGTTGAATCTGCAACCAGGGTATCGCGCCGCGGATCAACACGCGTGGTCATCGCCCAGATCACTTCTTTCCAGTCGCGCACGTTGATGTCGTCGTCGGTGACGATGATGAACTTGGTGTACATGAACTGGCGCAGAAAGCTCCAGATGCCGAACATCACGCGCTTGGCGTGGCCGGCGTATTGTTTTTTGATGCTGACACAGGCCATGCGGTACGAGCAGCCTTCGGGCGGTAAATAAAAATCGACGATTTCGGGAAACTGCTTTTTTAACAGTGGCACGAACACTTCGTTCAACGCCACGCCGAGCATCGCCGGTTCGTCGGGCGGCTTGCCGGTGTAGGTGCTGTGATAAAGCGCGTTGTGCCGTTGCGTGATGCGCTCGATGGTGAAGACGGGGAATTTTTCCTGCTCGTTGTAGTAGCCGGTGTGATCCCCATACGGACCTTCGAGCGCTGTTTCGCCGGGATGGATAAACCCTTCCAGCACGATTTCCGCACTCGCAGGCACCTGCAGATCGTGCGAAAGACACTTCACCACTTCGGTCTTGTCGCCGCGTAGAAGCCCCGCGAATTGATATTCGCTCAAGCTGTCCGGCACCGGTGTCACCGCGCCCAGCACGGTGGCGGGGTCGGCGCCCAGCGCGACCGCAATCGGATACGGCTCGCGCGGATGCAGCAGGCCGTGGTCGCGAAAATCCAGCGCGCCGCCGCGATGGGCGAGCCAGCGCATGATGACTTTGTTTTTGGCGATCACCTGCTGGCGATAAATACCGAGATTCTGTCGCGCCTTGTGCGGCCCGCGCGTGACCGTGAGGCCCCAGGTGATCAGCGGCGCGGCGTCGCCGGGCCAGCAGGTCTGGATCGGCAGTTTTGCCAGATCGACTTGATCTTTTTCCCAGACGATTTCCTGACACGGCGCGCTCGACACCACGCGCGGTTGCATGGTCAAAATCTGTTTGAGCAGCGGCAACTTGTCCCACGCGTCGCGCAGGCCCTTCGGCGGCTCGGGTTCTTTCAGATACGCCAGCGTTTCACCAATTTCGCGCAGCTTCGTCAGCGGATCGTCGCCGGGCGCAGCCCCCATCGCCAGCGCCACGCGCTGCACCGTACCGAACAGATTACCGAGCACGGGCATGGTGTGGCCCGTGGGTTTTTCAAACAGGATCGCCGGGCCGCCCGCCTTTAACACGCGGTCGCAGATTTCGGTCATCTCCAGTTTGGGATCGACCGCGACCGAGATACGCTTTAGTTGGCCGAGCCGCTCGAGCTCGACCAGAAAATGACGTAAATCCTGTAAGTATTTGATTTTATTCAATATTTAAGTTGCGTTGTGGGCTGCACCAGCAGCAAGCACTAAAACAGACTGATGCGGTGATACATATCCAGCGCCAGCCCGGCAAATATCGCCGCGCCCACCCAGTTGTTGTTCATGAACGCGGCAAAGCAGCGGTCACGGTCACGCGTTTTGATCAACTGGTATTGATACGCGATCATGCCGCAGGCCAGCGCCAGCCCGACGAAATAGGCCACGCCGAGCTTCGCCCACAGCCCGATGCCGGCCATGATGGCAATAAATAAACCGTGACACGCCATCACCGCTGCCACGTCGAATATACCGAACAGCAGCGCCGACGATTTGAGATTCAGCCGCATGTCATCGTCGCGATCCACCATGGCGTATTCGGTGTCGTAGGCGATGGCCCAGAAAATATTGGCGGCAAACAGCGCCCACGCCCGCGGCGGCAGCGCGTTACGATAGGCCGTGAACGCCATCAAAATCGACATGCCGAAGGCAATGCCCAACCACGCCTGCGGCAGCGGAAAAAAGCGCTTGGAAAACGGATACGACGCCGCCACCGCCAGCGCCACGAACGACAGCAGAATCGTCGATTTATTCAGAAACAGCACCAGAATAAACGCCAGCACCAACAGCACTGCGGCGAGGATCAACGCCTCCGCTGGGCTGACAATGCCTGCAGCAAGCGGCC
>CAMBGJ010000055.1 GCA_945865805.1 Bordetella parapertussis
CGGAAACAACGCGCGGATGATCGCGTCTTTCTGCTCATGGTTGAGCTGCGACAGATCCGGTAGTGCTTCCGGGCACTTTTCCATGACTCACAGCATACGGCACTTGCTCTTAAAGTACAATCTTTTTACTCGGGCTGAATAGAGACGAAAAACCAATACAACTAGCCATCGTTGAATCACGATTCTGCCTCCCCAAGAATCTACAAACTTAATGCCCACCCCCAAACCACCCCTTCATCTCGTCATCAAACTCCCCATCAATCAACACATAAAGCATCTTCGCCACTTTGCCCGAGCGATTACTCCAGGCGTGATTGGTGCCCAACTGAATCAACACATCGCCCGCCTTCAAGGTCACTTCGCCCTCATCCAGCAGCATGGTGATTTCGCCTTCGATGCAGATGGCGTAGTCGATGGTTTCCGTGCGATGCATCATCGGGTGGCGCCCGCCGCGACCGAAGGATGACGCGCCTTCGTTGCCCATGGCCTTGAACACTTCGCGGGCTTTTTCCGGCGTCATGTTACGGATTTCCTCGGACTCGGGGCCGATTTCGGCGATGCGGATGATGGTGCCGCCCTTGGGCGGATGTATCTGGCGCGGGCCGACGGTGGGGTCTTCGTGAACGGCGTGCAGTGGGTACGGCAGCGGGCCGGTTTTCCAGATGTCGTTCGACACATGGCCGGGCCGCATGGGGTTGGTGCGCATGGCGGGTGCGGGGCCGTCTTCTATCAGGACGGATTTGCCTTCTTTATTGTGACCGACTACGACGCGTCTGACGGGCATGGCGATTCCTTTATGTAAGTATTTGATTTAATTGAGTATTTTATTCTGGCTGAATGCCGGCGATTTTCACGATTTCAGCAAATTTTTTTATCGCATCCGCGAGCAAGGCCTTAAATTCTGACGAACTGCTGCCCACGGGCTTGAGTTCGATTTTGGCGAACTGCTCGCGCGTCTGCGGGGCGTTCACTGCCTTGCGTGCTTCCTGTTCGATGCGCGCGAGGATCGCAGCGGGCGTCTTTGCCGGCGCCAGCAGTCCGTGCCAGCTCGCGTCCATCTGCATGTTGGCCACACCCGCTTCATTCATGGTCGGCACCTCGGGCAAAAACGGCGCGCGCGTGGTGAAGTTATAGGCCAGCGCCTTCAACCGGCCCGAGCGGATGTGCGCAACCACCAGCGGCGGCGTGGTCATCATCACCTGCACCTCGCCCGCCATCAGCGCGGCTATCGCCGCACCCGCGCCTTTGTACGGCACGTGCACCATGCTCAAACTTGCGCGCTGGTTGAGCAGCGCCGCCGCCAAATGCAGCGCGTTACCGATGCCGGGCGAGCCATACGCCAGTTTCGCGCCGGGCTTTTTGGCGTAGTCGATCAACTCGCGCACCGAGTTCACCCCCAGCGCGCCGTTCACCACCAGAATATGTCCGTCCGATCCGGCAATCTGCGACAGCGGTGCAAAATCGCGCACCGTGTCGAACGGCAGCTTGCGATAGATGCCGGGATTCACCGCGAACGCGCCGGACGTCACCAACAGCGTGTGGCCATCGGGCGTGGATTTTGCCACCAGATCGGTGCCGATAATGCTGTTGGCACCGGGCCGGTTATCCACCACGAACTGCTGGCCGGTTTGCGCAGACAACTGCGCGGCGAGGATACGCGCGGTGGTGTCAGGGCCGCCCGCGCCGAAGCCGACGATCACGCGCACGGGGCGGGTGGGGTAGTCCTGCGCGTGGGCACCGGAAAGCACAGCGGTAAACAGTAGCAACAGGGTTACGAAATTTGATGTCATGATTTTGTCTGACGCAAAGTATAGCGCTAAGGCGTGGCGCTTACCGAAGCATGTCACAAACCAATCCTGTCATTCCCGCGAAAGCGGGAATGACAGGTATCGTGATGTTCGTTTTTTCAACAACCCAACCCTTATGCCGCTTCCGCAATAAACTGCAACCGCGCCAGATGCGCATACAGCGCGCTGTCACGCAGCAACTCCTGATGCGTGCCCACCGCATGCATCCGCCCACCGTCCATCACGATAATCCGATCTGCATTGCGCACCGTCGCCAGACGATGGGCGATCACCAGCGTGGTACGGCCACGCTCCAGCCGCTCCAGCGCCTCGGCCACCTTGCGCTCGCTTTCTGCATCGAGCGAGCTGGTGGCTTCATCCAGCAGCAGTATTGGCCGATCGGCGAGCAGGGCGCGCGCAATCGAAATACGCTGACGCTGTCCGCCGGATAATTTGATGCCGCGTTCGCCGAGATCGGTGTCGAATGTCTGCGGCAGTTTTTCGATGAATTCCAGCGCGTGCGCGGTCGCGCAGGCATCGCGGATGTCGGCGTCGCTGGCATCCGGACGACCGAAACGCACGTTGTCACTGACGCTGCCGGCGAAAATCACCGGGTCTTGCGGCACGATAGCCATGGCGCGGCGCACGGCTTGCGGATCGCAATGGCGCACGTCCTTGCCATCGATCAATATGCGGCCCGACGTCGCATCGTAAAACCGCAACAGCAGCGAAAAGATCGTTGATTTACCCGCGCCGGATGGCCCCACCAGCGCCACGCGCTCGCCGGGCTTGATGTCGAACGACACCGCGTTCAGCACGGTGGTTTCAGGTCGGCTGGGATACACGAACCGCACAATATCAAAGCGGATGGCGCCGGTGACTCGCGCGGGCAAAGCCAGCACCGGCGGCTGCGCGGCGAGCGCCGTTTGGGTTTCGAGTAACTCGAACAAGCGTTCGGTGGCACCCGCCGCACGCTGTATCTCGCCCCACACCTCCGACACAAAGCCCGCGCCGTTGGCGACCACCGCAGCGTAAAACACGAATGCCGACAACTGCCCGGCGGTAATCCGCCCGGCGAACACATCGTGCCCGCCAACCCACAAAATCACGCCCACGCCGCAAAACCCGATCAGCATCACCGACGCAATCAGCCACGCTTTCACCGTCACCCGATACACGCCGGTGGTATAGGCAGACTCGGCCGCGCGGTCAAAGCGCGCGAGGGTAGGCGCTTCGTGGCCGTACGCCTGCACGGTGCGCACCTCGTGCAGCGATTCATCGACGTGCGCCGCGACATCGGCGACCCGGTCCTGATTGTCGCGCGACAGGCGCCGCACATATCGCCCCGCCACCAGTATCGGAATCAACGCCGCCGGCACGCCCAGCACGATCAGCGCGGCGAGCTTGCCGCTGGTGGCAAACATCATCACCAGCGCGCCCAGCATCATCAACAGGTTGCGCAGAAACATCGACAGGCCAAAGCCCACGACCTGGCGGATTTGTTCGGTGTCGTTGGTCAGGCGCGAGGCGATTTCGCCGGTGCGAGCGCCGTCGAAATACTGCGGCGTCAGCGTCAGTACGTGTGCGTAGGCGGCCTTGCGCAGATCAGCGATGATGCGTTCGCCCAGACTCATCATCAGGTAAAAGCGCACAAACGTCGCGCTGGCCATTACGGCGGCAATGCCCACCACCGCCACCAGCGCGGTGTTGAGTAACGCCGGATCGCGCGTGCCGAATCCGGCGTCGATGACATAACGCAGGCCCTGGCCCAGCGCGAGCACGCTGCCCGCGGCTACCACCAAGGCGATCATCGCGCCCGCAATAAGCCAGCGATACGGCAGCAGAAAGCGGGCGAGTCGCGCGAGATGGGCGATGTCGGCCTTGGGCGGCGGTGTGGGGGCGGTGGTGGTTGTCAGATTGTCATCCTATTTTTTTTGCGTTCGTACTGCGCGTAGCACGCACAATCAATACTGATCAAACATGCGCTGAATCTCACCCAAGTCTGCGGTGCGAGTCAGCGCCAGCGATAACAACAGCGCAGCCTTTTGCGGCAGCAGATTGCCCGCAGCGATCATGTTTTTTTCGTGATACGCGCTGTCGACAAGCACGCGGCCTTCGCCCACGCGTGCGCTGCGTACCACCACGGCGCGGCACTCGGCGGCTATCGCAGCGCACTCGTAACCGAGATTGCCAATGGCCCCCGCGCCGATGCCGGCGATCACCAACCCCTTCGCACCGAGCTTGCAGGCGGCTTGCGCCATGCCCGCCTGCGATCCGGCATAGATATGCAGCACCTCTACGCGCGGCAACGCATGATCCGCATCGAATTCGCTGTTGACGGTGTGCCGTTGCAACGGCGCGCGGTAATACACCACGCGGTCGGCATCGGCATAACCGAGCATGCCGAAGTCACGCGTGCGAAAGGTATGCACGTGGTAGGTATTGGTTTTGGTCACGTCACGCGCGGCGTTGATTTCGCCGTTGGTTACCACCACCACGCCCTTGCCGTGGGTATCGGCATGTGCAGCCACGCGAAACGCGTCGTATAGATTCAGCGGCGCATCGGAACTTAACGCGGTAAACGGCCGCTGCGCGCCGGTGACCACCACCGGCTTTGTGCTCTTGACTGTCAGCGTCAGAAAATACGCGGTCTCTTCCAGCACGTTGGTGCCCTGCACGAACACCACGCCATCGACATCCGGTCGCTGCAGCAGCGCATTCACACGCTGGGCGAGTCGGCGGATTTCTTCGAGCGTGGTGACTTCGTGCGGATTGCCGGCATCCACCGTCACCTGCGCGACCTGCGCGATTTCCGGAATTTCCGCGAGCAATTCCTCGCCCGTCATGCGCGGCTTGCCGCTGTTGCGATAGTGCGCGAAATCCATGCGGTCGCTGCCCCGGCTATGCAGCGTGCCGGGGCCGATCAACAAATGTATGCGTGGGAGTGTCATAGGGTAGCCTTACGTAAGTATTTGTTTTTATTCGATAATTTTAGAGACGCTCAAACTCTGCCCACCTGCCGTTGGCAGAAACATCGACTTGCCGCCAGCGCCGCCACCGACGATCACGATCAAATCGTCGGGCGCGTTCATGATCGGCACCATCGAATGGTCGTCGTTTTTGTCGACGAATTCCGGAAAGCGTGGGCCTTTGGATTTACCGCGATTTTTCATCAGGCCCCACGGTTGGCGCGCCATCTCGAACAACGCCTTTTGTATATCGCGTTTGTTCCAGCCTGCCGCAGACAAGTGCTGCACGTGTTCCAAACCGAGTACCAGCACCGGGTGGCCTTGCGAATACAAATTGTTTACACCGAGCGTCGCCATCGATGAGGCGAATGTGCGCATGATTTCCAGCGCATCGGTCTGAATGTTCTCGGTCATGCTGTGCGGCGCTTCGGCGTTGACCACCGTCACCACATTTTGCTCGCGACGAAAGCCGCGCGTGACATGCAAGGGTTCCCACGGATTGGCCGCTTCGTATTCGGCGATGCAGTAGGTGTATTTGCCCGGATGCCCGGTTTGCGAGGCATCGACACCGGGCCCCGCGCCGCCGATGTTCACCAGCGCCAGGCGCAACGCACGGCCTATCGTCGCATTCGCGCGCCAGCCGGGGCCAAACAGCCCGGTGCCGCCGTTGATGCGCAGTTGTTGCACTATCGGCCCATTGACGATGATCAGCGGTGCGCCGGCATGCGTGGTGGTTTGACGATGGGCAAGCCCATACGCAGGCTCTGACACCGCACGCAGTGCAGCCACCACCACGGGCAGATACTCGGGCCGACAACCCGCCATCACCGCGTTCACCGCCACCTGCCGCAGCGTGGCGCGGCCCATTTTTGGCGGCACCACGCTGATCAATTCATTGGCATTGCCCGGCATGCTGGTGAGCATGGCCGCCACGCGCGCTTCTGTCGGTGGCACGATGGGCAAGCCATCCGTCCAGCCCTGCTCGTAGAAATATTCGTTGATGGCGTCGTAGGACGCGTCGGTTTCAATTGCGGCAGGGTGCGACACGCTCATCGCGGCATCACCGCATCCGGCAAGGGAAACGGATTGCGGTGAACCTCGCGCGCCAGAGTTTCGGCGGGCGTGGTCAAGGCATGCGCGCAGGCCATGGCAATGTCCGCGCCACGTTGTTCGATCAACGCGTGATCGCGATCGCCGACCGGATGCGGCACCACCACGAACGGCAAATCGTCGTGGCCTATGCCTTGCGCGGTCACTTGTGCGAGCGGCGCAAATGCGGTGCTCACCACGGTAATAGTGGGAATGCCCAGCGCTTCGAGTTCGGCCGCGTCACGCGCGGTCCACGGGGTTGACGAGCCTCAATGCCCCACGCCGTTGATCACCGCATCGCAACTCGCCGCCATCTCGCGCGCAAATGGCGACAGCTTGCCGAGATAATCTTTGCGCCATACGTTGACCGTCACGCCATGATCCCGTTGTAGGGCTTGCGCCACGCCGCGCAGCACGATATCGGCGAATTCTTTATGGTTATCGAGCACGCCGATGCGCGCGCCGCGCAGGTCACGCAGGCGCGGTGCCAGCGCATGCACCGGGGTTTCGATTTCGCCGGTGGGCACATAAAAGGTAATGCCCGCGATGGTGCGGGTTTGCGCGTCAGGCATGGGCTGCTTCGTCAAAATGGTATGCTGCGTGAACCTGCATAGTAGCGTGCTTGCTACGCTTGTGCTACTCGTTGTTGGATCGCAAAACAAAACACCCCCAACAGTCATTCCCGCGCAGGCGGGACTCCATAACACAGTGCCAATTGGGACTCCCTATGGTTTCCCGCCTGCGCGGGAATGACAGGGTTGGATTTGACGCATTGGCTTGCCGCATGATTTTAAATTCGTTCTCCATCGACATAACAAAACAGGCCGTTAATTTCATGGTGCTGTTTGCAATGTTTTCGTCGGCACACGCGCAAACCTGGCCCGCGCGCCCGGTGCGCATCATCGCGCCCTTCGCGGCGGGCGGCAGCGCCGACCTGCTGGGGCGCATCACCGCCGGCAAGTTAAGCGAAAGCATGGGTCAATCCTTCATCGTCGAAAACCGCCCCGGCGCGGGTGGCGTGTTGGGCTCGGAACTGGTGGCGCGCAGCGCCCCCGACGGCTACACGTTGCTGGTGTCGGGCGTGGCCTCGCACGCGGTGGCGCCCGCGTTATCGCCGAAATTCCCATTCGATCCGGTGAAGGATTTCGCCCATATCGCACTGTTCGGCGGCCCGCCCTCGGTGCTGGCAGTGCACCCGTCGCTGCCGGTGAAGGACTTGAAAGCCTTCATCGCGTTTGCGAAATCCAAACCGCGCGAATTGACCTACGGTTCGCCCGGCAATGGCACGCAAGGCCATCTGATCGCCGAGCTGTTCAAGCGCAGCGCGGGCCTCGACATGCAGCACATCCCCTACAAGGGTGCGAGCGGCGCGGTGGTCGATGTCATGGCGGGTCACACTCACGCCATTTCCACCACGCTCACCACCGCTGGCACGCAGATACGCGCGGGCCGATTGCGCGCGCTGGCGATCAGTTCAGCGGCGCGGCTGCCGGATTACGACGTGGCGACCTTTCGCGAAGCAGGCTTTCCCGAGCTGGTGGCCAACATCTGGTTTTCCCTGTCAGGCCCGGCCGCGCTTTCGCCGGAAATCGTTAATCGTCTGAACAGCGAAGTGCGTCGCGTGTTGCAATTGCCCGACGTGCGCGCGCGGCTGCGTCCCGAAGGCATCGAGCCGGGTAATCTGGATGCAAAAGCGTTTACCGAATTTGTCGCGGCGGAGGTGAAACGTTGGGCGCCGGTGGTTAAGGCTTCGGGGGCGAAGGCGGATTAGTCAGGGTGCTGCTACAACCACCGCAAAATCTGTGTCAAAGATTTTGCTTGGGTTTTTAAAGCTGAGTGTTGACCGGAAACCCTTCCGTCCGCTCCCAAGTCAACGTATTGATAAACGCCCGTGTATCGGTGCCCGCCGTGCGCGGCGTGGTTTCGATCACCAGTTCATCGCCCGTCACCTTGAACTTGCGCACTTGCTTCGTGCCCGTCCACGACTCATTCCACGACAATTCAACGCTGTGGATCACCGTGTCGCCTTCGACCACGTAGCTGCCCGAATACGCGCTGATGATGGATTTGAACAAACGCACACGTTCCGCATCGGTGAGCACTTCGTCCGCGGGCGGTGCGCGCTTTTCTTCGACGGTGATTGACATCATGGTGCCGCCGGGCGTGTACAGAATGTACGCCTGCGGCAACATATCGGTGCGCACTTCGCCGTTATCGAGAAAGCGGCGCGCGTATTTTTTGAGCTTCCAGACACCTGCGATGCTGTTGGCGGCCATGTTAGCTGTCCTATTTCACCACGTGCAGCAGCACCAGCAGGCCGCCGATCACCGCGATATTGTTGAGTGCCGCGATGCGCAGCGATTGGCGTCGCATGGGGTCATCTACCCGCCAGAAGCGGTGAAAGATCGATCCGGCGATTGCGGTAAACGCGATCAAGAGCCCAATGCCGATTTGCGCGTGCCAGCCGGAGAGCAACAGCGCGCAACCGACGAACTCCATCGCGATGCCGGTCCAGAACGCCACAGCCGGTAGCGGCACGCCAAAGCCCGTCATGCGGTCTATGTGGTCTTTGATCCGTGCGGGCGACAGATTCAGCGTACCGGCCACCAGAAACAGCTTGGCCAGCATCCATTTTCCGGCAGTTACCATCCATGAGGGGTCTGCTTGAAACATTCATTTGCCTCTTTTAGCGGGGTTCGTAGCCCACATTATGCCCAATCATGCGCCGTCCTGATTATGTCCGATTCGGAAACAGTGCTGCGATTAAATAGCGCTTGTTTCCATAGCCGCACATTTCTACAATCGCGAAGACTGGCGAAAGGAAAATCTCATGAAATTCGGTATTTTTGGCGGCGCACGTGTGGGACGCGCCGACACTTTGCATGACAGCGGCGCTTACGGTGAGTTTATCAACTACGTGCTGGCCGCCGAGAAAGTGGGCTTCGAAGGCATGTTCCTGGTGGAACACCATTTCACCGGGCAGGGCCAATTGTCGGCCTCGCTCAACCTGCTGTCTTTTCTGGCAGCAAAAACCACGCGTATACGCCTCGGCACCGGCGTGGTGGTGCTGCCGTGGCACAACCCGGTGCTGCTGGCGGAACAAGTCGCCACGCTGGATGTGCTGTCCGGCGGGCGCGTGGATCTGGGCATCGGCCGCGGCTATCGCAAGGAAGAATTCGCGCAGTTTTGCGTGCCGCTCAACGAAGCGCAGGAACGCTTCGAGGAATGCTTCAGCCTGATGCTTAAGTCGTGGGCCACCGACGAGCGCTTTAGCTACCACAGCAAGCGCTGGAACTATGAAGACATCGTGGTGGAACCCGCGCCGGTGCAGCGCCCGCATCCGCCGATCTGGCTGGCAGGCGGCAGCCCGCAGGGTATCGCTTATGTTGCCAGCAAGAACTACAACCTGATGCTCGACCAGCTCGCCACCGTGGATCAGGTGCGGGCGCGTGTCGGCGGCTATCTCGACGGCCTGGAAAAAATCGGCCAAGCGCGCGATTCGACGCGTTGCGCAATCGCGCGTTCGGTCACCATCACCAAGACCGAAGCCGAACGCAAAAAAGCGTTGGAGCGGCGCAAAGATACCTTCAAGCGCATCGGTGCCATCGCCGTGCACGGCACGCCGGGAGCCGCGCCATCGCCGGTAAGCCAGGCCGATCCCGATCTCGCCAGCGACGACAGCGCACTGCTGGGTTCACCGCAGGAAATCATCGACCGCATCGGCGTGCTGGCCGAGGTCGGTGCCGGCTACCTGCTGATCACGCTGCCCACGCTCACGCCGGAAGCCATGCAGCAGTTCGCCGAGGAAATTCTGCCGCACGTGAAAAATCTCGGCCCGCATTTTGACGCGCCGCTTCGGGTTCAAGCCGTGGCGGCATAGCCTGAGCAGCGCATTCCAACCGCTCCATCGCAACCACCCTATCTAACCATCCCGTCCCAACATGCTACAGGATACCCGCATGACGCCTCCGCCCGCCGCCAAGGCACAGCCCGCGCCGCATCAAGACCCCCGTATTGCGCTGCGTTCGGCGCTGGGGCGCTTTGCCACCGGCGTCACGGTGATTGCCGCGCAAACGCCGGATGGCCAGGTGCATTGCATGACGGTGAATTCGTTTGCCTCGCTGTCGCTCGATCCGCCGCTGATTTTGTGGACGCTGCGTTCGAACTCGGCGCGCTACAACACCTTCTCCAAGACACACGCGTTCTCGGTCAGCGTGCTCGCTGAAACGCAGATCGACATCGCACGCAAGCACGCCGCGCCGCCGCCCGACGGCTTTGCCCATCGCGACTGGAAAAGCTATCTCGGTGGCTGCCCGATTGTGGACGGCGCTTCCGCGCATTTCATCTGCAAGGGCCACACCGAGGTCAACAAGGGCGACCACGTGATCCTGATCGGCGAAGTCACCGAGTTCGCCGAACATCGCCATCCGCCGCTGGTGTTCATGGGCGGCAAATATTATTCAGGATCGAGTTTGGAGCTGCTGTAGCCCCGTTTGATTCCCCTTCCCGCCCTGCGGGAGAGGGGGTAGTTTCTCTGGCATAGTAAAATTCGCAAAACACCTGCTTCACTTCGTCTGCTGCGTTAATCGTATTTACCAAACTTACGAACCTTACCAATAGGGAGACCCCATGGAATCCAGCTCCGCCACCCGCGACGGCTTTGCCAAAACCAAATCGCACGGTCGCATTCATTATCGTGAAGCCGACCAGGGTAACAATCGACCCGTACTGATGCTGATGCACACCAATGGTGGTTCCGCGCACCAATACGAAATCATTGCGCCGCTGCTGGCCAAACACTTTCGCGTGATTTCATGGGACATGCCGGGCCATGGCGACTCCGATCGCATTCAGCGCCACTACAGCATCGAAGATCATGCCAAGGCGCTTGCCGAATTGATGACCGCGCTCAAAATCAAGGCCGCGCACATCAGCGGCGCCTCGGTCGGCGGCAGCGTGACGCTGGCCTTTGCCAGCCTCTTTCCGCAGCGTACGCTCAGCGCTATACCGGTCGAAACCCCGTTCCGCAATTCCGATGAATGGGGGGGCAACTGGCACCACGTCGAAGGCAACTTCGGCCAGCCGATGCAGACTGTCGCGCAAATCAAGGAGCGAGTCGCCGTGGTTGGCGCCGCACTCGAACAGCGCTGGAACATCGACCGTTGCAAGGCCGGCGCCTGGGCCATGGTGGATGTGATGTGGGGCATCCGCGAATTCAACGCCGTGGCCGCCGCGAAAAAAATCAAAAAGCCGATGCTGATCGTCTACGGCAAAAAAGGCCCGACCATTGCACTAAGCAACCGGCTAACCGCCGCCGCGCCCAAGGCCAAGCTCACCATCATGGAAAACTCCGGCCACTTCCCGATGCTGGATGAACCGTCGGCGTTCGCGGCGCAATACATCAAGTTTTGTGGTGGTAAATAAGTCAATAAAAACAAATAGTTACCTGACTTCTTCAATGCAACGGCGCTGGTTAATCCAGCGCCGTTTTTTTATTCCGCGTTGAATCACACGCCCGAAGCTCGTTCAAGGCCTGCTCAATCAATCCGTATATTCGTCTCGCGCGCAAGCTTCGCCTTCTTGTCGAATTCAGCTTTGACGTATCCGGTGAATTCCTCCGGCGAGGCGCTGCCGACAAGCTCAATGCCGCGTTCGAGATAACGTTTGCGTAGTTCGGGCAGACGCACGGCGCGTGCTATTTCCGTCTGCACGCGGACTAGCGCTTCGCGCGGTGTGCCGGCGGGGGCCATCAGGCCGTTGAAGGTGATTTCTTCGTAGCCTTTCAGGCCCGATTCGTCGATGCTGGGCACGTTGGGGAACAGCGGCGAGCGGGTGAGGCTGGTTACGCCCAGTGCACGAACGCGACCAGAATCGACATGCGGCTTACCGGAGCTGACCTGATCGAACATGAGTTGCACGTTGCCGGCGATCACATCGATCACGGACGCCGAGTTGCCCTTGTATGGCACGTGCAGCATTTTGATGCCAGATTGCACGCCAAGCAGTTCCGCCGCGATATGCCCGGTGCTGCCCGCGCCTGCAGTGCCGTAGGCGATCTGCCCCGGCCGCGCCTTGCCCAGCGCGATCAAATCCTTGACCGTGCGCACCGGCAACGTGGGCGTAACCACCAGCACCATCGGCACCAGACAGGTGAGCGTCACGCCGGTGAAATCCTTTAGCGCGTCGTAGCCGGGGTTCTTCAGGAGCGACGGCACGGTGGCGAAGGTGTTGGCGACGGTCAGCAGCGTGTAACCGTCCGCTGGCGACCGGGCGACAAACTGCGTGCCCACCAGACTGCTGGCGCCGGGACGGCTTTCAACAATGATCTGGTGGCCGAAGGTTTCGCTCATCGGCACGGCCAGCGCGCGTGCCACGATATCGAGATTGCCGCCGGGCGCCACCGGCACCACGATGCGTATCGGCTTCACGGGAAAGGTTTGTGCGTGCGCGGCGAGCACGAACGCTTGCGTTACAGTGGCTGTCACCGCCGCTATCGCGACTGGAAGAAACAAGGTTGCTTTCACGGCGTCTCCTAATGGTGCTTGCGGGTGTCTGCTGGTGCCAAAGGTGGTGCGCGCGCGTTGCTGAGCGTACGCACGATTATCGCAGTTTTTTTCGGGCGGAATTTCGAGTCGCCGCTTGGTGCTCTTGAGGCAGCCCGGCGCAGTACAATAGCGGCCCTGTCTTAACCCATCAAAGACATTCCGTGTCCACCGAACAACCGATTGAACAACAAATCCGCGAACGCACCTTGCGCGCGCTGGCGCTTAACCGCACACCGGGCTATCACTATACCGGTAATTTTCTGGCGTTTTCCTTTGAGGAAGTGACCGAGCCGCTGGTACGCATGTCGATCCAGACCGGGCCGCATGTTAACGAAGTGGACGGCCAATGCAACTACGCCGTGCTGGCGATGTTCGCTGACATGGCGATGGCGGCCAACGTGCGCGCGGGCCATACGCCCGCCACGCGGCTGGCGACGGTGCAGATGAATTTGCAATTCACCGGCGTGCCGGCAACGGGCGTGTTGCAGCTTGAATCGCGCTTGCAGGGGTATATCGCCGGCGTTAGTGGCAAGCAGGGCACCACCGACGTTTTTGTGTCGTCGCAGGGCAAGCTCGTGTGCCACGGCACGGGGGCGTTCATCGTGCTCGATCCGCCGCCCGGCGTGGCGCTGTATAACATGGAGCTACGCAAGGATGGCGATATGCCGGTGACGCCGCTGGCCGAAAAAGACCTCACGCGTGACGAACGCAAGGTGCTGGCCATCGCCGACGCCGCCATCGCGCGCATGCCCGAAGGCGAGTCGTTTATACAAAATTTACTCGGCGTGAAAACACGCGCGCTGGAAAACGGCGCGGTGGGTGCGTTGAAAAACGGCCCGCATATCGGCAATCGCGTGGGCCATCTCCAAGGCGGCATCACCATGGGCCTCGGCATCGAAACCGCTCAAGCCGCGCTGCCGGCGCACTGGATGGTGAGTTCGGTTACCGCCTGGTATATCAGCCCCGGCGAAGGCCGCACCATCAAGGCGAAATCGAAAGTGGTGCATCGCGGGCGGCTTACCGCTGTGGTGCGCACCGAGATTTTAGGCAAGAACAACCGACGCGTGATGGAAATGGTCACTGCTCACGCCAGTAAACCCACGAGCAAGCCCGCTCAGTGAGCCGATGACGCTGCGCACGCTCACGGGCAGCCATGGTGACCCGCAAAAGGTCATCAAGGGGCGCGGCGCGGCGATCAATCCGGAAGGGCGTTTCGAGACAGTCGAGCGCGAGGTATTTGACGATGGTTGGACGCACGACCGGACGAACGATGGCGGCAACGATCAACCGCGTGTAAAAACGGTGGTCACCGAAGAAAAAGCCGCGAGCATCATCTCGCGCAATCAGTCGCCGGACATCCCGTTCACGCAGTCGATCAACCCCTATCAGGGTTGCGAGCACGGCTGCATTTACTGCTACGCGCGGCCCACGCATGCGTATCGCAATCTGTCGCCGGGGGTGGATTTTGAGGCGCGCATTTTCGCCAAGGTGAATGCGGCGGAGCTGCTGCGTAAGGAGCTATCGAAGCCGGGCTACCGCTGCGAGGTGATTTCGCTGGGTGCGAACACCGATCCGTATCAACCCGCCGAGCGCAAGCTGAACATCACGCGCGGCCTACTCGAAGTATGCGCCGAGTTCAATCAACCGCTGGGCATCATCACCAAGAACGCCTTGGTCGAGCGCGATGTGGATATTCTGGTGCCGATGGCACAAAAAAATCTGGTGAACGTGTTTTTGTCGGTGAACAGTCTCGATCACGAGGTCGCGCGGCGGTTGGAGCCGCGTTGCGTCGCGCCCGCGCGGCGTATCGAAGCCATACGTACGCTGTCGCAAGCCGGGGTGCCGACGGGTGTGCTGGTGGCGCCGATGATCCCGTTTTTAACCGACGATCAGATCGAAGCCGTGCTGGAAGCCGCGCATGCGGCCGCTGCGACGCAGGCGGGCTACACCGTAATGCGTCTGCCGTATGAAGTGAAAACGCTGTTTCGTGACTGGCTCGAGCGCCACTATCCGCTCAAGGCCAAACACGTGATGAGCCGGGTGCACGACCTGCGCGGCGGACGCGATAACGATGCGAACTTTGGCAGCCGCATGCGCGGGCAGAGCGAATTCGCCGAGCTGTTGGCTAAACGTTTTGCCATCGCCAAGCGCCGTATCGGTTATGACGCGCGTGATCGCATGCAGCGCAATGCGGCCCTGGATACGTCGTTGTTTCGCGTGCCAGGGGTCACTAGCGGGCAGATGAAGTTATTCTAAGTATTTGTTTTAATTTATTATTTTTTGGTGCCGCGCTCTATCGTCACACCCAACTGCTTCACGCCTTTCAGCGCCGCCAGCTTGGTGACGCTGACTTTCACCCACGGCGCGTTGAATTCGCCACGCACCAGTTGCGCAATGTGCTCAGCGAGTTTTTCCAGGAGCTGAATCTTGTTATCGCGCAGAATTTCTTCGATACGCTGCACCACTTTGGCGTAGTCGATGGTGTCGCTGATGGCGTCGCTTTGCGCGGCGGTATTGCCAGGGATGCCGATTTCGAGATCGAACTGCACGGTTTGCGGCGCGATGCGCTCCCAGTCGTACATGCCGACGGTGATGCTCAAGCGAAAATCGCGTATGAAAATAATGTCCATGCGTGGGGTGTGTTGAACACGGCGCTTACGCGCCGCGTATGGGCTAAAATGTCCGTCGATTCTAGTTGAAATCTTATGAACACAGTAGTTCTCGCCGTCGCGGCTTATCTCATCGGCTCGGTATCGTTTGCGGTGATCACCAGCCGCGCGTTCCGGCTGCCGGATCCGCGCACTTATGGTTCAGGCAATCCCGGTGCCACCAATGTGCTGCGCTCGGGCAGCAAGGCGGCAGCGGTGCTCACGCTATTGGGCGATGCGTTGAAGGGCTGGCTGCCGGTATGGCTGGCGCAGCATTTTTCGTCAGCCGAAGCAGCGCCATTGGCGATGGCGATAGCCGGATCGCTGGCGGTGATCGGCCATATGGTTCCGGTGTTTCACCGCTTTCAGGGTGGCAAGGGTGTTGCGACCGCGCTGGGCGCGCTGTTTGGCTTTAGCGTTTACCTGGGGCTGGGCGCGATTTCGACGTGGCTAATCATAGTGCTGTTTTTTCGCATGTCGTCGTTCGCCTCGATCATCGCGGCGCTGTTCGCGCCGTTTGCGGCATGGCTGTTATTCGGCTTCGCCCATCCGTTTTTTGCCAGCGTGGTGGTGGTGGCGATATTGCTGATTTACCGCCACCGCCAGAACATCAAAAATATTCTGGCGGGCACCGAAAGCAAGCTGGGGCAGAAAGCCTAGCGCAGCGACTCGTTAACAACTAACGCTTGAATTCAACGATATCCATGCCGCAGTAACGATCGGCGAGGTAAATCAAGCCGCGCTCATCGACGTCGACATCGTTGGTTTGCGGGCAGGGCTTGCCGCCGCACGGTTCGGGGATGAACCAGCCCATTTCCTGCGGTGCCGACGGATCGGCCACATCCACGATACGCAGGCCGCCCGCGAACCACGCGCAATACACCAGCGTGTCGCCGCCTTTCCAGTGTTCCTGAAACTGATGCCCGCCGAATCGGCCGGGTGCGGTGCGTGCCCACGGGGACTCGAGCTCGCTGACTTCAAACACGCCCAGCGGCTTGATATGGGCGGGCTCGGTGATGTCGAAAGTCCACAGCGCTGCGTGCGGACGACCGCGGCGCTTGGCGACTTCCGCGTCGTTATGCACATGGTCTTCCTCGTCGATGGCCACGGCGATATCGCGGCCATTGATTTTTTTCGGCAAGCCGAGGAAGGTGTGCGACGGCTCCGGCATCGGCGGATGGTAGTTGTAAGCGCCGATGGTGACGGGCTTGCGGATATCGTTGACATCAACAATGCGCACGCCGCCATGCCAGCAGCCCGCGAACAAACGGTTGCCCAAACGCACGGTGTGGTGCAAGCGGTGCTGGCGCCCCGGCCAGGTGGGTTTTTCGCCCCCCGCGAGGTGTTGGCCGGGGATGTGCCAGCGCGACACTTCCTCAGGCTTGGCGGGGTTTTTCAGATCATAGATAACGAGAATGTTGCCAATGTAGCCGGGCATCTCGGTCGAGATGTAGGCGTATTGGTCATCCATGTCGAAGCGGTGCACGCCGCGACCGTGGGTTTTCACGTGCGTGAGTAGCCTGGGATTTTTGCGATCCTTGATGTCCCACACCTTGAAGCCGCCCTCGGCATAAGGGCGCTTGGCCAGCGCATCCACTTCGGGAATATCGGCGGCGCTCACCCCCAGACTGGCGGCCAATTCCGCATCGGTGGCGTCACGCCCCAGCTCGGCTTTCATCACCGTGCGCAGCTTGGGCAGCTCATCGGCTTTGCGGCCAATGGCGGTCATGTTCTGCTCCATGTTGGTGATCATGAGATCACCCACCGCGCGCGCTTTATGGCTGTGTGAGGTGTGGTCGCCCACCGGAATCTGGCACACCACTTTCGGGTTCTTCGGGTCCGCCACATCGACGATGCTGGTGGCGAGCCCTTCTTTATTGGTGATGTGCCCGACGTAGGCGTAGTGGCCTTCGACCAGGATTTGCCCCGCGCCCTGCAAATCCAGATGGCCGAGGCGGGTGACGTTATGGGTGAGTTTGGCGGGAGCTTGATCCATGATTTATCTTTCGCTTTTTCGTTCACAGGTTGTAGACGCGTAAACAGACATTCTACTCCGGCGTGAATGCAGTAAAGTACGGCCCACCATGTTGCGCCTGACCGAAATAAAACTCCCGCTGGATCACAGCGCAGACGACTTACGCGCCGCGATATTGTCGCGTCTCGGCATTGCGCCGGCGTTGTTGCAGGGCTACACGATTTTTCGCCGTGCGGTGGATGCACGTAAACGTTCGGCGATACACCTCATCTATACGTTGGATATCACCGTGGCGGACGAGGATGCGCTACAGCAGTCGTACATAAATATCAATAAAAACAAATACTTAAAAAACACACCCGATGCCGGTTACCGTTTTGTCGCGCAGGCACCCGCGAGGCTACAGCAGCGCCCGGTGGTGATCGGCACCGGGCCGTGCGGATTATTTGCCAGCCTGCTGCTGGCGCAGATGGGGTTCAACCCAATCATTCTGGAGCGCGGCAAAGCGGTGCGCGAACGCACGCAGGACACCTGGGGTCTGTGGCGAAAATCGGTGTTGAACGCGGAATCGAATGTGCAGTTCGGTGAAGGCGGCGCGGGTACGTTTTCCGACGGCAAGCTCTACAGCCAGATCAAAGACCCGCGCTTTCTTGGGCGCAAGGTGTTGACCGAGTTTGTCAAAGCCGGCGCGCCGGAAGAAATTTTGTTTGTCAGCAAACCGCACATCGGCACCTTCCGGCTGGTGGGTGTGGTGGAAACCATGCGTGCCACCATCGAGTCACTCGGCGGCGAATTTCGCTTTCAAAGCAAGGTGACGGATATCGTCATCGACAGCGCGGGTCAGCAAAATACGGTGCGCGGCGTGGTGCTGGAAAGCGGCGAACACATTGCCAGCGATCACGTGGTGCTCGCGGTCGGCCACAGCGCGCGCGATACCTTTCACCTGCTGCACCAACGCGGCGTATATATCGAAGCGAAGCCGTTCTCGATAGGCTTTCGCATCGAACATCCGCAATCGCTGATTGACCGCACGCGTTACGGCAACCACGCGGGGCACAAAATTCTGGGCGCAGCGGATTACAAACTCGTGCATCACTGCAAAAACGGTCGCTCGGTCTACAGCTTTTGCATGTGCCCCGGCGGCACCGTGGTGGCGGCCACATCCGAGCCGGGGCGCGTGGTCACCAACGGCATGAGCCAGTATTCGCGTAATGAACGTAACGCGAATGCGGGTATTGTGGTGGGCATCACGCCAGAGGAGGATTATCCCGGACACGTGCTGGCGGGCATCGAGTTTCAGCAGCGTTGGGAGTCTGCTGCGTTCGTGGCCGGCGGCAGCAACTACAATGCACCCGCACAACGGGTGGGCGATTTTCTCGCGGCCCGTGCCTCGGTGGCGCTGGGCGAAGTCGTGCCATCGTATAAGCCGGGTGTGACAATGACAGATCTCTCAAGCTGCGTGCCCGATTACGCGATCGCAGCGATCCGCGAAGCATTGCCCGCATTTGATAAACAGATCAAGGGTTTCGCCATGGACGACGCGGTGTTGACCGGCGTGGAAACGCGCACCTCGTCGCCCGTGCGCATCAAGCGCAATGCGATGTATGAGAGTATGAACACGCGTGGACTGTATCCGGCGGGCGAGGGTGCGGGTTACGCGGGGGGGATTCTGTCGGCGGCGGTGGATGGGATTGAGGTGGCGGAGGCGGTGGCGTTGAGTATCGTGAACGCTACAAGCACGTAAGCGCGTAGTCACATAGCGCGATACTATTTCAACACCAACACCATCATTCCCGCGAAGGCGGGAATCCATAAGCCGTCGCATGTGGCACGTGTGTTATGGGTTCCCGTCTGCGCGGGAATGACAAATTAGTTTTATCTGTGTTCATCTGCGTCAATCTGTGGCTAAAAATAAATGGAAAAAGTCCGCGTCTCCAAACTGATGTCCGAGCAGGGCCTGTGCTCGCGCCGCGAAGCCGATAGCTACATCGAGCAAGGCTGGGTGCTGGTGGATGGCGTGGCGGTTACCGAGCTCGGCACGCGCGCGTTTCCCAACCAGACGATCACGCTCACGCGTCAGGCGCAATTCAAGCAGGAAGCCAGCGTCACCATTCTGCTCAACAAACCCATCGGCTATGTGTCCAACCTGCCGGAGCTTGGTTATCGTCCGGCGATGGAGTTAATCAAGCCGGAAAATCGTTTCACGGAAGACAAGCTGCCGTTGCGTTTCAGCGCCACGCACCTGCGCGGGCTGGCGCCAGCGGGGCGGCTGGATATCGACTCCGTGGGTTTGATAGTCTTTACGCAAGATGGCCGCGTCGCCAAGAAATTGATCGGACAGGATTCGCAGATCGAAAAGGAATACCTGGTGCGCGTCGAAGGCACGCTCTCGGCCGAGGGGCTGGCAAAACTCAACGTGGGTTTGAGTCTTGACGACAAGCCGCTAAAGCCCGCCAAGGTGAGTTGGCAGAACGAAGACCAGTTGCGCTTTGCGTTGCGTGAAGGCAAAAAGCGCCAGATCCGGCGCATGTGCGAATTGGTCGGCCTGAAAGTCACAGGCTTAAAGCGCGTGCGCATTGGCAGCGTAATGCTGGGCAAGCTGCCCGAGGGGCAGTGGCGCTATCTGCGCGCAGATGAGCGGTTTTGAGTTGTGATTCCCGGCGGTAGAGAAACACGCATCGTCAAACGGCTGGAGTCCGATGGCGTCGCGCCCGATCCACGCTCGTCGGTATCCATACGCAAATTTCTGCCCATCGAAATGGCGAAGTGGGCGAGTGTGGCCAAAGTGGCCGATAGCCGTACGCAATGAGTGCGCTTGCCGTGATGCAGAGTGTTTTATCGTAAGTATTTGTTTTTATTGATATTTTGTGTCTACTCAATCTGAATGTAAAAACTGCCTCACCGCAGAGGCGCAAAGGCGCAAAGGTTACGCAGAGAACGGCTTTCTTCTGCGGTGAAGGTCTTTAAAGTGACCGAGTAGTTACGATATTTATACCCAACGAAATATCATGATGAACGCTGATTCGCGGCGCGGCGCTGGCGATGTACGTTGGCTTCAGCGGCTGTGTGTTGCGGTTGCAGCGCTCGCGCTCGGCGGTTGTGCCGCGTTATATACCCCCGCGCAACGCGTGACGGCCCAGGCGCGCAGCGGGCAGTTGCAAGCGGTGGCCGCGTTCGACGGCACGCCAATGCGGGCGTGGTTGCGGCAGCCACCTGCCGCTGCAACAGCGGACACCACGCTCACCACGATCACCACGCTCACCACGATCACTATCTACATCGAAGGCGACGGGGCCGAGTGGCGTGGCAAGTACGAGCCGCCGCGTGATCCCACGCCCGATAATCCGCTGACGCTGCGGTTGGCCTTGCGCGATCCCGGCGCGAGCGTCGCGTATCTGGGGCGTCCTTGCCAGTATCTTGATGACGCGGCATTGGCGCAGTGCCCGTCGCTGCTGTGGATGCAGGGCCGCTATGGCGAACCCGCGGTGACCATGATGAGCGCCGCCGTCGATTTGCTGTTGCTCGCCGCCAGTGCACAACGCGTGCGGCTGGTGGGCTATTCGGGCGGCGGCGTAATGGCCGCGTTGATTGCCGCGCAACGACACGGATGTGTCGTGCCTGGTGACCGTCGCCTCGCCGCTGGATACCGATGCCTGGACAGCGGCGATCGATGTGTCACCGCTAACGGCGTCGCTGAATCCGCTCGCACTCGCACCGCGTCTGGCCACCATCGCGCAAACCCACATCGCGGGCGCCGACGACGCACTGGTGCCTACCCGCGCGCTACAACGCTTTACCACCGCGCTGCCGCAAGCCAGACTGGAAGTGTTGCCCGGTTTTGATCACGACTGTTGCTGGGTGCATGCGTGGGAGGGGTTGCGGCAGCGCACGTGCCTGGTGGTGCCGTAGCCCGAAGATCACTTGGAAGACTTAAGGAAGTCATGATGAACGCTACAAGTGAACAAACCTTGATTTCAAAGATCAGAACACTCTCGCAGCAGCCGTTGGTGGAGGTGGAAGATTTTGTGGGGTTTCTGGCGGCCCAGACACAAAAGCGCTCGGCGCTCGATCGGCTGGTGGCCATCGCGCCCGCGCTACAGGCGGCCGGCGCAGAACCAATGAGCGAAGGCGATATTGCCGCCGAAGTCAAAGCCGCACGTGCCACGCGGCGCGCCAGAGCCGACAACTCGATAACGGATCATTGATCCGTACGTCTGGTGCTCGATACCTGTGATGTTTTCGGGTTGTTGTGGCAAGGCCCGCCTTATCGGATGCTGGCAGCGGTCTGCCGACAGCAAGCGTAGATACTCAATAAAAACAATTAGTTACGAATGACCAGGCAATAGTCAAGGCCTGACCCAATACTGTTCGTTTAGTGAAATATGTGTCATGATAAGGCTTCGCTACTACGGAGTAAGCCATGGCGCGAACCAAGGCTGTGCTGGGTGCAGGCGCTCGGCTGAGTGACTTCCTCAGCGCCAGTTTGCTGGCAC
>CAMBGJ010000056.1 GCA_945865805.1 Bordetella parapertussis
GAACGCTTCGGCAAGACTCACAGGCTTTTCTGTCTCCATCGCCACTCCAAAAAGACAGAAAACTACACAGCTTTGCGAAAAAGTACAAGCCTTTGACCTTTCTCATAACTATTTCATTCTTATAGGGTTTTGATGCAATTGCCCTGGGCAACCGGACTGATAGGGCGGAATACCGGACTTTTCATCAGTTCACGGTTCACCAAGCACCGCTCCCTCCGTCAACTACACCCCCACCAAAGCCGCCTCAATCGCGCTGGCGAGCTTATCGGTGATTTCAGCAGCGTGGGCCTCATTGATGATGTACGGCGGTGCCAGCATCACGTGGTCGCCATGTTTGCCATCCACCGTGCCGCCCATCGGGTAGCAAATCAGGCCACGCGCGAACGCTTCGCGCTTGATGCGCGCATGCAGCTTCAGCGCCGGGTCGAAGGTGGACTTGGTTGCGCGATCCGCCACCAATTCCACGCCAAGGAATAAGCCGCGCCCACGCACGTCGCCGACATGTGCGTGACCAGCAAATTGCGTTTGCAGCCGGTTCAGCAGAGATGCGCCCTGCGCACGCACGTTGTCCAGTAGGTGTTCGCGTTCGATGGTGTGTTGCACCGCCAGCGCCGCCGCACAGGCCATCGGGTGGCCGAGGTAGGTGTGACCGTGCTGGAAAAATCCGCTGCCACCATGCACCGCATCGAATATTTTCTTGGACACCAGCGTCGCACCTATGGGCTGATAGCCGCCGCCCAGGCCTTTGGCGATCACGCAAAGATCCGGCGTGATGTTTTCCTGCTCATACGCAAAGAGCGAGCCAGTGCGGCCCATGCCGCACATTACTTCGTCGAGAATCAGCAGGATGCCGTAACGGTCGCAAATCTCGCGGATACGCTTGAAGTAGCCCGGCACCGCGGGCACCGCGCCCAACGTGGCACCCACCACCGGTTCCGCGATAAACGCGATGACTTTTTGCGGCCCCACACGTTGCAGTGTTTCTTCCAGCTCGTTTGCCACGCGCTGGCCGTAATCAGCCTCGGACTCGCCCTCTTTGCAATCACGGTAGGCGTAACACGGCGCGATATGCTCGACATTCATCAACAACGGCGCGAATTGCTGCCGGCGCCACATATTGCCGCCGACGGCCAGCGCGCCCAGGGTGTTGCCGTGATAGCTCTGGCGGCGACCGATAAACAACTCGCGCCCCGGTTCACC
This sequence comes from Bordetella parapertussis, assembly GCA_945865805.1. Taxonomy (GTDB): domain Bacteria; phylum Pseudomonadota; class Gammaproteobacteria; order Burkholderiales; family SG8-41; genus UBA5216. Next base: position 1,201 of record CAMBGJ010000056.1, read on the forward strand.
GGCTTCGAGAAAATATTGGCGCGCAAGTTTTAATGCGGCTTCGATGCCCTCCGAACCGCCCGAGACAAAATACACGCGCTCGAAAGCTTTGCCGCTGGCCTTGATGAGAAAATCCGCCAACGCTTCGGCCGGTTCGCTGCTGAAAAATGCGGTGTGCGCATAGGCCAATTTATCGGCCTGCGCTTTCATCGCCTCGATCACCGTGCGGTGGCCGTGGCCCAGACACGACACTGCGGCGCCACCCGAGGCATCGATATAGCGACGGCCTTCGCGGTCGATCAGATAGGGGCCCTCACCTGCCACGGCTACGGGAGGATCGGTTCGGGCGTCGCGATGAAATACGTGTTGCATGGCGTAAAAAAAGCCGGGACGGTTGGCGCCACGGCGTTCAGTGTCGATTGATTAAAGACTCGTGAAAATCAGGCACATCAGGTACGTAAAAGAGCCAAAACACTCTGAATTTCCTTGCGCAGCATCGCCCCATTGGCGAAGGCGGCAGCGGCACTGGCATGGGATTCCGCAGAAATAGGCGCTGTATCGGACGCCCTGTCGGACGCCGCAGCCGACGCTGCAGCAATAGCCGCACGAGATTTAGCACCGCGCCCGTTATCGCTCGCCAGCTCATCCAGTTGGTTGCGTGCGCCGCTGATGGTAAAACCCTGATCGTAGAGCAGTTCGCGTATACGGCGAATCAGCAGCACTTCGTGGTGCTGATAATAACGGCGATTACCGCGGCGCTTGACGGGTTTTAACTGGGTAAATTCCTGCTCCCAGTAGCGCAGCACATGCGGCTTGACGCCACACAGCTCGCTGACTTCGCCGATGGTGAAATAGCGCTTCGCCGGTATCGGCGGCAGCGCGGCCTTATGAGTGGGACTTTCCACCACCAGCCTGGCGTTGTTCAACCATGGACTTGAGCTTTTGCGAGGCGTGGAAGGTTACGACACGGCGCGCGGTAATGGGGATTTCTTCGCCGGTTTTGGGATTACGACCGGGACGCTGCGGCTTGATACGCAACTGGAAATTACCGAATCCCGAAAGCTTGACGCCTTTGCCGACTTCCAATCCATGCCGGACCTCCTCAAAAAACGTCTCGACCATATCTTTGGCCTCGCGTTTGTTCAAACCTACCTTTTCGAACAACAGATCGGCGAGTTCAGCCTTCGTTAAAGTCATGTGTCCCCTCTTAGCGAAGCTTGGCGTTGAACTGGTTATGCAGTATTTTTATGATTTCCGAGACTGCAGAATCGACATCTGCATCGATCAGCGTCTTCTGAGTATCCTGTACTAACATCCTGAATGCAAGACTTTTTTTCCCACTTTCGATGCCTGATCCGCGGTAAATGTCAAAGATTGAAAACGCTAAAATCGCCGCCGGTTTTTGCGAATTTACTGCATCCAGAATGGCCTGATAAGGCGTTTTCTCGTCCACTATAACCGCCAAATCGCGCGAAACGGGCGGGAACCTGGAAATACTCTGGTACGCGGGCAACGCCTGCACCGCAACTGCGGCCAATTCCAGCTCAAACAGCACCGGTGCAGCGGGCAAATCGTACTTTTGTTGCCAGCGCGGGTGCAGTTCACCGGCCCAACCGATGGTGTTGCCAGAAAGCAACACGCGCGCGCTTTTGCCCGGATGCAGCGCCGGATGCGCTGCTGCCTCAAAGGTTAATTGGCTGGTTTGCAACAGCGCTTCGATATCCGCTTTAACATCGTAAAAATCCACAGGCCGTGGCGGACGCACACCCCATTGATCCGCCGTAGCATCGCCGCAAGCGGCAGCGCCGATGCGCCAGGGCTGTTGAAAATCCGCACCGCCAGACACGAAGCAGCGCCCCACCTCAAACACGCGCACGCGCGCTTGTTTGTGATGCAGATTGTAGGCAACGGTATTCACCAAGCCGCCGATCAAGCTCGAACGCATCACCGACATCTGACTGGCGATCGGATTCGCCAGCGCGATCGGTGCGGCATTGGCGCAGAAATCCGTTTCCCACGCGCGATCAACAAAACTGTACGTCACCACTTCCTGGTAGTCACGCGCCGCCAGCGCGTGCCGTAAACGGGCGGATGGACGGTTGCACTCCACCTGCGGCAGCGCAACCGTAGCCACCACCGGCGCTGCTGCCGGAATTTGGTTATACCCGTGAACCCGTGCAATTTCTTCGATCAGATCTTCTTCTATAGACACATCAAAACGATGCGCGGGTGGCGTCACGCTCAGGCCCTCTGCGGTGACCGTATGCACAAAACCCAGACGCTGAAAAATACCCGCGACCGCATCCGCAGTAAACGTCATGCCCAGCACGCGCGCCACGCGTGCCAACCGCAGGTTGACTGGTTGACGCGATGGCAAATGTGCCACTGATTCGGCAACGGCCACCGGCCCCGCGCGGCCACCGCAAATGTCCAGCACCAGCCGGGTCGCGCGTTCCATCGCCTCGCGCGCGCCGGCGAAATTGACGCCCCGCTCAAAGCGATACGATGAATCCGAACCAAAGCCCAGCACACGCGATTTGCCCGCAATCACATCGGGATCGAAATACGCCGCTTCGAGCAGAATATCGTGCGTGTCATCGCCCACCGCGCTGTGTGCGCCGCCCATGATGCCGGCCAGCGCCAGCGCTTTTTTGTCATCGGCAATTAGCAGAAACGCCGCATTCAGTTCGCGTGTTTCGCCGTTCAGCAAGGCCAGTTTTTCGCCAGGCGCGGCAAACCGCACCTGGATACCGCCATCGATCTTGCCCGCGTCGAAAGCGTGCATAGGCTGGCCGAGTTCAAGCATTACATAGTTGGTAACATCCACCACCGCGCTGATCGAACGCACGCCGCTACGCGCGAGACGCCGCACCATCCAGTCCGGCGTAGGTGCTTTGGCATTCACACCGCACACCAGACGCCCACCATACAGCGGACACGCCTTGGGCGCGTTAAGGGTAATAGCCAGTTTTTCATCGTGCACGGCGGCAACGATGGGCACATCCACCGGCGGCAACGCAGCACCACTCAGCGCCGCGACTTCACGTGCCAGGCCGCGCAGGCTCAAGCAATCGCCGCGATTGGGCGTGGGTTTGCTGTCAAAAACATTATCATTTAAATCAAGTACTTGGCGTACATCCACCCCGATAGGGGCATCGACTGCCAGCGCCAGCAAACCTTCCGCCGCATCACTGATGCCGAGTTCTTTGGCCGAGCACAACATGCCGCTCGATTCAACGCCACGCACCTTGGCTGCCTTAATTTCCATGCCAGGTAACTTCGCCCCCATCAGTGCGGCGGGGACACGCATGCCCGCGCGCACGTTCGGCGCGCCGCAAACGATCGTCAATGGCGCAACACCAATGTTCACCTGGCACACGTTCAGCCGATCCGCATTGGGGTGTTTTTCCACCGACAACACTTCGCCCACCACCACACGGTCGAACGCTGGCGCGGCAGGTTCAACACCGTCCACTTCAATGCCGCCGAAGGTGAGCAGATCCGCCAGATCAGCCGTAGTGAGCTTGGGGTCTACAAACGTACGCAGCCAGTTCTCGGAAAATTTCATCTGGCGTTACCTGAACTGCCGCAAGAAGCGCAGATCGTTTTCAAAAAACAGCCGCAGGTCGTTCACGCCATAGCGCAGCATGGTCAGCCTATCCAACCCCATGCCGAATGCGAAGCCTTGATATTTTTCGCTATCGATATGCACATTTTTCAGTACCTGCGGATGCACCATGCCGCAGCCGCCAATTTCCAGCCAGCCTTCGCCGAAACTCATGTCGATCTCGGCCGACGGCTCGGTAAACGGAAAAAACGACGGTCGGAAGCGCACCTGCAAATCCGCGCGCTCGAAAAACAGTTTGAAGAATTCGGTGACGATGCCCTTCAAATTGGCGAATGAAATCGCTTCGTCGATCCACAGGCCCTCGACCTGATGAAACATCGGCGAATGGGTGGCATCGGAATCCACGCGGTACACCCGCCCCGGCGCGATAATACGTATCGGCGGCTGGTGTGACTCCATGTAGCGCACCTGAATCGGCGAGGTGTGGGTGCGCAGCAGGTGCTTGCCACCGTCCAGATAAAACGTGTCGTGCATGGAACGCGCCGGATGATTTTCCGGCTGGTTCAACGCGGTGAAATTGTAGAAATCGGTCTCGATTTCGGGGCCGTCGGCGACTTCGAAACCGAGCGAGTGAAATATCTGCTCGACGCGCTCCAGCGTGCGCGATACCGGGTGCAGTCCGCCCACGCCGTTGCCGCGTCCCGGCAACGTCACGTCGAGCGACTCCTGTTGCAGTTTCGCCTCGAGCAGGGTGTTTTGAATAGCTTCGCGACGATCCGTCAGGGCTTGTTCTATTGCCGTTTTTGCCGCATTGATGCGCGCGCCCATGACCGGCTTTTCGGCGGCAGGCAGCTTGCCCAGGCCCTTCAGTTGCTCGGTGAGCAAGCCGGTCTTGCCGAGGTAACGCGCCTTGGTTTGTTCGAGTGCGTCGGCGTCGCTGATCTGCGCAAAGGCAGCAAGCGCGTCGATTACCAGGGCGTCAAGGTCTTGCATGAGTAGTTTATGGTTTCAGAAACGGTATCGAAAAAAAAGAGGCTGATGAGCCTCTTTTTCTCCCAAGCGGCAAAGATTACGCGGTAGCGCCAGCAGCCAGATTGGCCTTGGCGGTTTCCACAAACTTGGCAAACGCCGGCTTATCGAGCACGGCGATATCCGCCAGCACTTTGCGGTCCACTTCAACCGCCGCGTTTTTAAGACCATACATGAACTGGCTGTAGGTCATGTCGTGCTCGCGCACGGCAGCGTTGATACGTGCAATCCACAACGAGCGGAACACACGCTTTTTGTTGCGGCGGTCGCGGTAGGCATATTGCCCGGCGCGCATCACCGCTTCATTGGCTACGCGAAATACGTTATTACGGCGACCGCGAAAGCCCTTGGCTTTTTCGAGAACTTTTTTGTGTGCCGCGCGGGCGATCACACCACGTTTGACTCTAGGCATGGCTGATCTCCTTTAGTAAGGCAACATGGCGCGAACGGCGCGCTCATCGGATGCATGAACTGCGGTACCCCCGCGCAATTGACGCTTGCGCTTGGTGCTCTTTTTGGTAAGGATGTGGCGCATAAAGGCCGATCCGCGTTTGATTCCGCCACTACCCTGCTTGCGGAAACGCTTGGCCGCGCCACTCTTGGTCTTGAGTTTCGGCATGACTATCTCTTCTTCTGACATAGCGCCAGGTGTTCGCGATAAAGTTCGCGAAACTTTGGGAACCCGGACAACTACTTTTGTTTACTGCTGTTACTACGACTACGACTACGCTACAACTAAGACATCCTTAAAGCCGCAACTTCGCAATCACGGCTTCTTTTCAACACCAACACTGGGCGCTGCGACTTTTGCAGCCGCCACCACCACCGCTGCCGGTGCCGCTGACACGACAACAGGCTTGACCGCAGGTTTCACCACAGCCGCTGCGGCACCACCCGGTGCTGCTACCACAGCTTTCACCGGCGCCTTACCGCCTTTCTTGGGCGACATCACCATCACCAACTGACGACCTTCCATCTTCGGGAACTGCTCTACTATCGCAAACGGTTCCAGCTCCGTGCGGATGCGTTCCAGCAGCCGCACGCCAAACTCTTGATGCGCCATTTCACGTCCGCGATAACGCAGCGTGATTTTGGCTTTATCGCCTTCTTCCAGGAATCGCAACAGGTTGCGGATCTTGATTTTGTAGTCGCCCTCGTCCGTGCCGGGCCGGAATTTGACTTCCTTAACCACAATCTGCTTTTGCTTCAACTTGGCTTCGTGCTGACGCTTGCTTTCACGGTATTTGAACTTGCCAAAATCCATGATGCGGCAAACGGGGGGCACGGCTGTCGGCGCAATTTCCACCAGATCCAGCTCGGCTTCTTCGGCCAGCTTGTTGGCCGCCGCAATGCTGACAACACCTATCGGCTCGCCACCGGCACCTATCAGACGCACTTCGGCAGCGGTAATCTCGGTGTTGATGCGGGCTTCTTTTTCCTGTGATATGCGATAACTCCTTGATTTAATTAATAAAATTACCTATCTTACTTACCCTCAGCGTCCCCGCTTGGCTTCATCCAGTTTGACACGGGAAATGAAGTCCGCCAGGGCCATTTGGCCCAAGTCCTCACCTTTGCGGGTTCTGACGGCAACCAGACGGGCTGCCACTTCCTTATCACCGACCACCAACTGATAAGGCAGCTTTTGGAGACTATGTTCCCGTATCTTATAGGAAATCTTCTCGTTTCTCAAGTCAGAGATGGCACGCACACCTGCCGCTTTCAGGGCCAATTCAAGTTCTTTTGCATATCCGGCCTGGTTTTCCGTGATGCTGGAAACCACCACCTGCACCGGCGCAAGCCACATGGGCATGGCACCCGCGTAGTTTTCGATCAAAATACCGATAAAGCGCTCCAACGAGCCCAAAATAGCGCGGTGCAACATCACCGGCGTATTGCGAGCATTGTCCTCGGTGACATATTCCGCCCCCAGCCGCCCCGGCAGCGCGAAATCCAGTTGCAACGTGCCGCACTGCCACACCCGCGCCAGCGAGTCTTTCAGCGAAAACTCAATTTTCGGGCCGTAAAAAGCGCCTTCGCCGGGGTTGAGCTCCCATTGCAGGCTCTTGGCATCCAGCGACGCCTTAAGCGCGGCCTCAGCGCGATCCCATACCTCGTCTGCGCCGATGCGTTTGGGCGGACGCGTGGAAAGCTTGATTGCGATATCGTTAAAGCCGAAGTCGCCGTAGACCTTGCGCAGCAGGTCAATGAAACGCCCCGCTTCGTCCTGAATCTGCGCTTCGGTGCAGAAAATATGCGCGTCATCCTGCACAAAGCCGCGCACGCGCATTAGCCCATGCAGCGCGCCGGAAGGTTCATTGCGATGGCACGAACCAAACTCCGCAATGCGCAACGGCAGATCGCGATAACTCTTTACACCCTGGTTAAAAATCTGCACGTGGCCGGGGCAATTCATCGGCTTCACCGCGTAGTCGCGCTTTTCCGACTCGGTGGTGAACATGTTCTCGCGGTAATTTTCCCAATGGCCGGATTTCTCCCACAGCACGCGATCCATCACCATCGGCGTGCGCACTTCGTTGTAGCCTGCTTCGTTCAGCAGCCCGCGCATGTATTGCTCGATGATCTGCCACACCGTCCATCCGTGCGGATGCCAGAACACCATGCCCGGCGCATCGTCCTGCAAGTGAAACAAATCCAGTTGCCGACCGAGCTTGCGGTGATCGCGCTTTTCAGCTTCTTCGAGGCGATGCAGGTAGGCCTCTTGGTCTTCTTTTTTCGCCCACGCCGTGCCGTAGACACGCGTGAGCATTTCGTTTTTCGAATCCCCGCGCCAGTACGCGCCCGCCACCTTCATCAGCCGGAACACCTTCAGCTTGCCGGTCGAAGGCACGTGCGGGCCGCGGCACAGGTCGATGAAATTATCCTGTTTATACAAAGAGATCGGCTCAGTCGACGGAATCGACGCAATGATCTCCGCTTTGTATTTTTCGCCCATGTTGATGAAGAACTTAACCGCCTCTTCGCGCGGCATTTCCGTGCGCTCCACCTTCACGTCGCGCTTGGTGATTTCATTCATACGTTTTTCGATGACCACCAGGTCTTCTGTCGTGAATGGCCGCTTGTACGAAAAATCGTAGTAAAAGCCGTCGTCGATCACCGGGCCGATGGTCACTTGCGCGTCGGGAAATAACTCTTTCACTGCGTGAGCCAGCAAGTGCGCCGAGGAATGCCGCAGCACTTCCAGCCCGGCAGAATCCTTGTCGGTGATAATGGCCAGCTCGGCATCGGCTGACATACGGTACGAGGTATCCACCACCGTGCCGTTGACGCGCCCCGCCAGCGCGGCCTTGGCCAGACCAGGGCCGATGGACGCCGCCACTTCGGCTACCGTGACCGGATTATCAAATGATCGCAGTGAACCATCGGGCAGTTTTACATTAACCATTTTTACCTCTCCAAACCTACCAATAAAAAAGTGCGGACGAGCCGCACTTTTTCAAATAAAAATAAAAACGCTGGGCGCGACTAAGCTGAAAGCTGGCTAGCGCTCCGAGTTCGCGGTCTCATTGGCACCCACGCACGCATTGTTGCGTTCCTGCATTGTATATCGATTAATACGTTGAATTTTATCACAAATTTAGCTGTTAACTACCGCAACAACAGACCAACGAATTCGGCATTAGCGCGCGAAATTTCTCACATAGCGTACCAACTGCCAGACTTCTTCGTCCGTCAGATTCCTTGAGGCCGGCATGCTCGATCCGGTCGAAGGCGGCATCGCGGCACCGGGCGAACCATTCTGAATGATCCAGAACAGTTGGCCATCAGATATCTCGGCCATCGTTTCCTTGCAAGCAAAATTACGCGGTCGCGGGTCATATTGGCCTGCCAAATACCCTTTGCCGTCGCCTTTTACCCCGTGACAAAACGAGCAAGGTACAGACTTGCCCTTCCCCACATACATCCGCTCGCCAGCCGCCACCACTTCTGGGGTCGCCGGTAGCGGATTAGCACGGGCCAAGAACTCAGCGGGTGCCGCAGTGGTCGCACGGCTTTGTGGACAGGCGCCCGGCGGCGTTGCCGCACTCGTCGGCCCTGCCAGGGCCGAACAGTATAAAGTTAATAAAATCAATATCTTACGGAGTGATATCGAATCCACCATGGCCCCTCCTTTGATACTGCGAGACAGCTCAAACCGGCACACGGGCGGACTTCCTTAGTATTCCGACTGCTACCTACTATTTACCACAAACCAGGTACCCACCTCGAACCAGCACCATCCGCCGGGTAAAACGGCGCGCGAAAGTCGTGTCCGTTTTAGCGTATCGCTGCTATTGCGCCGATATTTTTAATACTTCCTTTTGACGCATGACCGCAGCCTACGGACAAATTATCGCGTTGCACCACACCGTTGAATGTGAACTAAGTCACACTTGCCATGAAATAGCAAACTAATCATGAAATTTGACCTTGCGCCGCAGTCCAGCGCCAATGACTACACGTCCAGTCGCCAAGTTGCCGATACGGCATGGCGGGATTAGTATCGACTGCCAACCACAGCCAACCAGGAAACTCGCGCATGGCCGAAGCCCGCAAAGTCATCATCACCTGTGCCGTCACCGGCTCAATACACACGCCGACCATGACGCCCTATCTGCCGATCACGCCCGCCGAGATTGCCGATGGCGCGATCGGTGCGGCCGAGGCGGGCGCGGCAATCCTGCATCTGCACGCACGCGATCCGCTGGATGGGCGTCCCACGCCCGACCCCAAGGTGTTCATGCAATTTCTGCCGCAAATCAAGGCCAACACCGATGCGGTGATCAACATCACCACCGGCGGTGGCCACGGCATGACCGTGGAGGAGCGCCTCGCCGGGCCGCTGATGGCCAAGCCTGAAGTGTGTTCGCTCAACATGGGCTCGATGAACTTCGGTCTGTATCCGAATCTGGATAGGCGCCGCGAATGGAAGCACGAGTGGGAACCGCAGTATCTCGAAGCCAGCCGCGACTTCATTTTTCGCAATACCTTCAAGGACATCGAGTATTCGTTGAAGCACCTCGGCGAAGGCTGCGGCACGCGCTTCGAGTTCGAGTGTTACGACGTAGGGCATCTCTACAACCTCGCGCACTTTCTCGACCGCAAGCTGGTCAAGCCGCCGCTGTTTGTGCAAACCATCTTCGGCATTCTCGGCGGCATCGGCACGCACCACGAGAACCTGATGCATATGAAAACCATCGCCGACAAGCTGTTTGGTGATCAGTATTTGTGGTCGATCCTCGGCGCGGGTCGGCACCAGATGGGTCTGGTCACCATGGGCGCGCTGATGGGCGGCAATGTGCGCGTGGGGTTGGAAGACAGCATCTACCTCGGCAAAGGCGAACTCGCCAAGAGCAACGCCGCACAGGTGGCAAAAATCCGCCGCATCCTCGAAGACCTGTCGCTGGAAATCGCCTCGCCTGCCGAAGCACGCAAGATGCTGGATCTGAAGGGCGCAGCCAACGTTGGTTTCTGAAGCAGCGCGTGATCGTGGGCCAACGTCGCCCGTTCAGCCAGCTGCTGTAGGCTGGCTGCGCGAACTTACACCGGCAGAGTATCCACAATTGACGGCCGCTGTTTGACCGGTTCGTACCACGCAGCCAACTGCGGCCGCGACGCACGCCAGTTTTCGCTGGCAAAACGAAAATCCACATAACCGAGCACGCACGCCGCACTGATCTGACCTATGCCGAAACGCCCTTGCCACGTGACCGATTCGGCCTCTAGGGCATCAAGACCATTGCGTATTTTGGTGAGTTGCCCGTTCAACCAGCCGTCACAACGATAGGCCTCGGGGCGCACAAAGGTTTCGTAGCGGCACAGCACCGCCGCTTCGAGTATGCCGTTGCACAACGCCTGCAAGCGCAGCGCGTCCCAGCGCGCGGCATCTGCGGGAATCAGCTTCGCACCGCTATGCAGGCTATCGAGATATTCGCAGATCACCGTCGAGTCGTAGATCACCTTGCCGTCGTCTGTCTGCAACGCCGGGATTTTCACCAGCGGATTCTGCGCGGCCAAATCGGCGTTGGGGCTGACCGGCGACACCATCATGGCGATTTCTTCGATACGCGGCAACAAGCCGGTTTCGCGTGCAACGATGCGCACTTTGCGGGCGAAGGGTGAGGCGGGGTTTTGCCATAGGCGCATACGGGTTCCTTAACTAGGATGTCAGGACAATAAACACTTTCGACGCTGATTTACGCAGATGAACGCGGATTTTTCTTCGGTCAATCAGCGTTCATCTGCGTAAATCAGCGTCAAAAGGGGGTTTCTATTTCTTCCCCGCCAGCAACCGGCCCCATCCCTCGACCGGCGGCGCGATGCCCGCAGCAATCAAGCGCCACGGCTGGGTAATCGGGTTGGTCACCACCGGGATGCCGAAGTCTTCTTCCAGGATCGGCACCGCCGCAAGACTGCGCCATGCACCGCCCGCCAAAAACAGGGCATCGGCCTTGGGCGCCTTGCGCATCGCCTCGCGGCCCAACTGGAACGAGAGCTTTACGCCTTCCTCGATGCTCATGGAAAATGCTTGGGCCGCCCACTGGCCGACACCAGTGATGGTGAGGACTTCAAAGCCCGCCTGCGTCAAATAATCGACCACGCGTGTGTTGAGTGCTTCGGACCAGCGGCTCGCCACCGCGATGCGTTTGGCACCGAAGTGCTGCAGCGCCGCCACCGTGGCTTCGGCATGGGCGTCGGCCACTACGCCGGTTTTGCGTGCGGTTTCCTCCAACAGGGCCAGCACGCGCGCGCGACCGAGCTGCGAGGCGATGGGAAAGCCCGCGAGGGTGATGCTGTTGGCACCCTGCTTGATCAGATCATCCACGCACGGCCAATAACGCTGGGTGATGGCGTCGTTTACGCCCTCGGTGGTGTAGTCGGTGATCTCAATGGACGCCGCAATATGGCGTATGTCGGGCGGCAACAAGGGCTGCGGCTGCGACATGGGATGGCGGTCTTCGCCGATCGGGGAAACGCTGGCGATGGTGTAACGAGGTTTGACCGCGTCGTTCATGGCATTCTCCGTAACAGAACTGTTGCGAGGTTCAACCCGTTGCTATCCTCAAACCTCGCGCACCCTACCGCCGCAACTTGAGATAAATCTCCGGCAGTTTATTCGGCAGGCTGTTGATGTGGTCCAGCACCAGGTAATGTCCAGCGCCGAAAATCTGCGGCAGATACTGATTGGCCATGGTGTCCACCGTGATGCAGAACGGGTGCACGCCCTTGGCCACGGCTTCTTTCACCGCCATGCGTGTATCTTCGTGCAGATAGCGCCGGTCGCCGCCGTCGTCGTAATCCTCGGGCCGACCATCGGATAACAGCAGCAACAACCGCCGGCGGCTTTCCACGCGCTCGAAGTGCTTGGTGGCATGGCGTATGGCTGCGCCCATGCGCGTGGCAAGGCGCCCCGACATGCCGCCGATCTGGCTGCGCACATCATCGTTATAGGATTCACCGAAATCCTTGATGTTGTAGTAGCTGACGTTGTCGCGGTACTTGGAGCAAAAACCGGCGATCGCGTAATCGTCGCCGACTTCTTCCATGCCTTCGGCGAACAGCAACACACCGGCGCGGATGCGATCCACCAGCCGTCCGCCGCCCTCGGGCAGATGCTGCATGATCGAGGTGGACATATCCGCCAGCAGGATCACCGAGATTTCGCGCTGGCGCATTTCGCGCCGCCGGTAAATCGCCGGAATCGGCGAGCGACCGGAGATTTTTTCGGTGACATATTCCACCACCGCGTTCAGATCAATTTCGTCGCCGTCCATCTGCTTGACCTTGGGCGACATGCGCGTGGGTTTTTGCGATTGAATCGCTTTTTTCAGGCGCTTTAACGCACTGGAGTATTGCTTCATCAGGCGGTTGGTCTCGGTGGCATTCGATTCACCCAGACGTTTTTCCTGCACCCAGCTCCAGTTCTTTTTATAGCGCGACTCGCGGTAATCCCACTCAGGGTACGGCACGCCCTTATCCGCCGGGCCGCGCCCCTGCTGCGCGCCATCGGGCCGGCTTTCCGCGCGCTTGGCTGCGCCGCTGGTGTCGCCGTAGCCCGCGCTTTCCTGCTTTTCGCCGCCGTCCTGCTGATCGCCGGTTTCGGATTCCTGCGGCGATTCGCTGTCGTCCTCGCCCTGCTCGTCCGGCTGATTTTCTTCTTGTGCGCCGGGCTGGCTTTGCTCGTTTTCGTCCGGGTTATCCTGCGGATGCGCCACGCGCGTCGAGTTCGGCCCGCGCCCCGGCAGGAACGCCGCCGCGAATGCCTCGCCGTCAGTGACACGCGGATAGAGGGCCTTTTGCCCATCGGCCGCGCAGATGTCCACCGCGATACGATGCGCGTCGGCGAGGGTGGCGCTGCTGTCGTAGAGCGGCGCGAAACGCGCATCGCGCACAGCCTCGCCACGCGCCGCGCGCAAGGCATCTTCCGCGGTGGCGATGGCCAGTTCGTAATACTCGACCGATTCAGGATGCCGCGCCCGCGCCGCTCGCGCATTGGTGATCAGGCGCTGAAAATAATTCGGTATGGTTTTTTGCAAATGCGATTCGATGCGCAGGTCTTCGCACATATCGAAGATCAACTGAAAGCGCATGGAGTCTTCGCCGAAACGCGAGAATATCGGCCCCCACGACACTGCGTCGTCATCGGGAAACGGCACCTTGGCGTCGGCGAACATCTGCTTCATCGCGGCACGGTCGAACGTGCCGTAGCGCATGTGGCCCGCCGCGTGCAGCACCGCCAGAATCGCTTCTTCACGGTTGCCCATCACCGCCGGGAAATACATGCTCTCGCCGTCCATCTCCATGAACGGGCGGCCTTTTTCCGGCGACCAGGTGCTTTCTTTCAGCTCCATGCCTTCGCCGAACCACACTTCGAGCAGAATGCCGAGCAAACGGTTGCGATCCGCCAGCTTGTAGCCCTGCATGTTTTCCAGCAAGAGCGCCAGGCTTTCCTCGGATTCCAGACGGAAATACGCTTCGCCCCGCGTGCGGCCCGATTGCATCACATCCGCGCCGCGCAACGCCCACGGCAGCACCGCCTGCGCGCCGAGCAGATTGCGCACGCGTATCGCACCGGGTAAAAACGTCGCTAGTTGCAGCTTGCGCGCTTCGTACAATTCTTCAGCGGGCGTGTTGAGTTGTTCGATCGCCGCGATACCGCCGCCGCGACCGGCGATGTCCAGCACCGGCGTGGCAAAGTACGCGCAGCCGCTATCGATGGAGCGCGCGCACCAGGCAAGACCGATGCTCGCCCAGCGCTCTTCGCCCGCGTGGCCCAGCGAACCGAACGCGCGCGGCAGGTTTTTCATGAAGCCTTCGATGGCCGGCCACGAATGACGCCAGCGCATGATGGCGAGCGCCTGGCGCGTCCACGGCAGCACCACCTCGGAGACTTTTTCGGCTTCGCGGCTGCCGCGTACAAATGCGCGACCGGCGTCACGCTCGAAATCCGACAGCGTACGGCAGGCATTGATCCAATCGAGCGTGGCCGGCTCGCCGTGGGGGCGTATGACCGGCAGTACCGCTTCGATTTCAGACAAGAGTTCGTTGTTCGATTCGCGTATGGCGTCGAGCAGCGTACGTATGGCGGGAGAACTCACGGATTCCTCACTGGTGCAACGCCGGCCCTTGCAGGCCGATCAGCACTAAACCGCACTAAACCGCAAAGTGCGCGTTAACAATCTCCATCAACGCTTCGGCGAGCTCCGGATCATCGGTAATCGGATTGACCATCGCCACCTGGCACGATGCCACCGCATCAAGCCCCGCGCCCATCATCGACGCCGCGTACACCAGCGCACGCGTGGAGGTGGCTTCCTCAAGCCCGTGGTCTTTCAGCAAGCGCGCCTTGCGTCCGGCGGCCACCAGTTGCTGCGCATGTTCGTGCGACAGGCCCGGCACTTCGCTCACCAGAATCTTGCGCTCGATTTCCTCGGTGGGGAAATCGAAATTGATGCCGATGAAGCGCTGCTTGGTCGAAGGCTTCAGATCCTTCAGCACGGTTTGGTAGCCGGGGTTGTACGAAATCACCAGCATGAAATCCTCGTGCGCGTCGATTTCCTGGCCTTTTTTCTCGATGGTCAGTTTGCGCCGGTGATCGGTAAGCGAGTGAATCACCACGGTGGAGTCGGTGCGCGCCTCGACGATTTCGTCAAGATAACAAATCGCGCCGGCTTTCACCGCGCGCGTGAGCGGGCCGTCCTGCCACACGGTTTCGGCACCCTCCAGCAGGAAGCGGCCAACCAGATCGGAACTGGTCAAATCTTCGTGGCACGACACCGTCACCAGCGGGCGGTTCAGCGCGAACGCCATATGCTCCAGAAACCGCGTCTTGCCGCAGCCGGTGGGGCCCTTCAACATTACCGGCAGACGGCGTTTGTAGGCCGCCTCGAACACCGCGACTTCATTGCTTTGCGGCTCGTAATAGGGCGCAGTGTCGCCCGCGAGCGGAATTTGAACAATATCGTGCTCTACGCCACGCTGGCGCGCTGTTGCTGTCTTCATTGAATCCCCGGATTGCGGTTTACGATGGGTGAGGTCGGTGTGCTAAGACCGAATCTTAACATCGGCTCCGCCCAAGCACGCAGCGCCATCGCATATACGCCTGCAAAAGCCGCCACAATCTGCTAGGCAAACGCCCTGCAAGCGTGCTTTTCAGCGTGCTGGTAGCGGCATACAATGCATCGCAGACCGCCGCGCGTGTCGGACGCATCGCAGCAGATACATCACAACTATTTGTTTTTAAACATTTTTTTACATATACCCTATGAAACTTTACTCCCACCCGATATCCACTGTAAGCCGACCTATCCTGTTGTTGGCGGCAGACGAGAACATTGCACTCGACGTGCAACAGGTTGATTTATTCAAGGGCGAGCACAAACAACCCGCCTATCTCGCCATCAACCCCAGCGGCCAGGTGCCTACGCTCGACGACGACGGCTTCCGGCTCACCGAAAGCTCAGCGATTCTGAAATACCTGGCGGAAAAAACTGGCTCGCGCGCCTACCCCACTGGCGCCCAGCAACGCGCGCGCGTCAACGAGGTCATGGACTGGTTCAACACCGGCCTTTACCGCGATTTCGGCTACGGCCTGATCTACGCGCAAACCCTGCCTGACTACATCTACAGCGACGCCGCCGTGCAAAGCGCCACCCTCGCACGCGCGCAAAAAAAGGCCAACCACTGGCTCGGCATCCTCGACCAAAGCCTGTTGGGTGCCTACAATAAATTCGTCTGCGGTAGCGACATCACGCTGGCGGATTACCTCGGCATCTGCTTCATCACGCTGGGCGAAGTGACTCACCTGAAATTCGACGCTTACCCCAACGTCACACGCTGGATCAACACCATGAAAGCGCGGCCCACCTGGGCGAAAGTCAACGAAGGCTTTTATCAATACTTCGTCGGCAGCGCCAAAGCGGGCAAGTTTTTGGGACTGTAATAAACAGGGAGCGATCATGAGTCATATCCGCGGATTGCATCACAACGCCTACCGCTGTCGCGATTCCGAGGAAACGCGCCGCTTCTACGAAGATTTCCTCGAACTGCCGCTCACCGAAGCATTTGAAATTCAACAAACCCGGACCGGCCGCAACACCCGTGTGCTGCACAGCTTTTATCAAATGGACGACGGCTCGTTCCTCGCCTTTTTCGAAGCGCCGGATCAAGCGTTCGAGTTCAAGGAGCAGCACGATTTTGATCTGCACATCGCGCTCGAAGTCGAAGACGCCACGCTGCATCGCATGCTCGCCAAGGGCAAGACGGCCGGCATCCACACACGCGGCATCGCCAACCACGGCTTTGTGCAGTCGGTTTATTTTCGTGACCCGGACGGCTATGTGATCGAACTCACCGCCAAACTGCCGGCGCACGATAGCGCAATGGATCGCCACACCAACAACGCGCGCGGCAAGCTGGATGAGTGGCAGGCCGCGAAGCGGGCATCCTAAAATAATGGCATCTATTCAATGGCATCTATTCAGATTCCATTGAAAACCGATGAAATGCGCGAGCAACAAGTTCAAAATCATCTACCACAGAGGTCACAGAGGTCACTGAGAAATTCAAAGGCGGAGGTCTCTGTGACCTCTGTGACCTCTGTGTCCTCTGTGGCAAAAAAAGAGGTTCCTTCGAACCCGAATAGTTACAAATAAATAATAAAAACTAGTACTTATATTATCCCTACTTGCCCAGCACCGCCCGCTGCGACTGCGCCAGCGCCGGCGCAATGGCAAAAGCGCCGCTGGCGCGCGTGGCGTTTTGCCCTTCTTCCGACAACACGAAACGCAAAAACTCGCGCGTCGCGGCATCCGCGTTGCCACCTTTGGGCACGCCCAGATACAAGTAGAGAAAACGCGCCAGTGGGTACTTGCCGCTGGAGGCTTCCGCCTCAGTAGGCGGCACTTTGTCGCCCGAGGTGGTTTCCACCGCCAGCACTTTGGTGCGCGCGGTACGAAAATACACGCTGGCGTAACCAATCGCGCCGGGGTCTACGCCCACCGCCTGCACTACCGAGGTGGACACCGGCTCGGCGCTGACGCTGGCGCGAAAATCACCACCGCGCAGCACCAGTTCACGCATGACTTCATAAGCACCGCGCCCTGCTTCAAAACCGACGCCATTCACCGCGCGTTGCGCCCACTCCCCCGCAAGACCCACCTGCCCCCAATCGGCGACTGCCGCACCACTTTTCGGCGCCGCTGCGAAGATGCGCTCCAGTTGCAACATCGAAATCGATTGCAACGGATTGTCCTTGAACACGTAGATCGCCACTGCGTCTATCGCGACCTTGAATTCCAGTGGCGGCTGCCCATGCTGCCGGGCATAGCTCACGCGTTCGGCAGCATTCAGCGGACGCGACGTCATGCCGATGGTTGCCGGATTCGCCAGCATGTCGCCGATGGCGGCCCCTGAACTTTTAGCCACCACCGTGACCGGCGCGCCGGGATACATCTGCTGAAAGGCCGCGCCCCAGGCACGCGCAAAGGTCGCCACCGCCGAGGAACCGGACAGTTGCACTACCCCCCTGAAGTTTATCCACGCGCTGATAAGCCGACAGACGCTCGGCACTTTGCGCCTGCGCGAGACCCACGCATAACCCAAGCACCGCCAGTATTTTTCGCGCGCGCTTCATACGGGTTTCAACCAGCGCACCGTCGCCCAGCGGTAGACAAAAAGTAACGCAAAAAACACGCCGATAAGCGGCAGCGCGTAATAAAACGCGCGGTCGATCTGCGCGGCGATCATGGCGTTGAATTCCTGCGCGGGTGCGGCCCACGCCTTTTTGCCCAGCAGTGTATCCGTACTGCCCAGCAGACTGTTCTGGCCCGCGACGGTTTGATTGAGTTCGGTGCTGACCTAGACGTAGGGGTCTATCTCAAACGGCTTGGCTTTGGGATCGGGCGGCCCGCTGGCGTGTTTGGCGAGCAATTGATCGAACGCCTGCGAGGTCGCTGTTACGCCCGTGGCTGTGTCGCGCAGATTGGCGGTCAGCCGCTCGCCGGATTCGGTGACCTTATGCACGCGCGCGGTGAGCTGATCGGCCACCGCAGTGGTTTGTCTCACCTCGTCCAACAGTTTGGCCAGGCGTCCGTTGCGATCCTCGAACACGGTGAGCAGCGCCTCACGCTCCCTGGCGAATTGCTCCGGCAGTTTCTCCATGGCCAACGAGGTACGGTCGGCAGATTTCGCCAGCGAATCGGCCGCCTTCAAGGATTGCGACAACTCCGGTTTGATGAGCATCTCGTTCATCAGCGATTCCATCTGCCAGGTCAGCAAAAACGGCATGCGCTTGGCTTGATAAAACGCGCGCTCGGCCAAGAGCCGCGCGTCGTCCGCCACCTTGGTGGCCTCGGCAATTTCCCCGAACAGACCCGTGGCCTTGATTTCATCCAGCGCGTTGGTACGATTGCCGGCCACTTCATCAAAGCGCAGATACGACAAAATATCCACGTGCGGATTGCGCTTGCGCCAATCGAGAATCAGCGCATCGAGTTGCTGCAATTGCTCCGCGCGCAGCACGCGCCCAGCCACACCCCAGATATCGACGCGCAAGGTGCGCATGGCCTGAATCAGCGACTGGCTGCGCGCGCCGAAGGTGCGTTCAGCGGCGTCCTCGTCAATCCAGCGATAGCTTTGCAGCGTCACAACCATCAGCAAATCCATCAACTTGGCAAACGGCTCGGCGTTGGTGACGATATCGTAGACCCCGCTCACGCTGACCAGCTTCACCTGGTACGCCAGGCGGCGCTGCTCCTGTGCCGGGTTATCCCGCAGCAACGCATCGGTGGCGGCGACGATTTACGTGGTGTAACGATCGGCAAACGCAAACGCGGCCTTGTCGAGTTCCGCGGCCGTCACGCGTGGGGACGTAGCCGGTTGCGCGTAAGCAGCCAGCGGCAGCAGCGCAAGACGCAACACCACGGACAGGAAAGTTACGTATCACAAGACTCCGTTGTTGTGCAGGTAAATTGTCGGCAGGCACCGTGCGATACTCCCGCAGTTCTCATCGGAGAATACGCTCATGCCCCTCGCGCAACTATACATTGGCCCCGACCGCAGCAAAGAAGTAAAGCTGCAACGGATCGCATCAGCAAGGCCATTCATAACTAATTGATTTATAAATATTTTTTATAGAGAGCATCATGTCAGACGGCGAATTTCATTACGACGTGTTGATTGTGGGCGGCGGCAACGCGGCCTGTTCAGCCGCGCACGCAGCGCTGGAAAAAACCCAAAGTGTCGCGATCATCGAAAAAGCGCCTCTGCGTGATCGCGGCGGCAACAGCGCGATGACCGGGCACATTCGTTTTGTCTTCAACGGCATCGAGGATTTGCGACCACTGGTGCGCAATATGTCCGACGACGATCTGCGCATGCTGCTCGATGGCGGCCTACCGCATCGCACCGAAGCCGAAATCTGGGACGAGCTGATGCGCGTCACCAACAATCAAGCTGATGAAGAACTGCTGCAGGTGCATGTCTCCGAATCGCTGAACACCGTGCAGTGGCTCGCCAGTAAAGGCCACGACTGGGTGCCCGCCAGTCTCACCAACGACAACGTGCTCAACATGAACGGCGGTGGCGCGGGGCTGCAAAAACGCAATTTCGACATCCTCGGACGCGCCGGTTGCGTGTTTCATTACGAGACCGCCGCTACCGAATTACTCGAAGACCGCACGGGCCGCGTCACCGGCGTGCGCGCGCCAGGGCAATTGCATCAAATAGCCACCATCCCAAGTAATTGCTCAAGATAAGAATCGCTGGTTGATGCGACCAAGCGTCGCGTCTTGATTCCGCCCTTGCGGGACTTATCCAGACGCAGAATATTGAGCACCATGCGACGCACGGCGGCAAGGTTTTGGGCGCTGTTCTTGACTCGCGCCCGCGCCTGATCGTCG
>CAMBGJ010000057.1 GCA_945865805.1 Bordetella parapertussis
GATCGCAATCTGATACCGTTCGTCTTGGGTGAGGTGTGTGTAGTTCATTCTTGGCAACTTTAACTTGGTGGTCGAGGGGCTCGGATGCTATCGCACCTCGCCCACCCAACCTATTAATCAGAGTTGCACTTCGAATTTGAACTCGCGAAGTATCAATAAAAAAAATACTTATGTAATGTTGGCTTGGGTGATGTCGGCGTGCATAACCAGCCACGCCGCGACCGGCGAAGCCGTCTACAAAGCCACTTGCAACTCGTGCCATGACAGCGGCGCGGGTCTCGCACTGCGCGTGACGCATGCCGAGGACTGGACGCAACGCTGGCCCCGCGGGCGTGCAGCGCTGCGCGAAGCCGGGGTAAAGGGTGTGCCCAACAGCGCGATGGCACCCAAGGGTGGTTTCAGTAAATTGAGCGACAGCGACGTGATTGCCACCGTGGATTACATGCTGGCACGCGCGGGTTACAAAGACGCTTACGCGGTAACACCAGCCGTGCAAGCGCAAAGCACGCGGCCACCGCAAACCAGCAATGCGCCGGTGGACGACGCCACGCTGTTAAAGCAGGTAGCCGAAGCGCTGCGGCTGGCGTTGGCGCCCACCGGCGCGCGCATCGAAAGCGTGGAGGGTAAGCTGCTGGTGCGCGGCGTGAACATCCGTGTCAGCGTGCGTGACAGCGTGGTGATGCTGGAAGGCACACCCGAAAAGCCTGACGTGATCACCAAGGCCGAGCAGATTGCCAAGTCGTTTCGCAGCGTGCAGCGTGTTGACAACCGCATGGTGGCGGCGGGCTTGCTGGATTTTGATTGACGCCTTCGCTCTTGCGATCAAGTGCTGCCAAATGCCGCGACACAAATACCAAGATGTATTGCCTAGCTTGTCCACCCGACATAGGATAGCTGCTATTTGCCTGCACGCGTACGCGACCGAAGCGATCCACGCTGCCGAATAAATGGCCGAGTGCCGCCTAGACGCGGTTTCACCGATGAACATGGATTGATTGCGTGGAAAAACCGCTGCAAGTAGGCTTAGCATTATCATTTGTGGCTATGCTGGCATTGTTCGTCTATCCGCCCTCGGTAGAGGAGCTGCGCCCAAGTGAGGAGGATGCAATAAAGCACTTCAATTCTCGTTATCCTAGCGTCGAAATAGTTTCCGTGAAAATTTCCGAGGACGAAGTAGTTGCAAGAAGTTTTGACATTCGATATCGCACCGCTGGTTCCAAGCCAGTGGAAACCTCGGGCATACAATTTATGAGCAATGGCAACAAGACATGGGTTGTATCACCGCAGTTACCTGAGAGGCTTCCATGACTGACATACGCAACATCCGCCTCGTCGTCTCCGACATGGCTGGCACCTGTGTGCATGACGGCGGCGAGGTCGAAGCCGCGTTTCGCGCCGCGCTGGCGGATCACGGCATTGAGGCCTCGGCCGCACAGATCAGTGCGGTGCGTGGCGCCGCCAAGCGCGAGGCTATCGCACGACTTACCGCGCCCAAGTACGGCCAGGATGCCGCGCGTGTGGAGGCGGTCTATGCCTCGTTCAAGGCGTACTTGCAGCGGGTGTTCACGCGCGAGGCCAAGCCCGTGCCCGGCGCGCCGGAAGCCTTTGCGTGGCTTAAACAACGCGGCATCAAGCTCGCGCTGAATACCGGTTTTGACCGTGACATCGCGCGACTGCTGATCGATGCATTGCAGTGGAATGATCTGGCCGATGCGCTGGTGTGCGGCGACGATGTGAAAGTGGGGCGCCCCGCGCCTTATATGATCTTCCGCTCGATGGAGTTGACGGGTGTCGCCAACGTGCGCGAAGTGCTGGTGGTGGGTGACACCGTGTCTGATCTGCAATCCGCGCACAACGCCGGTGTGGCCTTGGGCGTGGCGGTGCTGAACGGTGCGCACAAGCGTGAGCAATTGTGCAACGAGCCTTACAGCTATCTTATTGATTCTATTGAAAAATTACCAGGGCTATGGGACGATGAACCTCAGACTTAAACGTGTCGCCGTGATGGGCGCCGTGCTGTGCGTGGCCGCTCCCGGCGCGGCTGCACAAGCGTATCCGCAGCGTGCGATGCGGCTGGTGGTGCCGTTTGCACTTGGCGGATCGAGTGACACGTTGTCGCGCATAATCGGGCAACGATTGACGGAAAGCCTGGGGCAGGCGGTGGTGGTGGATAACCGTCCGGCGGCGGGCGGCACGGTTGGCTCTGACCTGGTGGCGAAGGCGCAGCCTGACGGTTATACGATGCTGCTCGGCTCCATCTCCAACATGGCCATAGCGCCGACGCTCTATACCAAGCTGCCGTTTGATCCGCTGAATGATTTTGCGCATGTGGGCCTGTGGGTGACGTTTCCTCTGGCGATGATCGTGCCGGCCGCGTCGCCGATCACCAATCTGAAAGGCTTTATCGAGCATGCGCGTGCGAAGCCCGGCGCGCTGCGTTTCAGCGCGCAGGGCATAGGCACCTCGTCGCATATTTTTGCCGAGTGGATGAACAGCCTCGCCAAAATCAAAGTGGTGATCGTGCCGTACAAGGGCGGCGGCCCGGCGTTGACCGGCCTGATGGCGGGCGAGGTGGATTATTCAATGGTGGCGGTGTCCACCGCGCTGGCGCAGGTGCAGACGGGGCAGGATACGCGCGATCGGCGTCTCCGGCGCACAGACCACACCTTTTTTGCCGAACGTGCCATCGATTGCCAGCGTGCTGCCCGGTTACGACGCGCTGAATATTCACGGACTGCATCTGCCGGCGAAAACGCCTGCCGCGATCGTGACGCAACTCAATGCGGAAATCGTCAAGATACTGAAACGCCCTGACATTGCCGAAAAGCTCAACGGCTTTGCGATGGACATCAGCGCCGGGTCGCCCGAGGCGTATCGCGCGTTCGTCAAGGCGCAGATCGCGCAGTGGGGGCCGGTGGTGAAAAGCTCCGGCGCGCGCGCGGATTGATATTGAGCAGGAGAACGCCATGCGCCTCAAAGGCAAAACAGCCATTATCGCGGGTGCCAGCCGCAACATCGGTCGGGAAATCGCGATGACGTTTGCACGCGAAGGCGCTGATGTGGTGCTGGTGGCGCGCAGTGTGAACGATGAACTGAACTCTGCCGCCAAACTCTGTGAAGGCATGGGTGTGCGTGCGCTGCCGCTGGCGGCGGACATCGGCGACCACGCGCAAGTGAACCGCGTGGTGCAGGCGTCGCTGGATCAATTCGGTAAAGTGGATGCGTTGGTGAGCGTGGCTGCGATACGCCCGCACAAACCGTTCTGGGAAATCGGCTACGACGAATGGAACCAGGTGCTGGCGGTCAACCTGAACGCGACGTTTTATTTCGCCAAGGCGCTGGCACCGCACTGGATCAGCCGTCGCAGCCCGGCCAGCATCGTCGCGCTCGGTGGCATTGCGTCGATGACCGCACAGCCGAATCGCGCCCATGTCATCGCCTCGAAGACCGGGTTGTATGGCTTGATCAAAGCGCTGGCGCTGGAACTGGGGCCGTATAACGTGCGCGCCAATCTGATTGCGGTGGGGCGCATCGATACCGAACGGCGCAATCCTGAGTGGTATCCCGAAGGCGGCGGTCAGCCCGCAGACATCAGCAAGAAAAACGACGGCTCGCCGACAGGCCGCGAAGATGGTTCGCCGCTGGGGCGCTCGGGCGAGCCGCGCGAAGTGGCGAACGCGGCATTGTTTCTGTCGTCCGACGAAGCTTCATATATCACCGGAGATCGCATCGTGTGCGCCGGTGGACGTTACATGTAGTTCGCACAGACCGCTGCGCAGGGGCCAGGTGATTGCCGGGATGAAGAGAAACAAGGCATGATCACTCCGCGTCATTGGTTTTCCGCAACGGCATTCCCGCATGGCCGGATGCTGTCTGTGCCGCTTTCATCCGGGTCGGCGCATTCACGCCCGGCTTCAGACTTCGACGATTTATTGCTATGGAGCACATCATGCCGCAATTCATCCTATCCAACGCCAACCGCCGCCGCTGGATGCTGGCGCTGGCGCTGTGTTTCTCGTTGACCGCGACGGCGCAAGGTTTGCCGCGCGCGAAAAATCCCGAGGAAGTAGGGTTGTCGTCCGAACGTCTTAAGCGCCTCAGCGAAACCTTCAAGGGCGAGATCGGCAAAGGCATCATGCCCGGCGCGGTGTTGCTGATCGCGCGTCGTGGCAAGGTGGCCCATTACGAGGCGCTGGGCGTGCGTGATCCGCAAACCAGTGATGCAATGCCGGTGGACGCGATCTTCCGGCTGGCGTCGATGACCAAGCCGATGGTGTCGATGGCGATCATGATGCTGGTGGAAGAAGGGCGCATGGCGCTCACCGACCCGCTGTCACGCTATCTGCCGGAATTCAAGAACCTGCAAGTGGGGGTGGAACAAAAAGATGCATCGGGCGAGACGCGCCTCGTGCTGGAACCGATGCGGCGCGAAATGACGATACAGGATTTGCTGCGTCACACCGCCGGCCTGACCTATGGCCAGTTCGGCGAAAAAACGCTGGTCAAGCGTGAGTACGATAAGGCCGCGTTGTCGAGCTTTGAACTCACTACGGCGGAGTACTTCGCGCGGCTGGCGAAGTTGCCGCTGGCGCATCAACCCGGTTCGACGTGGGATTACAGCGTGGCCACCGATGTGCTCGGCCGTGTGCTCGAAGTGGTGCACGGACAAGACCTCGACACCGTGCTGCGCGAGCGCGTCACCCGGCCGCTCGCCATGCGTGATACCGGCTTCTCGGCGCCGCCCGCCAGCCATGCACGTATCGCCGAGCCTTTTGTCGACAAAAAAACCGGCCGGCGCATTTACGGACGCGACATTGCCGAACCGCCGAAACGCTTTGGCGGCGGTGGTGGCCAGTGCCGCGGACTATGTGCGCTTTTGCCAGATGCTGTTAAACGGCGGCGAGCTCGATGGTGTGCGTTTACTGTCGAAAAGCACGGTGGCGTTGATGACGGCGAATCATCTGCCGGCGGATATCCGCTACATCATTCCTTCCTCCCTGCACGGCCCGGCGACGCCCTCGCCGGCGGTGGGGCAGGGCTGGGGGCTGGGCTTTGTGGTGCGCTCCGACGTGGGCAAGAACCCGCTGCACGGTTCGGTCGGCGAATATTATTGGAACGGCGCGTCCAGCACGGCGTTCTGGGTAGATCCGAAGGAACAAATGATCGTCATCATGATGGTGCAGGCACCTGCGCAGCAGCGCTTGCGAGCGCTGCTGTATCAGGCAATCGTGAATTGAACGGGCGTGCAGCACCGCGAGGGGGAGGGCGTTCGTAACTAATTGTTTTTATTGATATTTATTTAAATTGGCATAACGCCGGGCAGAATGATCATTGAGTTGATCAACTGGCTCCGGCGTGGCCGCGACTCTGTTACGTCGATGATGGACCGAACACCGGCAGGTTATAGGCGCCGAATTTATCCTCGCCGTCCGCCCACTGTACCGACAGCTCCATGCCTTCGCGCAAGTTCGCCACCTCGATGTCTACCGGATACGAAACGAACAACGGCCCTTCGTCGAGTTCGAGCACGATCACGGTATGTGGGGCGGGGTATTCCTTGAAGTAGGCGCGGCGGAAGGTAGTCCAGGACAAAACCTTACCTTTACCGCAGACGTTGGCCCATTCAAATTCATCAGACAGGCACTGGTCGCAAGTCGGGCCGGGCGGCCAGCGAAACTTACCGCACGCGGTACATTTTTGAAAGCGCAGTTCTTTTTTTTGCGTATGCGCCCAGAACTGCTCGGCATACGGGTCCATCGAACGGATCGGACGTATCGTGGCCATTGTTTTAGCCCCCCTTCGTATAGATGATGCTCTTGCACTTGCCCGCGACGTCGTGCACGTATTGCGCGACCTCGGCGCCCTTGACCTGCCGCGCGCCAAGTCCGCCGCGCAACTGGCGCACCAGTTCGGGCTGGTGGTTCCAGCTTTGCATGTAGCTTTCAGAGAGCATGCCGCCGCTGGTGTTACACGGAAGTTCGCCGCCGATTTCGATGCGACCGTTTTGCACGAAGGGGCCACCTTCGCCCTCTTTGCAAAAGCCGAAGCCTTCGAGTGACGCCAACAGATGCACGCTGAAGCTGTCGTAAGTGGCGAACACGTCGATGTCTTTGGGGGTGACGCCTGCCATCGGGTACACCTGCTGCGCCACGCCGTGATGTGCGGTGTGATAAAAATCTTTTAGCCGTGGTCGCAACTGCGTGGCATCGACGTTTTGTTCTGACCAGCCGATGCCGCTGACCATGATCGGCTTTTGTTTAAGATCCTTCGCCATGTCGGCGCGGCGAATGATGATGGCCACACCGCCGTCATTGATCAGGCAGTAGTCAAACAGGCGCAGCGGCTCGGCCACGTGTTTGGCTGCCATGTAGTCGTCAATGGTAATGGGCTTGCCGTACATCACCGCGTTGGGGTTGAGACACGCGTGCTTGCGAAACGCCACGGCAATGGAGCCGAGTTGCTCGTCGGTGGTGCCGTAGAGCAGCTTGTGACGCTGGAAAAACAGCGCGTAGAGCGCGCCCTGCGAGGTCAGCCCCCACGGCGCGTAGTAGAAATAAGAGGTGATGCCGCCACCGGTGACACGCGCGCCGCCGTAAGCGGTATCCATCGAGCGTTGGGCGTTGCCGTAGACCAGCGCCACGGTGGTGCACAGCCCGCAGTTGATCGCCATCGTCGCTTCGATGATGCACTGCGCGGCGTCGCCGGTGCCGCTCCAGCGCGGATTCATGCCCCACTGCTCGCTGGCACGTTCGCCCGATAACGTCGGGCCTACACACAAACCGTCGATGTCTTCTTTTTTCAGCCCGGCATCGTCGAGCGCGCGTTTCAGTGCACGCGAGGCCAGCGTGTAGGAGTCATAGCGGCCTTCGCCCTTGCCCAGCGCCTTGCCGCCTTCACCGCGGTAGTCAGCGCCGTAGTCGGTTTCGCCCACGCCGACAATGGCTACTGAATCCTTCAGCGACCCGAGTCGCTTGCGGTCAAATACTTCTGCCATAGCGTTTCCTTTTTGGATGCCTGTACATAAAAATGAATCAAATCAGATGCTTACGATAAATTAAATTACGCCCCGTTCACGCAACCCGGCAATCTCCGCTGCGCTCATGCCCAGCACGTCGCCGTAAACGTAGTCATTGTGTTCGGCCAGCGTTGGCGCGCGCCCGTGCACATACGCCGGTGTGCGCGACAGCTTGGGCGGATACCCTTCGTAGGCAACCTCGCCAAAATCGGGATGCTCGACGATCGGGTGCATCTCGCGGTGTTGCAACTGCGGATCATATTCAACGCGATCCTCGGCGCTTTGCACCACGGCGGCGATGATGCCCGCGTTCTGGCACTGGCGCATGATGTCGTAGCGCCGCCGCGCGCGCGTCCAGCGGCCGATGAGGACATCGAGTTCGTCCTGATTTTTGACGCGCGCTTCATTGGTGGCGAATTTCGGATCAAGCGCGAGTTGCGGCTGACCCATCAACGCGCACAGCGACTCGAACTGCGCTTGCGTCTCGCAGGCGATGAACACCCACCAGTGTTGCCCGACGCGGTCGTTGCCCGAACAGCGATAGGTATTGTGCGGCGCGACCGAGGGGAAAATCGCGCGGTTGCCCGGTGGAAAATCCGGCCGTCGCGTGGGTCGGCCATTCACCTGATAATCGAGCAGGTAAGTGCCGACCATGGTCATCGCGCCCTCGGTCACCGAGTAATCGAGATACATGCCCTTGCCGGTTTTTTTGGCCTGCATCAGCGCCTGCATCAGCCCAAGCCCGCCCATCCAGCCGCCCATCACATCCAGGTACGAATAACCCCAGCCCGCCGGTGGTTGGCCGGGCAGGCCGGAAGCGTGCGTCAGCCCCGACTGTGCGGCGGCAGTCGGCCCGAAGCTGCGAAAGCCCTGCCACTCGCCGGTGTGGCCAAAGCCCGACGAGCTCATGTAAACGATTTTCGGATTGATCTCGCGGATGCGCTCCCAGGTCAGCCCCCATTTGGGAAACACTTCGGCGCTGAAGTTCTCCACCACCGCATCGCATTTGGCAATCAGCCGTTCGACGATTTTGATGCCTTCGGCGTTGCGCGTGTTGAGGCTGATGGCGAGCTTGCCGTGGTGCAGGGTATTGAAATAAGGGTCGGTATAGAGCTTCTTGCTGCCCTGCACGTGGTTCGGCGTCTCGTTGTCGGTACTGATGCTGCGATGCGCGGCGTAGCGATGGTCGTCATAGCCACCGGCGCGCTCGACGTGAATCACCTCGGCGCCGTAATGGGTGAGCAAACGCGGTGCCCAGGGGCCGACGGTTTTCCAGGTGAAATCGAGTACGCGGATACCGCTTAACACGCTTTTTTGTTTGTGCGCGGCGTTGGTCATTTGATCGCTCCTGCGGACGCCAGGGCCGCAATGTCCTGTTCGGCAAGGCCGAGGTCTTGTGCCAACACTTTTCGCGTATGCTCGCCCAGATTCGGCGCGCGGCCGCGTGGTTCGATGCCCAGGGGCTCGCAGGTGAACGGCCCACGCGGATACGGAATCGCGCGTCCGAGTTGCGGGTGCTCGATGTTGCGCCAGTAGTCGCGCTGCTGATAGTGCGGTAAATCGTAATTTTCTTCGGCGGCGCGAATCATCGCCCACGAGATGCCCATGTTTTGCGCGCGCAGAAAACACTCCTCGGCGTTGCTCGCGGCGATCAACTTGCGGACGGCATCGCGAATCAGGGTGCCCTGGCGGTACTCGGCGGTGCGTACCGGCTCCGCCTGATATTTGGGATCGCGCAATTCGCCGGTGACACCCTTTTCATCCATCCAGTCGAGCAGCTGATTCCATGTGCGGTCGTTGAGCCCCTGATTGACCGCCATCACATATTTACCGTCAGCCGAGGGCAACTCCAGCGGCGGCATGCGCTTTGCGTTGGCGTGCATGCCGGTGTGCCGATATAGCGTCTCGCCAAAATACATCCAGTGCGGCACGGCGGCTTCGGTGCCGATGGCACACACATCGTGTATGCCCACGTCGATGTATTGCCCCTCGCCCGAGGTCATGCGGTCAAACAGCGCCACGGTAATGCCGTGCAGAATAAACGCGCAGCCCATGTGCCAGGCTTGATCGCCTTTGCCGCCGATGGGTGTCACGGTGGGGTCGGAATAACCGCTGCTCGCCATGGTGCCGCCCAGGGCCAGATGCGCGGTATCGTTCATCTGCAAATCGCGCCACGGCCCATCCTGGCCGAAGTCGGTGAGCGAGGCGTAGATCAATCCCTGATTGCTTGACACCGACACGTAGTCCAGCCCCAGTTTCGCCAGCGTGCCGGGCGCGGTGCTCTCGAGAAAAATGTCCGCCTTGGCCAGCAGCTTGCGCAGCAAATCCTGCGCGGGCCTGCGTGCGATATCGATGGCGACGCTTTGTTTGCCGGTGTTGTTGAACCAGTAGTCGATGCAGCTATCGGGATCGGTTTTGTCTTTTACAAAGGGGCCGCACCAGCGGCCGGTACTACCGTTCACCGGCTCGATCTGAATGACGCGCGCGCCACCATCCGACAACAGCTTGCCTGCCCACTGATTGCGGCGGTCGGCAAGTTCGACCACCGTGAGGCCTTCGTATACCCCGCTCATGCTTTCTCCCGTGGAAATATTGCCAAGAATATTAGCACAGCGGTGCAGGCTGAATGAGGCACCCCTACTCTATGCGGACGCCGGAATCCTTGATGATTTTTCCCCAGCGTGCGACTTCGCTTTTGAGCAGGGCATCGAGTTCGTCGCTGGAGCTGCTCTTCGGATCGACACCTGCAGCGGCCAGACGATCGCGGACATCCTGCGTGGCGATGGCTCTGACGATTTCACGATTCAGTGCGGCGACGACCGGAGCAGGCGTGCCTGCCGCCGTGAGAAAGAAAAACCCAACGGTGACATCCACTGTCGGCAGACCGGCTTCGGTCATGGTGGGCACGTCCGGCAACACGGCCGCGCGCTTGTCGCCAGAAATGCCCAAAATTCTGACGCGATTGCCCTTCATCAGCGGCAACGCGGACGCCAGTGTGGTGAGCCAGATTTCGACGCGACCCGAGATCACATCCACCTCGGCGTCGGTGGTGCTTTTGTAGGGAATCATCATGATGTCGAGGCCGCGCGCGGATTTCAGCATCTCGCCCATGAAATGCGGCACGCCGCCGGGCACTGCCGCGTAATTGATCTTGCCGGGGCGCGACTTCGCGATGGCGACCAGATCATTCATCGATTTGGCGGGCGACGACTGGGTAACCGCCACCACGTACGGCAAGGAGCCGGTCACCGATACCGGCGCAAAATCCTTCAACACATCGTAGCGTGTTTTGGACACGAACTGATTGACGATGTGGCTGGTGCTGGCGATAACGACGGTATGCCCGTCGGGCCGTGCCTTGGCCGTGTATTCCATGGCGATGCCGCCAGAGGCACCGGGCTTGTTCTCGACCACCACCGGCTGAGTCCAGTTCTCGCTGACCTTTTGCGCGACGATGCGTGCGATCACATCGTTGCCGCTGCCCGGCCCAAAGGGGACGACAAAATTGACCGGCCGACCGGGATAATTTTGAGCGTGCGCGCTGCCCGCCGAGAGGTTTAAAACTGCGGGCGCTATTGATGCGGCCAACGTGGCCAGCTTTACCCTATGTGAAATCCATTGCTTGTTCAAGAAACGCCTCCTGTTTCGCTGGTAGTGCCTGCCTTGCCGCCGGGGGAAGGCCTATTGTGGCTTGATGCTCGCCGCCTTGATGATCTTGCCCCACTTCGCGGTTTCGCGGCGCAGGTGCTCGGTGAATTGCTCCGGCGTGCTGCCCACGGCCGTCGCGCCGCGCGCGGTGATCGCTTTGGCCAGCGTGTGCGACAGCAGCGCCTTGTTCATTTCGCTGTTCATGCGCAGCACAAGCTCGCGCGGCGTACGCGCCGGAAAAGCATAGCCGCTCCACGCCGTCAACTCATAGCCGGCAACGCCGGCTTCATCAATGGTGGGCACGTCGGGCAGGCTTAATGAGCGTTTCAACGAACTCACGCCCAGCGCGCGGACGCGGCCCGACCGCACGTGCGGCAGAATCGGCGCGATGGCATCGCACATCACCTGTATCTGGCCGGCGATCAGCTCGGTGAGCGCCTGTGGCGAGCCCTTATACGGGACATGGACCATATGGGTGCCGGTCGCGGACTTCAGCAGCTCCATCGACAGATGCTGGGCCGAGCCGATGCCGATGCTGCCGAACGACAGCGTGCCCGGTTTTGCACGCGCTTCGTCGATCAGTTCCTTCACCGAACGTATCGGCAGCGCCGGATTGACCGCCAGTACCGTCGGCGCCGAATGCAGCAGCACGATGGGTTGAAAATCCTTGTCGTTGTCGTACGGTAGTTTCGGAAACAGACTGGGGTTGGTCGAGAACTGGTTGGAGATATAGCCCATGGTGTAACCATCGGGTGCCGCGCGGGCAAGAATTTCCCAGCCGATGATTCCGCTGGCGCCGGGCCGGTTGTCCACCACCACCTGCTGGCCCATTTGCGGTATGAGTTCGTTTACCACCTGGCGCGCGGCGATGTCCGGCGAGCCGCCCGCGGCGCCGGCGACGATGATCCTCAGCGGCTTAGTGGGATAAGGTTGTGCCGCGTTGGCACCCGAGATCAGCGCGGCGTTGGTTATGAGGAAAAACGCGCCGAATGTGCGGACAGAGTTTGCCATGGGTGTCAGCCGCGAGCCGCGCGGTTCAGTTGGGCTGTATACCGGCATCGCGCAGCACCTTGCCCCATTTCGCCGCTTCCGACCTGATGTAGGCGGTGGTTTCCTGCGGCGTGCTGCCGGTGCCGACTACGCCATCGCCGGACAGACGTTCGAGCACTGTGGGGTCACGCACGATTTTGACCAGCTCCGTATTCAGGCGGTTGATGATCTCCACCGGCGTGCCGGTCGGTGCCAGCATGCAAGTCCACGACACCGCATCGAAATTCGGCAGCCCGGCTTCGTTAAAGGTGGGCACCGTGGGGACGGGCAAGGCGCGCTTGTCGCCGGTCACGCCCAGCGCGCGCAGTTTGCCGCTTTTGATCAGCGGCACGGCGGCAAGCATGGTGCCGAACATGACCTGCACCTGCCCGGCGCTGAGTTCGGTGAGCGCAGGTGCGGCACCTTTGTACGGAATATGTTCCATGCTGGTTTGCGTGAGCGACTTGAACAACTCGCCAGCCAGATGCCCGGTACCGGCAAGGCCCGAGCTGGCGTACGACAATTGCCCCGGCCGCGAGCGTGCGAGGGCGATGAATTCCTTTACCGTGCGCGCGGGCAGCGACGGGTGCACCATCAGCATCAGCGGTTGCACCGTCAGCTTGGAAATCGGCGCGTAGTCCCTGAACGGATCATAGGGCAGGCTCTTGTGCATATGCGGCGCGATCGACAGCGTGGCAATGCCGGTGAGGAACAGCGTGTGGCCGTCGGCTACGGCACGCGCGGCCAGTTGTGCGCCGACGTGCGTGCCGCCACGATTGTCGATGATGAATTGCTGTCCCATCGATTCATTCAGGCGTTGACCAATGAGGCGGGCGACGATGTCGGTCGGCCCGCTGGCGGCAAAAGGCACGATGATGCGCACGGCGCGCTGCGGATATGGCTGGGCGGCGGCGGTATTGATGCAGACCAGTGCCGCCGTCAGTACAGTAACGGCCCACGACCAACGGCGGCGGGACAAACTCAAGGTGCGTTCCCCCAACGAGAGTTCGTTAATCGCCGTTTGCGATTGGCCCGCGCAGGGAAACAAGGCGAAACAGCGCTGGGCGCGAACTATGCCGCCACCGCCGCCGGGTGCCGCGCGTTGACTTCCAGCCCCACACCCTTCAGCGACGTACGGCGCAGATCGCGCACTTCGTTCAGGTCGTCAAAGCGCGTCGCGCGATGCATGACCGTGCGGTTGTCCCACATCACCATGTCGGCGACCTGCCATTGGTGTGCGTAAACGAATTGCGGCTGTGTGGCGTGCTCGGTTAGGTCACGCAGGAAGGCGCGTGCTTCCGGCACTGGCCAGCCGACGATGCCGCCGATGTGCGATGAAAGATACAGCGACTTGCGACCGGTTTTCGGATGCGTCAACACCAGCTTGTGCGGCACGGGTTTTAAGTGTTCGTCGAACCCAGGGTTGTATTCGGCAAAACCAATTTGCTGGCGTGAAAACACGATCGAGTGTTCGCACACGAGATTCTCGACTTCCGCCTTATCCCTGGCGCTCAAAGCGTCGTACGCGGCGCGCATGTCGGCGAATTGCGTGTCGGCGCCCTGGCTCGGCGTGATGCGGGCGTGCAGCAGCGTATACCCCGCGCCTACCGCGCGAAACGAGGCATCGGAATGCCACAGCCGGTTGGCCAGCGAGTACATGCGCGCCCGGTCCGCGCGCTTGTGCAGCCGGGTTGTGTCGCCCTTGGCGTAGTTGGAAATATCGCCGAGTTCGAGTTGCTGGAAACGCCGTTCCTCGGGCTTGGCCATCTGCCCGGCGAGCGTGATTTCCAGTTCGCCAAAGTTGCGCGTGAACGCGACCTGCTGCTCGTCGGTGAGCGGCTGGCCGGGGAACGTCAGCACGGCGTAGTCGTCCATGCCGCGTTCAATCGCGGCGACCTGCTCGCGGGTGAGCGGCGCGCAAATATTGATGTTGGTGACTTCGCCAACAAAACCACCGGTGGCGCTATTTTGCACGGCACGAATTTGAATGCTCATGAGATGTTGCTCCTGTTTTAAGCGGCTGCCTGAATTTGCTCGACGGTGACACTTTCGCCCCGTAGGGTTGTGCGGCGCATGTCGCGCACCTCGTGCAGGTCGTCGTAACGCCGGGCGCGATGCATGGTGGTGCGGTTGTCCCAAATCACCAGATCCCATTGTTGCCACGCATGGGCGTAGACGAATGAGCGCTGTGTGGCGTGTTCCATCAAATCGCGGATCAGCATGCGCGCCTCCGGCACCGGCCAGCCGACGATGGCACCAATATGCGCGGAAAGATAAAGGCTCGCGCGCCCGGTGCGCGCATCATGGCGCACCAGCCGCTGCAGCACGGGTTTTAACTTGACCTGATTTTCCGCGCCGTATTCCGCTTTGGCGATGCCGATCTGCTCGCGCGAATAGGCGTTGGAGTGCTCGGTGATCATATCGGCGATCTCGGCCTTTAATGCGGCGTCGAGCGTGTCATAGGCCGCGCGCATATCGGCGAATTCGGTGTTGCCGCCAGCGCCGGGGATAGTGCGTGCCGACAACAGCGAGTACTTCGCCGGGATCGCACGAAAAGACGCATCGGAATGCCACAGGCGGTTGCCCAGTGCCGTCAAGCGCATGTGATCGGTGGCCGGGCGCAACTGGCCCGACGGGTCGAGATTGGAAATGTCCGCCATTTCCATTTGTTGCAGGCGCCGTTCTTTGTAGAGTTCCGCAGCGTTGGAAAATTCCAGTTCGCCAAACTGTCGGCTGAAGGCCAATTGGGTTTCGTCGGTGAAGCGCTGCCCGTGAAATACCAGCACGCCGTATTGATCCATGCCATCGTCGATTGCGCGAACCTGTTCGCGGCGGAGTGGCTGCGTGAGATCGACGCCCGACACCTCTCCGGCGAAACCCGAGGCGGTAAGAGGGCGGATCGACAGGCTCATCAGTTGCGCTCCAACGTGAGACGAATCACTAGTATAGGCGTGAAGCGCCTGGCATGCCAATGTCGGGTGCGGCGACACGATCTCCCGCGAGGCGGCTTCCTAATTAGGTAAAGTAACGTAACTGATTGTTTTAATTGATTTTTATTATATTTCTCGGATGGTAACTCACCCCGCCCAACGGCCGTTTCCAGCATCAATCGTAGTGCCCATGGGCATTTCGATCGCTGGACAAAATTACCGCGCCCGTTTGTCCGACACTACGCGGCCTTCCTTCAACACCAGCAGCAGCTTGCGCACATGGTTGATGTCGTCCAGCGGATTGGCGGCAACGACAATCAGGTCCGCAAGTTTGCCCACCGCCACCGTGCCAAGATCATCACCCGCACCACACACCACCGCCGCATGCCGCGTGGCGGCGAGCAGTGTCTGCCACGGCGTGGCACCATCCTTCACCCACAGCCCCATTTCCAGCAGTGCGGCATCCTTCAACGGCCGAATGTCGGAACCCAGCGCCATTTTCACGCCAGCGTTTAGCGCCTTTCGAAACCAGGTGGCGTGGACATCGCTTGAGGCATCCGCGCGGCAGCACAGTGACGGTGCCAGATTACGCTGCTTGAGATAAGCCTGCTCCCATTCGTTGCCGGCCTGATTCGGTGTGAGATGGCTGATGGCGAGCGTGGGCACATACCAGGCATCGTGCTTTAGGAACAGCTCGATGCATTCGTCGTCCATAATATAGCCGTGCTCGACGCTATGCGCGCCGAGTTTCAATGCATTTTTTACCGCGCCGGGATTGGTGGCATGCGCCATCACCTTGAATTCACGTTGGCGGCAGATATCGAACGCCGCGCGGATTTCATCGTCGAGCAAAAACGAATGCCAGTGGCGATCCCACGACGGGCCCATGATCCCGCCCGAAAGATTCAGTTTGATGTGATCGACACCGTTTTTGATCTGTTCGCGTATCGCCTTGACGAATCCGTACGGCCCATCGCATTCGAGTGCGTGGCCGGTGGTGAGAAAATGCCCGCCGGTGGTAGTGAGAAAGTGCCCGCTCGCATACAAACGCGGCCCCACATACAACCCCGTATCAAACGCGCGCTTCCACGCCACATCCAT
The DNA here is from genome assembly GCA_945865805.1 of Bordetella parapertussis. Taxonomy (GTDB): domain Bacteria; phylum Pseudomonadota; class Gammaproteobacteria; order Burkholderiales; family SG8-41; genus UBA5216. Next base: position 15,724 of record CAMBGJ010000057.1, read on the forward strand.
AAAACTGTGCGTGCCCGCACACCGAAAACCGACGATGCCCGAATCGGTCAATGCGCTCATCAGCCGGTGGCCGAACAACGCCACCTGATCCGCCAGTGGCGCTTCGGCGAGCGTGAGGTAGTCCGGGTGAATGTGCACGTCCCACAGGCCCGGCATGAGGAACTTGCCTTTGAGATCGATCACCGTGGCGCCATGGGTGTCCGGCACGTGGCCATCGAGATGGATAGACGCGATGCGGCCATCGTCGCCTATCGCTACGGTAGCGCGTGGCTTGGGCGTGGCATCGATGCAGTCGATTAGGTTGGCGTTGGTGAGCAGGGTTCGCATATGAGTAGCGTTATAGTTTAAGTATTTGTTTTAATTGAATTATTTTACCTCGGCCGCCACTTCCCCGCCTCGATCAGCGCATAAAAATCATCGGTGATCCGGTGCAGCAATTCCGGCTCCTCCAGATTCACCAGATGCCCGGTCGCGGGCGCGATGGATAGCCGCACCGCCGGGCTGACCTGCTTCATGAACAGCGCCGAATCGATGGCGCCGGGGTCTTCGTCACCCACCACCACGTGCGAGGGCACGCGCATTGCGCGCAAGGCTTTCTCCATGCCGAAGAGCGAGGGCCGCGGTGCCATAACGCGACGCGTGATGTTGGCGCAACCCTGCGCCGAATGAAGCAAAAATCGGCGGCCGAAATCGTCCCACGCACGGGGATTTTTGTGCTTTAACTGAATGCGGTTGGCGGCGACACGCAGGCCTTTCAGCACTTGTTCAAGACCCTCTTCTTCGTAGAGCCGTGCGCGCTTCTCGGCATCGCGCAGGAACTGCGCCTTGTTGCGCGGATCGCCGCCGCTGCCGATGCCTATCATGGTGAGCGACAGCGCCATGCGCGGATAGGTCAGGCCGAAATCCAGCGCCGTGCGCGATCCCATCGAGCAACCCATGATGTGCGCGCGGGGTATTTTGAGATGCTTCATCAACACCGCGACATCATCCACCGCGTGTTTGTGCGAGTAGTTGCGCAAGGCAGTCGGCACTTCCGACGGCGGATAACCGCGTGCGTTGAACGCCACGCAGCGGTAGCGTCGGCTGAAATACTGAATCTGCTTTTCCCAGCTCCACAGATCGCCGGAAAATTCGTGCACGAAAACAATCGGCGTTCCCGTGCCGGCTTCTTCGTAATACAGCTTTGCGCCATCGGACTGTAGATACGGCATGTTGCGTTCCTCCTTATCGAAATTAGAACACGTGAGAAAGTGTTGTAACAGGCCCGCAGTTTATGGCCACGACACAGCTCAGGACAGGCTGTGCGCCGCGAAGTCGAAGGGAGCGTCCCCGCGCTATCGGGCGAACGCTGCATCGGCTTATGCGGGTAACGCTGCTGATCGTCAGTGAGCAGATGGGCGTGGGAATCGAATAACAGCGGACGGGTTGTGGTGGGCATGATTTAGGATTCCTGTGCAATCGTCTAAGTGTTATTCGGCTTGATCTCTTCCTTCTGCGGTAGGACTCGCGGCAGCATCCGCCGAGCCGAACAGTGTCTTGAAAAATCCCATGACGGAAACGCCTTTCAAGCCCATTGATTTCGTGCCAGCCATTGTAGCAAGTGGCGGCGCATGCGATGCGCTTGCACAAAAATCGCCGTACACGCATCCTGCGCACAGTCGCTTGTTGCCACGCTATTAACCGGATTCTTTTATGGCCAACAAAATTGAGGATGTGCCGCTCGTCGACTGCCACGCGCACGTCTACACCACCGATATGCCGCTATCGGCCACCGCCTGGCATCACCCCCCGGCGGATGCCACCATTGAGCAATATATCGCCGCACTCGATCAACATGGCGTGCGCTACGCGGTGATGGCGGCGGCGAGTCTCTACGATGATTACAACGAGTACATGATTGAATCAACGGTGAAACACAAACACCGTTTGCGCACCACGGCGATAGTCAAGCCGTCGATCGACCCCTACGTGATGCGCATGATGCGCGACGATGGCGTGGTGGGCGTGCGGTTGCAATGGCGCAATGTTAAGAACCTGCCCGACATCACCTCGGCGGAGTACCGTAAATTCTTTCGCCGCGTGCGTGATCTGGATTGGCATGTGCACATCAATCAAACGGGCGATCTGCTCGAAGCGCCGCTCGCCGCGCTGGATGCCGCCGGTGTGAAAATCGTCGTCGATCATTTCGGCCATCCGCAAAAAGGCCAGGGCGCGGCGTGCGTGGGGCAGCAGGCGATCCTGCGCGCGGTGGCAAAAGGCCGCACCTGGGTGAAGCTGTCGGCAGAGTATCGTTTGGAGTCGCTCGACATCGCCGCAGCCTGCGCGCGCGAACTGGTAAAAAATTGCGGCGCGGAGCGCTTGCTGTGGGGCAGCGATTGGCCGTTCGCGGCGTTTGAAGATAAAGTGACTTACGCCGATACTCTGGCAGCGTTCAAACGCTGCGTGCCCGATGAGACCGCGCAGCGCATCATCGGCGGCGAGACGGCGCTGAAACTCTACTTCATGTAAAATATCAATAAAATCAAATACTTATATAAATCCCGCCACAGGGGATTTCTGACCAGATCGACGGAGCAAGCGATGACTCATTTTGCATTTAACTCAACACAGCGTGCGTTGGTCGCGGGACTTTGCGCCGCCGTACTCATGGCCGCGCCAGCCGTCGCGCAATATCCTGATCGCCCGCTGCGCTACATCGTGCCACAGGCGGCGGGCAGCGCCTCCGACACCTCGGCACGCATACTGGCGCATGAATTCACGCGCATCCTCGGTCAGCAGGTGGTGGTGGATAACCGTCCCGGTGGCGGGCTAACCATCGGCATCGAAATGGTGGTGCGTGCCGCGCCCGACGGCTACACCATCGGCTACGGCAATATCGGTGGGCTGGCGATCAATCGCAGCATTTTGCCCAAGGTGCCGTACGACGCGCTGAAAGACGTGCAGCCCATCGCGCAAACCAACACCGGCAGCCAGATGCTGGCGGTGAGCAATTCGCAGCCGATCAAAACCGTGCGTGAACTCATCAATCAGGCCAAGGCCAATCCCGGTAAATTGCTCAATGCCTCTTCCGGTAATGGCTCGCCGGGTCATCTGGCGGGCGAATTGTTCAAGCAGATGGCGGGAGTGAACATCGCGCACGTGCCGTACAAGGGCGGCGCGCAGGCGATGACCGACATGATGAGCGGCCAGGTGCATCTGATTTTCGAGAGCATGAGCTCCATCTCGCCGCACCACCGCGGCGGACGGTTGCGCGGCATCGCCATCACGGGCCTGAAGCGGGCGTCGAATTTTCCCGACTTGCCCACGGTCGCCGAATCCGGCGTGCCGGGTTATGAGGTGACCGTATGGGCGGGGCTGATCGCGCCGGTGGGGGTCTCCAAGGCCGTTATCGCGCGCTTGAACGACACCGTGAATAAAGCCATGGCTTCGCCGAGTCTGCTGGAAAAATACGCCGCCAACGGCGTGGATCCGGTCGGCGGCACGCCAGAGGCGTACGGTGCATTGATCAAAAGCGAAGTCGAAAAATACGCGATGATCGCGAAGACGCTGAAGGCGAAGGTGGATTGACGCGTTTGAACTGACGCACCCACCGCGTCTTCAGGCAGCGCCTTACCCCTGTTTCGCCCGCGCCAGCAAATCCGCCCCCGATTGCGCCGCATCGCGTACCACGGCCGCGTGATCCAGTGCGGTAAAACGCCCGCCGCGCAGCAGCACGCGACCATCGGCGATCACGGTGTCGACGTTACGCGGCTGCGCAATGTTGACCAGTGTTTCATACGGATCGGCGAGTAGCGCCATGTTGACGTCGGTGGTGCGCACCAGAATGATGTCGGCGCGCTTGCCCGGTGTGAGCGAACCGGTGCGATCAGCGATATTGAGGTCCACCGCGCCATCCAGCGTGGCCAGTTGCACCAGGCGTTTTGCGGTAAGCGGAATACGCGCGCCGATACGGTGGCGGTGCAGATGGTACAGAAAGCGCATGCACTGGAAGAAATCCACCGTGTAGGTGCCGGTAAGGTCTATCGACATGCTGACCTTGACGCCAGCTTCGAGCAGCTCGCCCAACTGAATCACGCCAGCAGCAGCCGGGCGCTGCGATTCGCCCACCGGCGACATGCTGTAGCTCACGCCGCGTTTCGCGAGAATCTTGCGTTCTTCCGGCGTGGTGAGCAGCGGGTGCACCAGTTGCACATCCGGCCCCAGCAAGCCGGCTTTTTCCAGCAGCGTCACCGGACTCAGCCCCGAAGTGTGCATCGTAATCGGCAAGCCGAGGGCGCGCGCGCCGCCCCAATCTTTGTGCGCCATGTCCACCGAGATATTGCCGCGCAACTGGTTGGTGGAATCTCCCACGTTGCGCGAGCTGATGCCGAGTGTCAGCAGGCCGTCGTTGGGCATCCATTGCCGCTGGATTTTGGCAAGGCCTGCCAGATCCATTGGCTGATCGTTGGGCGCGCCTTGCACCGGGCCGTATGAAAATCGCCCGCGCAGCCCGGTGTCGCGCATCGCGCGCAGCTCGGCATCCGCGTGATCAGGCGAGGCGATGTTATGCGCCCAGTTATGCACCGTCGTCGCGCCCGCAGAGAGCGCCTCGGCCAGACCCAGCCGTACGCTGTTGTAATGATCGCGCGGCGCGAAGTGGCGGCCCAGCGCGTTGGTCACCGGAAAGTAACCGCGTTTGGCGTCATCGGTGCTCATCATCGGCCGCAGCAGGCTGGTCCACAAATGCCAGTGCGTTTCGACGAAGCCCGGCATGCAGATCATGCCGCCGGCGTCGATCACGACGGCACCGGGCGCGGTGATTTCCTTTGCCACGGCGACTATCGCGCCATCACGCACATGCACATCGCCGCGCGCGTAGTCGCCGACGACGGCATCCATCGAGAGTATGTTGGCGCCGCGTATGAGGAATTCGCCACGGCCGGGCAGAGCGTTCGCGGAGGTGCCGCCGCTCGTTCCTGTCTGTGCGCAGCCGATACTCGCGGCCACGCCTGTCACCGCGAAGACAGACGCCGCCTTGAGCGCCTTGCGTCGATTCAGTTCATGCGGATTCATATCTCGCTCCGTTTTGCCTCTGTATCGTTGTAGTGTGCCGAATTATCGTAACTATTCAGGTTCGACAGAAACCCTTTTTTGCCACAGAGGAC
>CAMBGJ010000058.1 GCA_945865805.1 Bordetella parapertussis
GTGCGTCCGCTGTGGCATAAAAGGCGGGAAATACCCGTAAAAGGAGCGAGTTTCGAGCGAAATCTTGCCAAAAACCAACATAACATGACGCAAGCATCACGAATTTGGCGGCCCTGCTTTTGCAAACCAATTATTAGAGGTCCCCATAAGTGATTGGGTAAGAAATGTCATCTTGGTGCCTCCAAAAACACGGCTTCCCTCATCCCAACCCTTCTGCTCCGCTGTCAGTGTTCCCTGATCCCGGAGCGCGATGGGCTTTTCACCCCTCGCCCTCCGGGAGAGGGGCCGGGGGTGAGGGAAAACAGAGCAACTTGGCTTAGCGCGGGCGATCGCCCTGCAAAGTAATGCGATGCATGATGCGCCGGTGGCCGTGGTAATCGTTCAGCGGATAGTGCAGCGCCGCGCGGTTATCCCACAACGCAATCGAACCCACGCGCCACTGAAAACGGCAGGTAAATTCCGGCTTGATCTGATGTTGATGCAGGTAGGCGAGCAGCGGCGCGCTTTCGTCCTCCGTCCAACCCTTGAAGCGCGTGGTATGGCCGGTGTTGATGTAGAGCGCGCGACGCCCGGTTTCGGGATGCGTGCGCACCACCGGATGCTCGGCCTGAAACACCTGGTTGGCCTGTGCCGTGGGGCTGTTGGCCATGCGGTCCTCGCGCGATTTCGACACATCGGCCTTGGCGGAACAGCTGATGCCGGTGAGCCCGTCCAGTGTTTGCTTCAAGCCATCCGACAACGCCTCGTAGGCGAGGTACTGATTGGCAAACAGCGTGTCGCCACCGTGGGGCGGCACTTCGCGTGCGATGAGAAACGTGCCCATCGGCGGCTCTTCAAGATAGGTGGTGTCCGAATGCCAGATGCCGCCGAAGTTGATGCGATCGTGTTCGAGTTTCACCACCGGGGTGATCACGGGAAAGCCCTCGATGCCGCCGATAAACGGATACTCCACCGGCTTGCCAATGCGCTCGGCAAAGGCCAGATATTGAGCACTTTCGAGTGCCTGATCACGGAAAAAGATCACCACATGCTCGTTCCACAAGCGGCGGATTTCGGCGATGGTGTCGTCAGACAGCTCGCGCCGCAAGTCCACGCCGCCGATTTCGGCGCCGATGGCCCCGGCGATTTTGGTGACAGTTATTTCCGGCATGATGCTTCTCCTCTGTGCGTTCCTCTGTGCGTTCCTCTGTCCGTACGCTCTCCGGCGCGCAGTATACCGGAGGCGCGGTTATAATTTGCCACACTCTACTGGAGGATTTTTGTCATGTTTCAACGCCTGTTTTGCCTTGTCCTACTGGTACTGTCGGCTGCCGGCTGCGCCACCCACAATACCGTCAGCGACGGCACCGACAGCCGCTTGATGCTGAAGGGCTACGACCCCATCAGTTATTTTGCCGCCGGCAATCCACTGCCTGGCCGACCGGATATCAAGATGGAACATGAAGGCGTAACTTACCGCTTTGCCAGCGAGGCCAACCGCGAACAGTTTCGCTCGGCGCCCGACAAATTCAAGCCGCAATACAACGGCTTTTGCTCCAACGGCATGGTGTACGCGATTCCGCTGGGCGGCAATCACGACAACTTCAAGATCATCGAAGGCCGCCTCTTCATGTTTGGCGGTGAAAGCTCGAAAAAATACTGGGAGATGGATCAAAAGCGCAACATCGAGCTCGGCGACAATTACTGGAAAACCGAGGTGCAAGGTAGCGTTCCGCGCCTGCAATCGTGGAAGCGGCTGCTGTTCAAGGTGCCGCACTACAAGACCAACCGCGAACTGGCGGCGGAATTCGACGCGCGTCAGGGCAAAAAGTAGATTGGAAAAGTCCGTTTAAAACAAATAGTTACGTAAGGCTCGCTATAAACCATGCTTGATCTCGCGCGCGTGCGCCAGGAATACATGCGCGACGGCCTCGACGAGAAGGATGTGCTCGTCGATCCGCTGGCGCAGTTCGCACGCTGGTTCGACGACGCGCAAAAAGCCGAACTCCTGATGCCCAATGCGATGTCGCTGGCGACGGTGTCGGCCAGCGGCAAGCCGTCGTCGCGCATAGTTTTGCTCAAGGGCGTAGACAGCGGTTTTGTGTTTTACACCGATTATCACAGCCGCAAGGGCCGCGAAATCGCCGCCAACCATCACGCGTCACTGCTGTTTGCCTGGCTGCCGCTGGAACGCCAGATACGTATCGACGGCACGCTAGCCAAAGTCAGCGCCGCTGAATCAGATACCTATTTCGCCACGCGCCCGCTGGGCAGCCGCCACGCCGCGATGGCGTCACCGCAAAGCGAAGTGGTTGCCCATCGCAGCGCACTGGAGCAGCGTTTTAACGACACCGCACGCGCCACGGGCGACAACCCCGCGCGCCCGGCACACTGGGGCGGCTACCGCCTGATGCCCGTGGAAATTGAATTCTGGCAGGGTCGTGAAAACCGCCTGCATGACCGGCTGGTGTATCGCAAGGCGGCGCAAGGCTGGCGCTGTGAACGGTTGGCACCTTGAATGCAGGATTGAGTTATCAGGATTGAGGATTTAGTCACACCATGGCTGTGGTGGGGTTACTCAATCCTCAATCCTAAAGAATCTGCTTACCAATCCACCACGCCACGGCGGCCATGAACGCCGAGCACGGAATGGTGAATACCCATGCCCACACGATGTTGCCGGCGACGCCCCAGCGCACCGCCTTGTAGCCGCGCGCCGAGCCTACGCCGACGATTGCGCCGGTGATGGTATGCGTGGTTGAGACGGGGATACCCAGACCCGTGGCCATGAACAGCGTCAACGCGCCGCCGGTTTCCGCGCAGCAGCCCTGAAACGGCTTTAATTTGGTGATGCGCTGGCCCATGGTTTTCACGATGCGCCAGCCGCCAAACAGCGTGCCCAGCGCAATCGTCACATAACACGCAACGACCACCCAATTGGGAATACCTTCCTTGGCGCCGGTCGCGCCGTACGCGATCAGCAACATCCAGATGATGCCTGCGGTTTTTTGCGCGTCGTTGCCGCCGTGGCCGAGCGAATACATCGAGGCGGACACCAGTTGCAGCCGCCTTGACCATTTATCCACCCTGAAGGGCGTCATGCGCCTCACCAGATTCGAGGCGATCACCAGCAGCATCGCCGAGAGCAAAAAGCCCACCAGCGGCGAAATCAGGATGAACGCCACCACCTTGATCAGCCCACTCGAAACCAGCGCACTCGCGCCGGCCTTGACGATGGCAGCACCCACCAGCCCACCGATCAGCGCGTGCGAGGAGCTGGACGGTATGCCGTAATACCAGGTAATGATGTTCCAGGCGATCGCGCCCATCAGCGCGCCGAACACCACGTAGTGATCGATGATGCCAGCGTCGACAATACCTTTGCCCACCGTGGTGGCGACCTTCAACTGGAAGATAAAGAGCGCGATAAAGTTGAACGTCGCCGCCATCAGCACCGCCTGATGCGGTTTTAATACGCCGGTGGACACCACCGTGGCAATCGAATTCGCTGCATCGTGAAAGCCGTTCATGAAATCGAACAGCAGCGCCACGATGATCAGCAGCACCAGTATTTCAAAGCTGAAACTCATTTAAGAATTTTCCAGCACGATGCCTTCGATGATATTGGCCACGTCCTCGCACCGGTCGGTGACGGTTTCGAGCAGCTCGAATATCGAACGCAGTTTGATGATCTGCTTCACATCGGCTTCGTCGCGGAACAGCGTGGCGATGGCCGAGCGCATCACATGATCGGCGTTGGATTCGAGGCGATCGATTTCGTCGCAGGCGACGAGAATCGCCTTGGCGTTTTCCATGTTCGAGAGCAGGCCCACGGCAATCTTGACCTGCTCGCTGCACAACACGCACAGATCGGCGAGCCTGGCGGCTTCGGGCGGAATGGTTTTCACGTCATACAGGAAAACCGATTGCGCCGCGTCTTCCATCAAATCCAGAATATCGTCCATGCGCGTGATGAGCTGGTGTATCTCGTCGCGATCCAGCGGGGTGATGAAGGTCTTGTGCAGCAGCTCGATCACGCCGTGCGTCACCTTGTCCGCCAGTTTTTCGACGGATTCGATGCGGTAGGCGCGATTCTGAATATCGTCGCCCCTGGCCATCAGTGCGGCCAGCTCGTGGCTGCCCTGCACGATGTAACCCGCGTGCTCATTGAACATCTCGAAGAAGCGCCCTTCGGTGGGCATGAGACGGGCAAACATGGTGAGTCTCCCTGAAAATCGACTATCCGCATCGTGATGCAATTTCACTGCGACACAAAAAATGTAGGCGGCTCAGCGTACCTGAATCCGGTTTTCAGCGTGCGCATTTCAATCGCGGTATACTGAAGCGCTTGTTTTTACAGAAGTTGTTTGCAATAAACTCCGTGTCGCGCCTTCCCCGCTTTAGCAGCACGCTCCTCGCCTGGTACTTCGTCGCGATCTGGGGCAGCGGTTTCATCGCCAGCAAAATCGCCCTGCAGCACGCGTCGCCGCTGACCTTCCTCAGCATGCGCTTTGCGCTGGGCATTGTGTGTCTTGTGCCTTTCGTGTGGCTGACGCGGCCCGCATGGCCCGCCACGCGCATGGGCTACGTGCACGTGGCCATCGCCGGCCTCCTGATGCACGCCATCCATCTGGGCGGCAGCCACTACACGCAGTATCTCGGGCTTTCTGCGGGCATTACCTCAGCTCTGCTGTGCATACAACCGGTGATCACCGCCATCATCGCCGCACGCTGGATGGGCGAACGCCTGAATCGCGTGCAATGGTGCGGCGTGATCGCCGGGCTGGCCGGCGTCGCCCTGATCGTATGGCACAAGATCGACGTACGTGAAGCCAGCACCGGCAGTCTGATCGCGGTCACGCTGGCGCTGATCGGCGTCACCGCCGGTTCGTTGTATCAGCGGGCCTTTTGTGCGAACGTCGATCTGCGCGCGGCAGCGATGGTGCAATTCGCCGTCACGTTTCTGGTGCTGGCGCCGCTGGCGTTGACCTTAGAAGACAACCACGTGCGTTGGTCGTGGGCCTTGGTGGGTGCGATGGTGTATCTGGTGATTTTCGCTTCGCTACTGGCGGTGAGCGCCTGGCATTACCTGTTGCGTCATGGCGGCGCCACGCGTGTCACCAGTCTGATTTATCTCACGCCGGTGTTCGCCATCGTGCCGGAGTTTTTATGGTTCGGCATTACGCCCTCGGCAATCAGTTGGCTGGGCATCGTTATCACCTGCGCTGGCGTCGGCCTGGTGGCCTTTAAAAAATAACCTTTAAAAACAAATAGTTATATTCGACGCCGTATGAGCATCAGCCTCATCTTCCTGCTCACCATCCTGCCGCACATGGCATTTGCCAGCGCGCGCATCACGATGTCGCTGTTCGCCCTGCATTTGGGCGCGACGCCGTTTACGGTGGGCATGATTATTTCGCTGATCGCCGTGGTGCCGATGTTCTGCTCGGTGCGCTGGGGCCGCCAGATCGACCGCATCGGGGTCTACAAACCGATGGTGTTCGGCGCTTCGCTGATCCTCGCGGGCGTGCTGCTGGCGTATGCGTTGCCGCGCGTTGAAACGCTGTTCGCGGTGAGCGTGCTGGCGGGCAGTGGCTTCATGCTGTATCACATCTGCGTCAATCAGGCTGCCGCGCTGGTGGGCCGCCCCGAAGACCGTGCACGCAATTTCAGTGTACTGGCGCTGGCGTTTTCGACCTCCGGTTTCGTCGGGCCGGTGACGGCGGGGTTCGCCATCGATTGGTTTGGCCACCGCAACACTTTTTTGTTGAGCGCGGGTTTTGTGGTCGCCACACTGGCGTTGATTTACCACCGCCGCAGCGCGATCCGGCGTCTGCACCGGCCACCAGCCGCCGCGCCGCAGACCGAAGATGCACCCGACAAACGCATCGCCGACCTGCTGCGCATCCCGGCGCTGCTGCGCATTTTTGTGATCAGCGGCCTGTTGTCGATGTGCTGGGATTTGTACTCGTTCGTGATGCCGATACACGGCTTCAGCATCGGCCTGTCGGCTTCAACCATCGGTCTGGTGCTGGGGGCTTTCGGTAGCGCCATTTTTATTACGCGGCTGATTCTGCCGTGGCTGGTGCACCGCGTGGACGAACGCAAACTGCTGATCGGCGCCATGATACTCACTGCGGTGATGCTGGCGCTGATACCGCTCACCCGCAGCGTGCCCGTGCTGATGATGGTGTCGTTCGTGCTGGGCGTCGGCCTGGGCGGCACACAACCCATCATCATGGCGCTGCTCTATGAAAAAGCGCCGCCAGGACGCGGCGGCGAGGCGGTAGGCATGCGCACGCTGCTGCTCAACATCACGCAAGCGGCAATCCCGATGATCTTCGGCGCGCTGGGCGCGGCACTGGGCATGACGCCGGTGTTCTTTGCGATGGGCGCGGCGTTGTTGTGGGGGGCGTGGTTTGCGCGGCGGGGGTAGTCGCCGTATTTTCAAGAACTTCACCGCAGAGGCGCAAAGGCGCAGAGGTTACGCAGAGAACTGCTTTTCTCTGCGGGGGTTCTTTGCGCCTCTGCGGTGAAGGGGTTCGCCTGCGTTGCATCCAAAACAAAACGGCCAGCGTGTCGCCACGCTGGCCGTTCTATTAAAACGTGAAGCCTAGCTCAAGTGCTTGCTGACGAGCTTGGTCATTTCGAACATCGACACCTGTTTCTTTCCGCCGAAGATCGGCTTCAGTTTGTCGTCGGCGTTGATGTTGCGCTTGTTCTTCGCATCTTGCAGGCCGTGCTTCTTGATGTAGGCCCAGATTTTCTTGGTGACTTCAGTACGCGGCATCGCGCCGGTGCCGATAACTGCGCCCAGTTCGGCGCTGACTTTCATCGGCTTCATGAAGGCCGCATTGGGTTTACGCTTTGCGGCTTTTTTCTTCGCGGGGGGAGCTTTCTTTACTGCTTTTTTCTTTGCTGCCATCGTAGTTCTCCGTTTTTTTAAAGTGGATAAACGTTATCAGGTTATGACTTTTTTTAGCTGTTTGCTTTTTTTGCCCTGCCGCCAGCGCAAGCACCGGTAGCACGGTGGCAACAGAATGCCGAGGGAAAACCGGCTTGTCAATGCTTTCCTAGAGGGAAAATCGAATTTCCCTTGGGGGATACACCTGCGCCACACTCCCCTGGTGCTTGCATAAAAAGGGGGTGCCTGTGTAATCTTTGGCCAGCCGCCACCCGTTTTGCCCCGCTTGCAGGATAGTCAAGGATAGATTCGCCATGCTGCCCAATACCAAAGAGCAACAAGAAATCAACGAACTAGCGCAGCAATTCGAACGCGCGACCGGGGCGCAGGTGGTCGCCGCCGTGGTCGGCAAGGCGGACGACTACCCGGATATCCCCTGGCGGGCCTTCGCCCTGGGGGCAGGGCTGGCGGCGCTGGCGGTGGTGCTGGACGAGTTCATCAGCCCGGACTGGGCGAGCATTCATACCCCCGCGCGCGATGTCATGGCCATCCTGGCGTGCGGGCTGCTGTGCGCGCTGGCATCGGCGTTTAACCCGCGTTTTGCACGGCTGTTTTTGCACCGGGGCCGCGCCGCCGCCGAGGTACGGCAATACGCGCAAGGGCTGTTCCTGCAACGCGAAATTTTTCGCACGGCTGAGCGCTCGGGCATCCTGATCATGGTGTGCCGCTTCGAGCGCAAGGTCTACATCCTGCCCGACACCGGCATCACCCGCCACCTGTCGCGCGGCGATCTGAATCCGGTGATCGCCATGATGAAGCCGCACCTGGCGCACTGGCAGCCGGTGGCGGCGTTTCGCGCTGGCATGGAGGCGATGACGGCGCTGCTCGCGCAAAAAAATGTCCGCCTGCAATCTCACGGCAACGAATTACAGGATGGCGCCGTGGTCGAGGAGGGCGCGTCATGAGATTCGCGCGGTGGTGCTGCCTTATTCTGCTGCTCGCCTCGAATGCGTTCGCCGCCGATGTGCCGATGTTGACCGGGCGCATCGTCGATAACGCCGAGCTGATGACCCCCGCGACACACGCCGGCCTCACGGCAAAACTCAAGGCGCACGAAGATAAAACCGGCAACCAAGTAGTGGTGCTGACCATCCCCACGCTGGGCGAAGAGAGCATCGATGCCTACGGTGTGCGCGTGGTCGAACAATGGAAGATCGGCAAAAAGGGCAAGGACAACGGCGCCCTGCTGATCGTGGTGCCCAAGGAGAAAAAAATCCGCATCGAAGTGGGCTACGGCCTTGAAGGCGCAATGCCCGATGCGGTGGCAAGCCGCATTATCCGCAACGTCATCGCGCCGCCGTTCAAGGCCGGCCAGTTCGATCAGGGCATGGCGGCTGGCGTCGAAGCCATCATTGCCACGCTGGAAGGCGACGCTGTGGCACAAAGCGCAGACACGCCCGATAAAAGCATATCGGGGTTTCAGCAACCCAATATGTCGCTCACCGAAAAATTGCTGTTTGGCACCTTCATCTTCGGCATCATCGGGTTATTCACCGTGATCGGCATCGTCACGCCGGGCATGGGCTGGTTTTTGTATGTGTTCCTGATACCATTCTGGGGCCTGTTCCCGATCGCCGTGGTGGGGTTGCAAGCCGCCATGGTGATGCTCGGCATCTATGTGGTGGGCTTCCCCATTGCGAAGCTGTTGATTCAACGCAGTGAATGGTTCAAGAAACGCAACAGCCTCAACGGCGACCGCCGCAGCGGCGGCCGTTCGCGCTTCGACGGACTCAACCACAGCAGCGGCAGTTGGTCGTCGAGCTCAGGATCAAGCTGGAGTTCAAGTGACAGCTTTTCCGGCGGCGGCGGGAGTTCGGGGGGCGGGGGGAGTTCGGGGGATTGGTGATACCCACGACGGTTATGCCGGTTGTTGATTCATCCGACTTTCATTTGGCTCAATGCCACACTTGTCACTCCCGCGAAAGCGGGAATGACAGCAGATGTTTTGGCGTTCTACCGTGATACCTCTGGAGACATCACGATACCTGCTGCACTAAACCCAAAAAGCCGGGCCTACTGCTTCAACTTCCCCAAAAAGTGTTTACGAAACTTCGCCACCTTGGGTGCCACCACGAACTGGCAATAGCCCGCGCCGGGGTTGTTGGCAAAATATTCCTGATGATAGGCCTCGGCAATGTAGAACACCGATGCTGCGGTGACTTCCGTCACGACCGGGTCGCGCCATAGCCCCGCCCCGCCGAGATTCGCCATCACTTGTTCCGCTGCCGTTTTTTGCCCTGGCGAGTGGTAAAAAATCGCCGAGCGGTACTGCGTGCCGCTATCGTTGCCCTGGCGGTTTAACGTGGTTGGGTCGTGGATCACGAAAAACACTTCGAGAATTTCCTTGAAGCTCACCACGGCAGGATCAAAAGTCACCTGCACCACCTCGGCGTGTCCGCTGCCCCCGCCACACACCTGCTCGTAGGTGGGATGGGGATTTTTGCCGCCCATATAGCCGGACTCGACCGAAATCACCCCCTTGAGTTCGTCGTAAACCGCCTCCAGGCACCAGAAACAGCCGCCGCCCAGGGTTGCGACTTCGGTTGTCGCTGGATTTCCGCTTGGATTTTCGCTCATGTCGTTTCCTTGTTTTGCGCTGTAATGTCGCGCCGGAGGGAATTTTGCAATACATTCCGGTTCTAAGTCGAACCTTTGTGCAAATATTGACGGTTGTAAGGGCACGCCGCCCCATCCGACCAAGGTATATCGGCCATCCTCAGGAGATTCTCATGTCCCGCTTTCGCCACCTGTTGTTAACCGTTCTACTGGCCATGCCGGCGCTGGCTTTTGCCCAGACGCCCACGGTCAAAACCGCCAAAGCCACCTTCGCCGGCGGCTGTTTCTGGTGCATGGAAGCGCCGTACGACAAGCTGCCCGGTGTGATCGCGACCATCTCCGGCTACATGGGCGGCACGGTCAAAAACCCGACCTATGAACTGATTTCCACCGGTCGCACCGGCCACACCGAAGTGGTGCAGGTCGAATACGATCCGGCGAAAGTCAGCTATGAAAAACTGCTCGAAGTGTTTTGGGCCAACATCGACCCGACGGTAAAAAACGCGCAATTCTGCGACCACGGCTCGCAGTATCGTTCGGGTGTTTTTTATCACGACGACACGCAGCGTAAACTGGCCGAGGCGTCCAAGACCACGCTGGACAAGACCAAACCCTTCAAACAACCGATCGTCACCGAAATCACCAAGGCCGCCGAGTTTTGGCGCGCCGAGGAATATCATCAGGACTACTACCTGAAGAATCCGGTGCGCTACAAACTCTATCGCAACGGCTGCGGACGCGATGCGCGGTTGATGGAGTTGTGGGGTAAGGTGCCGGGGTAGTGTTTCCGTATGCCTAAAATTTCCGGTAACAGGGGTATTTAACATCTCTGGCACCGTAGCCGGCAATCGCCTAGGTATACTGTGGCCATGAAGCAAATTGGCAAATTCCAGCTCATCAAGGTGCTCGGCAAGGGCGCCTCCGGCACGGTCTACCTGGCCCTCGACACGTTCACGGGCAGCGATGTTGCACTGAAGCTGCTGGATCCTGCGATCGTCAATAGCCCGGATTTCGATCACACCAATACCGTGCAATTCATGAACGAGGCTTCGCTCGCGGGCAAGCTCTCGCATCCGCATATTGCGGCAATCATCGAAGCCTCGGTCACCAAGGATTCGGGCTACATCGTGATCGAATATGTGCCCGGTGGAAATCTGTCGCAATACACCCTGCCCGGCAGCCTGCTGTCGCAGGAACACGCCATCGAAATCGCCTTCAAGTGTTGTGGCGCACTCGATTATGCGTTCCGTCAGGACATCGTGCACCGCGACATCAAGCCGGCAAACATACTGGTGGTCAGCGGCACGAATATCAAAGTGGCGGACTTTGGGGCGGCCTATCTTTCCTCTACCCCGAACACGCAACTGGCGGGCGTCGGTTCGCCCTACTACATGTCGCCCGAGCAGATAAAGCGCGAACCGCTCGGCCACCAGAGCGATATGTATTCACTTGGCGTCGTGCTTTACCAACTGTTCACCGGCCATCGTCCCTTCACGGCAGCAACGCTGCAGGAGTTGCTGGCAAAGATTATCAACGAGGCCCCCGCAGCACCCAGCTCGCATCGGCCCGAGCTCAGCAAGGATATCGACGAGATTCTTCTGAAGATGATCGCCAAGGTGCCGGAGCAGCGTTACCGAACCTGGGCCGACCTGGCGTTGGATATCGCACAAATCGGGCGTCTTAGCGTCTATCAAAGTACGATTCCGGACAGCGAGAAATTTAACGCCCTGAAGAAAGTCCGGCTGCTCGATCGCCTGAATGATGGCGAGATATGGGAGCTGGTGCATGCCGGCAAGTGGTCGCGCGTGCCGCCGCGCACAGCGATCGTACGCGAGGGCGAGGCTGGCCGGAGCCTGTTCCTGCTGGGCAGCGGGCAAGCCAAGGTGACCAATCGCGGCCGCCTGCTGAACGTGCTGAACGCGGGTGAATGCGTCGGCGAGATGGCCTACATCAAGGAGGGCATGGCCCGCCAGGCGACGGTGGAGTCGATGGACGACGTATTACTCGCGGAGTTCGAGCACGAAAGTCTCGACAAAGTCAGCCTGCAGTGCCGCTTCCAGTTCTTTCAGGCGCTGATGCATTCACTCGTCGATCGTCTCTCGTTCGCCAATGAAGGGCTCGCGGGCGCAGCGTGAACTCGTCGGGGATTGAGCGCGTATGAAACAGCTTTGTGGCCGCGAAGCGGGTGCGTTTGCTAACCAGTCAATCAGCCAATCATTCGTAACTATGTGTTTTATTGATTATTTTTAAATTATTATTGCGGCTCAACGCCTGCCGCCTTCACCAGCTTGGTGAGCTTCGCCATGTCCGCGCGCACTGCTGCCGCCATTTGCTCCGGCGTATCGCCGATGGGTTCGCTGGCGCCTTCGCGTTCGAGCCGCTGTTTGAAATCCGGCGTCTGTATCACTTTGACGATGGCGTTATTCAACCGCGTGACAATCTCCGGCGGGGTTTTCCCCGGCGCCCAGGTGGCGAAGGTGTTGGTGGCTTCGTAGCCATCCAGGCCGCGCGTGGAAGCCACCGTGGGCACATCCGGCAGTTGTTTGGAGCGGACTTGCCCGGTCACCGCCAGCGCGCGCAGCTTGCCCGCGTTGATATGCGGCAGCGCGGGGGTGAGGCCGGCAAAATTCAGCGGCACATGGCCCGCGATGGTGTCGATCAGTGCCGCAGCACCCCCTTTGTAGGGCACATGCGTCATACGCACATGCGCCATGCCGTTTAACAGTTCGCCCGCCAGATGCGACATGCTGCCGATGCCAAACGAGGCGTAATCCACCTGACCGGGACGTGATTTGGCCAGCGTCACCAGTTCAGCCACCGTTTTGGGCGGAAACGCCGGATGCAGCACGATCACCATCGGCGTCCAGGTAATGCGGGTGATCGGCGCAAAATCGTTGAGGGTGTCGTAGTTGAGTTTTTTATATACCACCGTATTGGTGACATGCGAAGTGGTGATGTGGAACATGGTGGTGTAACCATCGGGCGCTGCGCGCGCCACCGCCTCCGCGCCGATGATGCCGTTAGAGCCGCCACGATTGTCCACGATCACGGTTTGCCCCAGCGCGCGGGACAGCGGCTCTGACAACGTGCGTGCAAAAATATCCGTCGCGCCGCCCGGCGGCCACGGCACAATCATGCGTATGGGTTTCACCGGGTACGACTGTGCGGCTACGCCGCTGGCTACGGCGCATAGTGCGATGCATGCCAGATGTTGATTTGATTTCATATTTTGTTATCTGGAGTTTGAAAAGTTGCGTCGCAGTCCGAACGGCAAATTCAAAGACATCTGCCACAGAGGACACAGAGGACACAGAGAAATTCAAAAACAGGGCTCTCTGCAAATGCTGTTCGTCTAACCCCCGTTCGCCCTGAGAGCTTGTCGAAGGGTCTTGCTATGCCAAGGGGCTTCGACAAGCTCAGCCCGAACGGATGGTTGGTTAAACGAACGGTATTGGGTTCTCTGTGTCCTCGGTTACCTCTGTGTCCTCTGTGTCCTCTGTGGCAAAAAAGGTCTTCAGGGTTTGGCATGGCCCCGATTCAAAAAAATCACCCCGCCGCCAGCGCCGACACCACCCGCTCGCGAGTGAACGGCATGTCGCGCAGTCGCGCACCGATGGCGTTGTGTATCGCATTGGCGATCGCGGCGGCAGCCGGCCCCTGCGCCGCTTCGGCCGCGCCCAGCGTCACCTCGCCGGGGCGATTAACCACCGTGACTTCGATCAGCGGCGCTTCATTGAACGTCAGAATCGGGTAGTCTTCCCAGCCGCGCGTGGTGATACTGTTGGGTTGGTAACGCACGTGTTCTTTCAGCGTCCAACTGGCTGATTGAATGATGCCGCCTTCGGTCTGGTTGATGATGCCGTCGGGGTTGACCGCCAGCCCTGCATCAATGGCCGACCATGCGCGTTTGACGGTGATTTCGCCAGCGACCTCGACTTCCACGATCACCGCGCAGTAGGCGGCCTGACTCTTGTAGCGCGCGAAGCCGATGCCGCGTCCGCGCGTGCCGTCGCCTTTTTCGCGGGATCGCCACCCGGCCAGCGTCGCCGCCGCCTCGATCACCGCGCGCGCGCGCGGGTCTTGGAGATGGCGCAGGCGAAACTCCACTGGATCGGCATGGGCGGTGTGCGCCAACTCATCCAGAAACGATTCCAGCGCGAACACATTGACGTGCGCGCCGAGCGAGCGCAGCGCCGCCACACGCAGCGGCGCGCGCGCGACATAGTGATTGGTGATGCGCTGATTGGGAAACACATACAGCGGAATCGCGTTGCGGTGGCCGCCACCCTGCGGCAGCGGCGGGTTCACCGGCACGGGTATGGCCAGCGGTTGCGCCAGATGCCGCGCGGCGAGCAACGTGCTGTTTTTGGTGGGGCTCTGCCAATTGGTACGCGCGGTGTGGCCGTTGCTCCATACATCATGACGCCAGTCGACGATGTTGCCGCCATCGTCCAGTTGCGCTGCCATTTTCACCACCATCGCGGGGCCGTACGGCTCCCATGCGAATTCGTCGTCGCGCATCCATTGCACGCGCACCGGTTTGCCAGGCAGGGCGCGCGCGAGCAGCGCCGCGTCGAGCGTCACGTCATCGGCGCCGTTGTGGCCATAGCAGCCGGCACCTTCGTGGTGTTCGACCACCACCTTGGCTTCGTCTGTACCGAGGATCGCGGCGAGGTCTTTACGTAACGGGTAGACGCCCTGGGAGTGGGTCCAGATGCGGTACTGACCGCTGCCTTCCAGACAGGCGATGGCGCAGGACGGGCCCAACGAGGCGTGCGCGATAGGGGGCCGCGTGTATTCGGCCTGTAGGGTCGGCGTGGCGCGCGTTGCGGCCGCGTCGGCACGAAACTCGCTGATGACTTCATCCGTGGTGGCTTCGGTCAGCAGGTGGCGCGGGTCTTGTGTCTCGGGTAGCGTGGATGACAACGCCCACCGCGCGATACGCCGGATGCGATTCAACGCGCGGATCGCCTGATCCTCACGCTGCGCCACCACGCCGACAAAGTCGCCGTCGCGCACCACCGCACACACGCCGGGCATGCCGGTGATTTCGCCTTCGTCCAGCGCGGTGAGACGCGCACCGTAGCCGGGCGGACGCGCGATGCGTCCGTGCAGCATGCCGGGCAATTCGATATCCTGAATATACGACGGCACGCCAGTCATCTTGCCGTGAAAATCGCCGCGCGGCGCGTCGGTGCCGACGATGGTATGAAGCTCGGGGGATTTGGGTGCAACGTCGCCGCTGGCTTCGCGTGCGAGCAGATCGTCACTGGTGAGCTGCCAGTAGCTGACGCTGCTGTTGTTATTGCTATTACGCGCGGTAATGATGCCGTCCGTAACGCTCAGTTGCTCCAGCGACACGCCCAGCTGCACCGCTGCGCGTTCGAGCAACAGTTGACGCGCTTCCGCCGAGGCTTGACGCAGCGCCTCGCCACCCTCCTGCAACGAACGGCTGCCGGAGGTCACGCCTTCGTCGGGGCTGTAGCTGGTGTTGGTACGCTCAAGCACGATGCGTGCAAGCTTCACGTCGAGTTCTTCCGCGACAATCTGCCTCAAGGCGGTGAGTATGCCCTGCCCGTATTCGACTTTGCCCGGATACACGGTAACGGTTTCATTGCGGTTAATGCGCAGCCAGCGGTCGAGCCGACGGTTGGTGTCCAGACTGCCGGGCAGTTTGCGCGGTGGGGTGGCGGCGCTCATTTCGCACCCCCGTTGGCGACGCGGCGCACCGCACGCAGGATGCGGTGATGAGTGCCACAACGGCACAGGTTGCCATTGAGCGCGGCGCGGATTGCGGTGTCATCCGCCTGCGGATTCGCGTCCAGCAGCGCCTTGGCTGACATGATGATGCCGCTCACGCAGTAGCCGCACTGCGCCGCCTGTTCATCGATAAACGCCTGTTGCAACGGATGCAACGTGCCGTTAGCCGAGATGCCTTCAAGTGTGGTGATGGCCTTGCCCGCCGCCGCCGACACCGGCAGATCACACGACTGCACGGCCTTGCCGTCGATGATGACGGTGCACGCGCCGCAGTGGCCGGTGCCGCAGCCAAAGCGCGCGCCCTTGAGTTGTAAATCGTTACGCAACACATACAGCAGTGGTGTTTCTGGCTCGGCGCTCACCTGCCGGGTTTCGCCATTGACGTTCAGGGCAATGCTCACGTTTGTTTCCTTGGTATCCATTGAAAGGCGGAAAATTACTGCAATTCCTTGAGGTTCAGTCCGCGCACCTGTTTTTCGACCAAGGAATATTCCTGCAAAATCAGAGACTTAAATTCGTCCGGCGTCTGTGATGCCACTGCTTCGGTGCCGTTGGCCGCCAGGCGCTTTTGCATCACAGGCGTGTTGAGGCCAGTGCCGATGGCGTCGCTTAACGCACGCACGATGGCGCGCGGCGTACCCGCCGGTGCGTAAAGGCCGTAGCTATTCGACGCCTTGAAACCCGCGAGGCCCGGCACGCCGGATTCTGCCACCGTCGGCGTATCCGGCAACTGCACCACGCGGCGCGGGCTGGATACCGCGACCGCGCGTAACTTGCCGCTCGCCACATGCGGCAGGCCGGAAATCAGACTGCTGAACATGAGTTGCACCTGCCCGCTGATGATATCCACCAGCGCAGGCGCCGCGCCCTTGTACGGCACATGGATCATGCTGCTGCCGGTCAGCGACTTGAGATGCTCCATGGAGAGGTGCCCGGTGGTGCCCACGCCTTGCGAGGCGTAACTTAAGGCATCCGGTTTGCTTTTGGCGTGCGCGATCAGTTCGGTCACGCTCTTCACCGGCAGCGACGGATTCACCACCATCACATACCACTGCGAAGTCATCTGCACCACCGGTTCAAACGCCTTGCGGATGTCGTAAGGCACGCGCTTCATCGCGCCCACCAGCATCAGCGTATCGGTGCCGTTAAGCAGCGTGTAGCCATCGGGCGCGGCGTTCGCCACCAAGTCGGTGGCCAGCACCGTACCACCACCGGGGCGGTTATCCACCACGAAGGGCTGTCCGAGCTTTTCCTGTACCACTTTCGACACCATGCGCACCACCACGTCGGGGCCGCCGCCGGGGGAGATGGTGACTATCACCCGGATCGGTCTTGCGGGATAGCCGGCGGGTAACGTGCTTTTCGGCTGCGCACTGGCGCTAACCGCCACAGCTACTGCACCGGCGGTGACTATGGCGTTCACGACTCGCCGCATGATCGAGTGCTCGCGCTACTTCGTCGGCACCACCGGCAACAACACCGCCGCCAGGTGTTCCGGCCCGAAATGCAGCGTCACTTTGCCGCCGAACACGGCGGGCGGGCGATCCTGTGTGTCGTCGTGCATGAAGGGGCCGCAGCCGTTCATCGGGTTTTTCATGTTCGACAGCGATGCTGCTGACTGGCCATGATCGTAATCCTTGCCCTTGATGGTGAGCGCGATGCGATAGCCTTTGGGCACCACGATGCAACTCGGCCAGATTTCGATATCGAGTTCGACAACTTCGCCCGGCGTCAGCGGCTGTTTTTCGTCGTGTGTGTGATACGGGCGATAGGGCAGGCTCAACATTTTGTCGAGCTTGCGCTGCGAGGCGCGCAGCCAGCCCTGCGCGATCGGCGTCTTGGGATCGAGCGCGCCCTGGAACAGCACTTCTTTGTCTTGCGCATCGAACACGCGCAGAATCACGAACACGTC
The DNA here is from genome assembly GCA_945865805.1 of Bordetella parapertussis. Classification (GTDB taxonomy): domain Bacteria; phylum Pseudomonadota; class Gammaproteobacteria; order Burkholderiales; family SG8-41; genus UBA5216. The sequence continues at coordinate 17,172 of CAMBGJ010000058.1, forward strand.
CGCGTCGCTGGTGGCCGACGACACAAACAGTTTCAGCGACGAGGGGCCGGTGATCTCGGTTTCGTGATCCAGCGTCGGCGTGGTAAATGTGACGCCCTCGCCCATCGCATCATAAGTTATTGTTTTTATTGATTTATTTACAGAAATTTCAAGGCTCCGCTGCGCCGGGTCGAGATAAAATTTGGTCCACCGCGTGCGCGCGAGCGGCCATTCGTTTTCATATCTCTGGACGAATTTTTCGCCGCCGTTTTTATCGTGGACATGGCGCACCTGCAACTGCACCCTAGGCTGCTGATCCCAGCCGTTTTGTTGGCCGCGTAAAAAATAATCGAAGAATCTCTTCTGCAAGCCCACGCCGTAGTCGGTGTAGAACGGCGCCCAGTGCGAGCCACCGTGCGCCTCCAGCCACTTGTGTTCCGACGCGGCGTGCGTGAAGCCTTCAAAGTTGCCGCGCGGGTGCAAGCCCTGCCCGCCCCAGTTGGCAGCGGACAACAGCGGCACGGTAACTTTCGACAAATCACCGCTGCGCTCGCGGTAGTAGGGGCCATCGAGAGGGTTCTTGCTCAAGTTCGCCCACATGTCTTCGCGGTTTTTCACCAAATCCGCGTCGCTCAGTGTTTCGGGGCCACAGGCCAGTTCACCGGTCAGCGGGCTGCGCGACCCGTGCTCACCCACGCCATGCTGCACGGTTTTCACCTGCATCTCCTGCCAGTTTTTGCGAAACACGCAGATGATGCCGCCGTGGTGTGTGGAATCGCGGTAGTTATCGGCCCAGCCTTCCCACACGCAGATTGCGGCGAGGTGCGGCGGCTGCGTCGCGGCTGCGCGCCACTGATTCGAGGCGTAATACGATATGCCGTTCAAGCCGATCTTGCCGCTGCACCACGGCTGCACTGCCGCCCATTCGATGCAGTCGTGAAAATCCTTGTTCTCGCGCGCGTTGCCGTGGCACAGATAACCCGGCGAACGACCGGCGCCGCGCGAATCCACCCGCACCACCGCGTAGCCATCGGGCACCCATTTCTCGGGATCGACCACTTCCCAGTTTTGATACTTGTTCGTGGTGCCCGACACCGCATCAGGGTTTTCGCGGCACATAATCTCCCACGCGGTTTTATAGCCTTCCTGAAACGCTAGGCCCTTGCCGTACGGGCCGTAGCTCATGATTGCGGGGTACTTGCCGTCGGCCACCGGACGGAAGATATCGGCACGCAAGATCAGACCGTCGTCCATGGTGATCGGCACATCCCACTCGATGCGCATGTTGTCGCGGATTTCGGATCGATGGGTAGTCATGATGATGTTCCAAGATTTAATGAATAAAAAACCTCACCGCAAAGGCGCAAAGAACGGCACGCAAAGACATCCAGAGTAGTTCTTTGCGTTTCCTTTGCGTCTTTGCGGTTGCTGTGTTCTTGATGTTAATCCGCCCTCGCGCCGATACGTTTGATGATACCGCCAAATTTCTCGTACTCGGCACGCAGGTGCGCGCCGAATGCTTCCGGCGAACTGGCCACGGTGTCGTAGCCGAGCCGCTCGAACTGCGATTTTAATTCCGGCGCATGCACCACCTTGGCCATCGCGCCATGCAGCCGCGCGACAATCTCCTTGGGCGTTTGCGCCGGTGCGAGCATGCCGAACCAGGTGGCGAATTCATAACCCGACACGCCGGCTTCGGCGATGGTTGGCACATCCGGCAATTGCGTCGGGCGTTTCACGCTTGACACACCCAGCACGCGCAGGCGGCCCGCCTTGATGTGCTGGATCACCGGCGGTATCGAGTTCAGCGTCATCTGCATGCTGCCGCCAAGCACATCAGTGACCGTCTGCGGCGCGCCCTTGTACGGCACGTGCGTGATGTTTACGCCCGCCAGGTATTTGAACAACTCCATCGCCAGATGATTCGGCGCGCCATTGCCCGCCGAGCCGTAATTCAATTTGCCCGGCTCGGCCTTGGCCATGGCAATCAGTTCACCCACGGACTTGGCCGCCACCGACGGATGCGTCACCAGCAGAAACGGCCCGCTGCACACCAGGCTCACCGGTGCAAAATCGCGTTGCGCGTTATAGGGCATATTCTTTTGCAGGTGCGGCAGTATGGTGATCGATCCCGGTGCGCCGAAAAACAGGGTGTAACCATCGGCCACCGCGCGCGCCGCCAATTCGGTGGCGATCACCCCGCTGGCACCGCCACGGTTATCCACCACAAATTGCTGGCCGAGCAGCGCTGATAAACCCGGCGTCACCATGCGCGCCACTACGTCTGGCGTGCCGCCTGCGGGCACCCCGAGAATCAGGCGTATGGGCTTGGTCGGCCAAGTTTGCGCGTTTGTTGTCGGCGCAACCACAGCCAGTATCGATGCAGCAAGAATAAAGTGTTTCATGGTGGCGCAATCGTAACTCAAAGTGACCGGACTATTGCGCGTGCACGCTGTAGCCTGCAGCGTGGCGGCTGAACGCTTCTACCTCTTACATCCCCTGAACAATCACCAGATTCGACTGGGTGGTGCGTTCCCGTATCGCAATCAACGGTCGGTACTCGGGTGATGCGTACCACGTCTTGAGTTGCGCCATGCTGGGAAACTCGAGCACCACACAGCGGTTGGGCGACCAGTGGCCTTCCAGTGTTTCGCTGGCACCGCCGCGCACCAGGTAACGCCCGCCGTAAGCGGCGATCGTGGCTGGTACTTTTTGTTGATACTCGGCAAATCCGGCACTATCGGTAACTTTGATGTCTGCTATGACGTATGCAGCCATGGTATTGCTCCTGGTTGGGTTCGTGGCGCATAGTATAGTCGGACGGCAAAATGAAATTCACATGACAAATCAACACCAGGAGAATCACCCATGACAGACAGCAACAAGGAACTCGCGGGCAAGGTCGCGCTGATCACCGGCGCAGCAAAAAACATCGGCCGCGCCACCGCGCTGGAGCTGGCAAAAGCCGGCGCGGCGGTGGCGATCAACACCCGCAACTCGGTGGATGACGCGAAGAAAGTCGCTGACGAAATCCGCGCGGCGGGCGGACAGGCCGAAGTCTACGTGGCCGATATCGCCGACGCCAAGGCCTGCAAAAACATGGTCGATGGCGTGATGAAAAAATTCGGCCGCGTGGATTGTCTGGTGCTGAATGCCTCGGTGCGCACCGAACGGCCGTTCCTCGAAATGACCTACGAAGAGTGGCGCACGCCGCTGGCGATCACGCTGGATGGCGCGTTTTATCTGGCGCAGGCCTGTCTGCCTTCGATGGTGGCCAATGGTGGCGGCAGCATCGTCACGCTGGGCGGCATGATGTCTTTATCCGGCGCCAAAAAACGCATCCACGGCTCGGTGGCCAAGCACGGGCTGGTGGGCTTCACGCGCGGCATCGCACGCGAGTTTGGTGATCGCAACATTCGCGCCAACTGCATCGCGCCGGGGCAGATGGATACCACGCGCGCGCCAGGCCGTTCGGCGGGAACGGCGGAAGCGAATATTCCGCTGGGGCGCAAGGGCGACGCCGAAGAGATAGCGACTGTAGTGCGATTCTTGTGCTCACCAGCGTCGAGTTATCTGACCGGGCAGTCGATACAGGTCA
>CAMBGJ010000059.1 GCA_945865805.1 Bordetella parapertussis
TTCAACGAGCCGCGCATCACGCCGCGTGTCTCGCAACTGCGCTGCACCAAATTCGGCGAACGCCCAGTCTTGTGTGGTGGCTGGCTTGCTCAAGTAATATCGTCATCAAATCAATTCGCCATTACAGTAGCATCGCTCGTGCAAAAGTACAATCCCTTCCCTTTCATAACCTCTCGTTTTCAAAGGGAAATTTGTGGGTAATGATCAGCATTGAAGTACAGGGGGCGCGGAGAACCCCCGCAGAGGAAAGCTGTTCTCTGCGTAACCTCTGCGCCTTTGCGCCACTGCGGTGAAGGTGTTTAAAGTGACTGAGTAGTTACGCTAACACTTCAATTCGTTACTCCACCCGTATATTTGCCTGTGCCACCACCCGCGCCCATCGCGCCAGCGCCTCGCGTATGTGCGTGCCGCAGACCTCGGGTGAACTGGCTATCGGTTCAAACCCCATCTCTGTCAGCCGCTTGACGATATCCGGCATTTGCAACACGCGCACCATGGCCCCGTTGAGTGTCGCGATACTCTCGCGCGGCGTGCCTGTGGGCGCGACCGATACCCAGTCGGTGCCTGCATCCACGCCGCGCACGCCGGACTCTGCGAACGTGGGCACCTGTGGCATGGCGCTGTTGCGTTTGTCACCGGTTATCGCCAACGCACGCAGCTTGCCTGCGGCCACGAATGGCGCGGTGGTGCTGGGGCCGGCGACGGTCATTACCACGTGTCCGGCGAGCACGGCAGCGGTGGCGGGGCCGCTGCCCTTGAACGGAATGTGCACGATGTTCAGTCCCGCAGTGCCCTTGAACAACTCCAGGCCCAAATGCGTGGCGCTGCCGACACCGCCGGTAGCGAAATTCAGTTCGCCCGGTTGCGCTTTGGCAAACGCAATCAATTCTTTCAGCGATTTCACCGGCACCGACGGATGAATCATCAGCACCACCGGCGCCGAGGCCAGTTGCGACACCGGTGCGAAATCCTTCACCGTGTCGTAAGGCAGCTTGCGATACAGGCTCGGATTGCTGGTGAACGAGGTATCGATATGTGCGAGGGTATAGCCGTCGGGCGCGGCGCGCGCCACCAGCTCGGTGCCGATTTGGCCGCTGGCGCCGGGACGGTTATCGATGAGTATCTGCTGGCCGAGCAGATCGGTGAGCTTCGGTGCCATGATGCGCGTGAGGTTGTCGGTGCCGCCGCCGGGCGCGAAGGGAATCACGATACGCACCGGGCGTGTAGGAAAGGCTTGCGCATGGGCGACTGCGGCACCGCACAGCGCCATTGCCATCGTTACGGTGACTTGAATCGATCTCATCATAATCAGTTCGCCTTAATGCCTTGTTTTTTGATCAATTCGGCGAATTTCACACGCTCGGCGGCGATGAATTTCGCGAACACTTCTGGCGGGCCGCCGATGAGTGCGGCACCCAGCTCGGTCATCGCGGCCTGGTATTCCGGGTCGCTGATGGCGGCGTTGATGGCGCGGTTCAACGTCGCCACCACGGGCATGGGCACGGCGCTCAACACCAGCACGCCGTGCGAGATGCCGGTTTCGACACCCGGCGCGCCGGACTCACCCAGCGTGGGCACGTCGGGCAATGCAGCCAGCCGCGTTTTGGCCGCCACGCCCAGGGGTTTGACCCGACCGCCGCGCACGTGGCCAATGGCGGTCATCGAATTATCGAACAGCACCTGAATTTCATTGCTCACCAGCGCGACGATGGCCGGCCCCGAGCCGCGATACGGCACATGCACCAGTTCGATCTTGTACAGATAATTCAGCAACTCACCGGACAGATGCAGCGAGGTGCCCTGCCCGCCGGAACCGAAATTAAGGCTGCGCGGCTTGGTGCGCGCCAGCGCGATCAGGTCGGACACGCGCGTCGCGGGCAGCGTCAAATTGGCGAGCAGCACGTGTGAGGCCTGACTCACCTGCGCCACCGGCTGAAAATCATTTGGGTTGAACGGCAGCTTTTCATAGAGGATCGGATTGACCGCGAACACCGGGTGCGAGGAGAAAAAAATCGTATGCCCGTCCGGGTTGCCACCGGCCACCGTCACCGCCGCGGAATTGCCCGCAGCGCCAGCAATGTTTTCCACCACGATGTTTTGTTTCAACACACGCCCCAACTGCACCGCCAGCCGCCGTCCGCTGACATCCGCGCCGCCGCCGGGTGGCATGCCCGCGACCATGCGGATGGGGCGGTTGGGGAAATTTGGGGCGGGTTGGGCTTGTGCGGTATTCGCGATAATCAAACCCAAAAGGCTTAACCGCAGAGGCGCGGAGGCGCAGAGGTGCCGCAGAGAAAATCTATTCAGTGTTCCTCTGCGAAACCTCTGCGTCTTTGCGCCTCTGCGGTGATGTTGTTCGTTGTTCATCGTCAAACCTTAGGCGCATCAGGATAAACCTCCGCGCCATAAAACGCCCGCGTGCGTTCGAGATAATCGCCGGTGGGCGGCGCGTAGGTCAGCCGCTTGCTGGTGAAGCGCCCAGTGATCTTGCGCAGCTTCACCGCCATCTCGCCCATTTTCACCAGCTCCACGATGCCGTTGACGATGGGCGCGCGCTGGAATTCATACGTCTTTGATTCCGCCAGAAAGACAATGATGTCGCCACCCGCCGGGATGATCACCTCCGCGCCCTTGTTGAGCAGCTTTTGCGCGGCCTTGTTGAACTGCTCGATGATGCCCTGGCGAAATGGCAGATCAACCATCGCGCGCTTTAACTCAATCGGCGAGGTTTCGATAGGCTCCAGCCCGGCGCAGCGGTGCTCCAGCCGGTAACGCGCAACGTTCTCGCGCACACGTAAATCCCATTTGGGACTGATGGTCACCAGCCCGAACGACGCGCCCATCATGCACGCCACGTGCAAGCTGGTTTCGCACAAGCCCAGCACCGGAATGTTTACACACTCGCGCGCCTCGCGCAGACCCGCATCGCTGATGTTGCCGATGAGAAACGCATCGTAACCCTCGCGCTCGGCCTGCATCGCGTTGTAAATCACCTCGCGCACGTCGTGGTGTTCGAGCAGCTTGTAATGCACGCCGATGCCCGCCGATTGCGCCACGCCACGCATATCCACCGTGGTGCCGGGGTCCACCGCGTCGGCGATAGTGGCGCGCAGCAGTTTGCCGTAGGGCGTGGATTCGGTTTGACGGGCGAGGCTTTGGTACCAGAGTTTCATGGGCGTCCTTGGATTTGTGCCGCGCGCGTTAACCCGTGCAGGCAGCCATCAGGGCTTTCGCGCTGGTGGTATCGAGTTGGCGAATCTGATGTTGCAGGGCATCGGCGCGTGCGGCACCGGTGACATCTCCTGCCAGCTTGGTGAATTTGGACCCCAGCTTCTCCCCCTGCGCGCGCAAATCGGTTTCGGGCACGCTGGCGTCGTAGGCCGCTTCTAGGCTCTGGCCGTCGGTGGTCTCGACCATGACTTCGGCTTTCAGCGTGTGCTGCGGCCACGGGCTTTGCATGAGGTCGATTTTGACTTTGTCGCGCATCGCTACCAGCGTGGGGTCGGCGCAGGTGGCTTCGCTGTAGGTGGTGTCGAGGCCTGCGGTGTCCAGCCCCAGCAACGCGGCCGAGGCCATGAAGCGCAGGCTGAATTTGGCTTCGAGGCCGCTGCGCGGGTTTTGAATATTGCACATGGCGTCGGCGCTTTGTGCCACGCGCACCGTGGCACTACGCACGGCACTTGGGGCGAGGCCGCCCGCGCGCAGTTTGCGAATGCTTTCAATTGCCGAGTGCGTGCCGTAACAGGCGGCGTGGTATTTGAACAAGTTTTCACGGACGAAGTAACGGTCTGGATCGGCGAGTGCTGCCTCGGGATTGAAGTCAGGGCTTAACGTGGCCGCGAAACCGCCGCGCCGTTCGAGCATGTCGATGCGGCTTTCCATGCCGCGCGCGGCGAGTAGCGCGGCGCGCATGCCGTTGTGGCCTGCAACGCCGGCGTGAAACGGCTTGCACTGCGTGCCAAACTGGCTTTTCAGGCCCGAGGCCTGCGTGGCGGCGATGCCGATGGCGCGTGCGGTCGCATCGGCATCGAGCCGCAGCAGGCGAGCGCACGCTGCCGCTGCCGCGATCACGCCGACGGAACAGGTGTTGTGATAGCCGCGCGCGTAATGGCCGGGCGCAACCAGTTGCCCCACGCGTGCGGCGGTTTCGTAACCGGCGACAAAGGCGGCGATGATTTCCGCGCCGCTGGTGTTGCGCGATTCCGCCAGCGCCAGCACGGCAGGCAACACGGCGGCGGTGGGGTGGCCGGTCATGCCGGTGTTGACGTCATCGTAATCAAGCACGTGACCCGCCGCGCCGTTGATCATCGCCGCTTGCATCGGCGAAACTTTTTCGCGGTGGCCGACCAGCGAACAAGCGCCATTGCCGCCTTCGTCCTGCGCCGCGCCGATGAGGATGCCGATCAGCGGATCGGACGAACCGGCCAGCGCGACACCCATCCAGTCGAGCACGCAACGGCGGGCGGCCTCGCGCACGTCGGCGGGCATTTGCGCGGTGTCGCGAGCGAGCGCCCACTCGGCGAGCGTGGCGGTAACAGCGGTAGGCGTTTGCGGCTTGATCACGGCGGACATGGGCGTCTCCAAAAAATTGTCAATAAAAACAAATAGTTACAAGGATTATTCGAACGGGATTGCAAGGCCAACACGGGCGTGACCCGCCAGCGTTTTTGCCACGCTAAAGGTTGTCCCCGGCGTTATTTTCTCACCTAACAGGATTTGCGCGAATTCGTAGACTGCCCACCCGGCTGACCGGTGCAGACCGGGGCATAATGGCGCTGCCATCCCAACCCTTGCGCAATCGACACCATGAGCATTCTGACCCACGCCATCAAAAATTTATTTACCGCGCCCGCCAAGCCGCAGCAGGTTCCCGCGCCCACCACGGTCAAAAAGTGCGTGCTGAACGTGGGAGGCAACAGCAAGGGGATACCCATCCCATCGCATTACACCGGGTGGCGCCATGACTTGCTGGATATCGATCCAGCGGGCAACCCGGACGTGGTGTGCGACGCGCGCGAGATGCTGACGCTACCCGGTGGCGTTTATGACGCCATTTATTGTTCGCACAATCTGGAGCATTACCACCGCCATCACGCCCGGCGTGTGTTGCAAGGTTTTCGCCATGTGCTGAAAGACGATGGCTTTGTCGAGTTGCGCGTGCCCGACATCCAGCAAGTGCTGGCCGCCGTGCAAACGGCGGGAATGGAAGTGGACGATGAGTTGTATGTCAGCCCAGCCGGGCCGATCACCGCGCATGATGTGATCTACGGTTACCACGTCGAGATCGAGCGCAGTGGGCAGGATTTCTATGCGCACAAAATGGGGTTCACGCCGAAGTCGATGACGCAGATGCTCAAGGACGCGGGGTTTGCGGGACTTTACGTCAGCGCGCAGCCGCGTCTTGAGGTACACGCGGTTGCGTTCAAGACGGAATTAGACGTGAAAAACTCGGAGTACCTGGAAGTTATAAAGCAGTCGTACCAGGATTTTTGGCAAGTACGAACCAGTGCGCCGACTTGACGCTGGCAGTATAGGAGACACCGAGCACGCGTTATTGCGCGGGCCCCGGAGCAGATTGCGGTTTGAGGCTGATAATCAAGACCCCAGCCAGGACCAGCCCCGCCCCCAGCAACTGTATCAGCGTGATGGGCTCACCTAAAAACAGTTGGCCAAACAACATCGTTGAAAGCGGCCCGACGCAGCCTACGAGCGCCACCTGATTCGGGCCGATGCGCTTCAAGCCCTCGGCGACCAGCCACAGCGGCAGCACTGTGGAGAACAGGGCCATGATCAGGGTCAGCACATACACCTCCTGCTCGACGAGCAGCCGTGACGGCCCGTGCAGCGCCATGAAATGCGCGATGACGAAAAACGATGCCGATGTCGCCGCGTACGCGGTGTAGCGCACTGACCCGAGTTTTTGTATGTAGCGACTGCCGGCGATGTAGTAGATCGCGGTGGAAAAGGCGCTGGCGAATACCAGCATTGCGCCGAGCAGCATCAGGTTCAAATCTTCGCTGGGGCGGATCTCAGCGTTGAACACCAAGGCAATGCCGCTGTAAGACAGCGCGAGTGAGATCACGTGGCGCTTGCGGATGGGTTGCTTCAGGAAAATGGCAGACATCAGCACCACCAGCGTCGGATACAAAAAAAGTATCAGCCGCCCCAGCCCGGCAGAAATGTACTGCAAGCCCGCGAAATCGAGATAGCTGCCGAGGTAATAGCCGATAAAGCCCAGGGTGATGACGCCCAGCCAGTCGCGGCGTGCCAGATGAATGGCACCCGCCCACCACGCCATCAGCAGAAAAAACGGTAGCGAGAACAGCATGCGTAGCGCGAGTAGCGTCCACAAATCAGCACCATGCTGATAGCCGAGCTTGACGAGTATCGTCTTGGCCGAAAAGGCGATCGATCCGAGTACCGCGCAAGCGACGCCGATGTAAGCGTCGCGCGCGCTTGAAGCAGTCACGTTGATCTGTGTGTCTAGTGAATTGGGGTGACCTGCTGCGACTCAGCGCCGCTTGCCGCCCAGTATGCTGCCTAACACGCCACGCAAAATTTCACGTCCCACTTGGGAGCCGATGGCGCGCGCGGCGTTTTTTGCCGCCGCTTGCATCAAGCCATCGCGTTGGCCGCCGCGCGGGCCGGTGCTGCCAACGAATAGATCCTTCAGCGAGCCGAAAAATCCGCCGTCGCTTTTGCCGTCATTGGCTGGGGCGGGCTGCTGCGCGGCATCACCGGCACCCGCAGTGTCCGTGCTGCCCACCGGGATTGCCGTGCCGCCGGAGACCCGTCCCGTGAGTTTTTCGTAAGCCGACTCGCGATCCACCACTTTCTCATATACGCCGGCGACCAACGAATCCTTCATGATGGCTACGCGTTCTTCCGGGGTCACTGGCCCCAAGCGGCTGCCCGGTGGCGCAACAAACGCACGTTCCACTATATTGGGCCGTCCCTTTTCATCAAGGAAAGACACCAGCGCCTCCCCCACGCCGAGTTCGGTGATGGCGGCTTCGACATCGAGCTTGGGATTTGCGCGCATGGTGCTCGCTGCGGTTTTTACCGCTTTTTGATCGCGTGGGGTGAACGCGCGCAGGGCGTGTTGCACGCGGTTGCCGAGTTGCGCGAGCACGGTGTCGGGCACATCCAGCGGGTTTTGCGTGACGAAGTAGACGCCCACGCCCTTGGATCGCACCAGGCGCACGACTTGCTCGATTTTCTCCAGCAGCGCCTTGGGTGCGTCGGTGAACAGCAAATGCGCTTCGTCGAAGAAAAACGCGAGCTTGGGTTTCTCGACATCCCCGACTTCTGGCAGTTGCTCGAACAGTTCCGACAGCATCCACAGCAAAAATGTCGCGTAGAGCTTGGGCGAGGTCATCAGCTTGTCGGCGGCGAGGATGTTGATAATGCCGCGGCCCTTGCTGTCGGTCTGGATGAAATCAAGAATGTTGAGCGCGGGCTCGCCGAAAAATTGATCCGCGCCTTGTGATTCCAGTTCCAGTAGCCCGCGCTGAATCGCGCCGATGGAGGCCGCCGATACATTGCCGTATTCTGTGGTGAACTGCTTGGCGTTTTCCCCCACGTGTTGCAGCATCGCGCGCAGGTCTTTCATGTCGAGCAGCAGCAGGCCCGCGTCGTCGGCGATTTTGAACGTTAGCGTCAGCACGCCTTGTTGCGTGTCGTTCAGATTCAGCATGCGCGAGAGCAGCAGCGGCCCCATCTCGGAAACCGTGGTGCGCACTGGGTGGCCCTGCTTGCCGTACATGTCCCAGAACACCACCGGGCAGGCTTCGTTCGTGAAATCAACGAGCTTCAGTTGCTCGACGCGCTCCTTGATCCTGCCCTTGAGTTCGCCGGCCTGCGATGCACCCGCGAGATCGCCTTTGACATCTGCCATGAACACCGGCACGCCGATGCGGCTTAACGCTTCGGCCATGCGCTGCAAGGTCACCGTTTTTCCGGTGCCCGTCGCGCCCGCGATCAGGCCGTGGCGATTGGCGAGGGCGGGCAGCAGACACAGGTCGAGTTCGCCCTGCGTATCCTTGGCGATTAATAAAGGGTCGGGCATGGCGCTCTCCGTGATAAAATTTTGATCATTGTAGCTGGTTACGAAAGTTCGAGGACTAGAGGACGTCATATGGCAGGGCATTCCAAGTGGGCGAATATTCAGCACCGCAAAGGGCGGCAGGACGCCAAGCGCGGCAAAATTTTTACCCGCCTGATCAAGGAGATCACCGTCTCGGCGCGTCTCGGTGGCGGCGATCCGGACAGCAATCCGCGTCTGCGGCTGGCGATGGATAAGGCGTATGCGCAGAACATGCCCAAAGACAACGTTGAGCGCGCGATCAAGCGTGGCACCGGTGATCTCGAAGGCGTGAACTACGAGGAAATCCGCTACGAGGGCTATGGCATTGGGGGTGCTGCGGTGATGGTCGATTGCATGACCGACAACCGCACCCGCACGGTGGCCGATGTGCGGTTTGCGTTTACCAAAAACGGCGGCAACATGGGTGCCGAAGGCTCAGTGGCTTTTTTGTTCAAGCACTGCGGGCAAATGGTGTTTGCCCCTGGCACCAACGAAGAAAAGCTGATGGAAGCCGCCATCGACGCGGGTGCCGAAGACGTGGTGACCAATGAGGACGGCAGTATCGAAGTGCTCACCCCACCGCACGATTTTCATACCGTCAAAGCCGCCATCGAAAAAGCCGGCTTCAAGCCGGAAATCGCCGAAGTCATCATGAAACCCAATGCCGAAGGCGTGGTGACGGGGGACGATGCGGTGAAAATGCAAAAGCTGCTGGATGCGCTGGAAGCGTTGGATGATGTGCAGGAAGTCTATACCTCGGCGTTAATTGACGCGTGAGTGCACGCGTGAGGCGGCGGCGACGTGAGTGATAACACCTCACACCTCACGCCTCACGTCATTCGAATTTTGGGTATCGATCCGGGATTGCGCGCCACCGGCTTCGGCATTCTCGAAAAATCCGGCGGCAAACTCACTTACATCACCAGTGGTTGCATCAAAACCGCGACGGGTGAATTGCCGCTGCGGCTGAAAACCATACTCGACGGTTTGGCGCAGGTCATCGCTGACAATGTTCCGACGCAGGTCGCGGTGGAAAAAGTGTTCGTCAACGTCAATCCGCAATCCACGCTGCTGCTGGGGCAGGCGCGCGGCGCCGCGATCTGCGCAGCTATCATACGCCATCTGCCGGTTTCGGAATACACAGCGCTGCAAGTCAAACAAGCCGTGGTCGGCAACGGCCACGCCAAAAAAGAACAGGTGCAAGAGATGGTCAAGCGATTACTACGCCTGGCAGGTGACCCCAGTCCCGATGCGGCAGATGCGCTGGCGTGCGCGATTTGTCATGCGCACGGCGGGCAGGGCTTGGGCTTGCTGGCGACGGCGGGCTATCGCATGAAGCGCGGGCGGCTGGTGTGATTGGCCGCATCACCGGCAAGTTGCTCGCGAAGCAGCCGCCGCAAATCATCGTTGATGTGCAGGGCGTCGGCTACGAAATCGACGTGCCGATGAGCACGCTGTATCAACTGCCGGCCATCGGCGCGGATGTCATGCTGTTTACGCATCTGACGGTGCGCGAGGACGCGCACCTGCTGTATGGCTTTGCCACCGAGCAGGAACGCACGGTGTTTCGCCAATTGCTGAAAATCTCCGGCGTGGGCGCGCGCACCGCGCTGTCGGTATTGTCGGGCATGAGCGTCAACGACTTGCATGTGGCGGTGAGCCAGCAGGATACCGGCAGGCTTACCAAGATTCCCGGCATTGGCAAAAAAACCGCCGAACGGTTGTTGCTTGAATTGAAGGACAAACTCAAGGTTACGGTGATGCTGACACCGGCCACGGCGGCTGCCAGTGCGTCCTCCGATATCGTCAACGCGCTGCTGTCGTTAGGTTATAACGACAAAGAGGCGTCATGGGCAGCGAAGCAATTGCCCGTGGATGCCACGGTGAATGACGGGATTCGGCAGGCGTTGAAGCTGTTGTCGAAGATGAGTTAGTTCGAAATTCTGAAAATTATTAAATAAAAACAAATGCTTACGCCGCCTTCGCGAATCCAATAGAAGGTTTCAAGTGAGTGCTTCGCTGGCGGGATTGTCAGTCGAAGGCTGCAAGGTAATGTGATAAAGTAAGGATTCCTTACTTTCGCAGGTGTCCCATGCTGGCCAAACTCACCGCCAAGAATCAATTAACCCTGCCCAAGGCAGTCACCCATGCCGTTGGCGGCGCGCAATATTTTGATGTTGAAGCGCGCGATGGACAGATCGTGCTGACGCCGGTGCGCATTCAACGGGCCGACGCGGTTCGGGCGAAGCTCGACGCCTTGAATCTCGGCGAGGACGATGTTGCGGACGCCGTAGCCTGGGTGCGGATGCGAAAGGTCAAACGCCGGAACCTGGCGAAATGACGCGCCCGCCACTTCGCGTGGTGCTGGATTCAAATGTCGTTTTGTCCGCGTTGCTGTTTTCCCGTGGCCGCCTGAGCGTGTTGCGCAAGGCCTGGCATGACGCACGGTTTTTTCCAATGGTGTCGAGCGTCACTGTCACGGAATTGATGCGTGTGCTCGCGTATCCGAAGTTCAAGCTCACCGCGGACGAGCAGCGGGAGTTGTTGGCGGATTACTTGCCTTATTGTGCTGTAGTTCAAATGCCTAAATTGCCGCCATCCACGCCAGCTTGTCCAGATCCGTATGATGTGCCGTTTCTGGAATTGGCCGTCGCGGGCAAGGCCAGCTATCTGGTGACGGGCGACAGCGACTTGCAGGGATTAACCTTGCGACAGTGCGCCATCGTTACGCCCGAAGCGTTCATGCGAGCATTGGCGATCAAGCCTGCGTAGCCTATCATCGCCGCAACATGACCATCGAAACCGACCGCCTGATAGCCGCCGCCCCTGCCTCCGTGCAAGAGGAGGTGTTCGAACGCGCGCTGCGCCCCAAGCAGCTCGACGAATACATCGGCCAGGAAAAAATTCGTGGGCAGTTGTCGATTTTTATTGAGGCCGCGCGGCGGCGCAAAGAGCCGCTGGATCACGTGCTGCTGTTCGGGCCGCCGGGCTTGGGCAAGACCACGCTGGCGCACATCATCGCGCGCGAGATGGGGGTGAATCTGCGCCATACCTCCGGCCCGGTGCTGGAGCGCGCGGGCGATCTGGCGGCGATACTCACCAATCTTGAACCGCACGATGTGTTGTTCATCGACGAGATACACCGCCTATCGCCGGTGGTGGAAGAAATTCTTTATCCCGCGCTGGAGGATTACCAGATCGACATCATGATCGGCGAAGGTCCGGCAGCGCGTTCGGTCAAGCTCGATTTGCCGCCGTTCACGCTGGTGGGCGCGACCACGCGCGCGGGGATGTTGACCAACCCGCTTCGGGATCGCTTCGGTATCGTTGCGCGATTGGAGTTCTATAGTGTTGAAGAGTTGACGCGCATTGTGGCGCGTTCGGCCAAGCTGCTGGAAGTCGAGACCGACCCGACCGGCGCGCGTGAAATCGCCGGGCGCTCGCGCGGCACGCCACGCATATCCAATCGCTTGCTGCGCCGCGTGCGTGATTTCGCCGAAGTGAAAGCCGACGGCAAGATCAGCCGCGAGGTGGCCGACAACGCACTGAAAATGCTCGATGTCGATTCGCTGGGTCTCGACGTGATGGATCGCAAACTGCTGCTGGCGGTGATCGAACGATTTGATGGCGGCCCGGTGGGCGTGGACAACCTTGCCGCCGCCATAGGCGAGGAGCGCGACACCATCGAAGACGTGCTCGAACCCTATCTGATTCAGCAAGGCTATTTGCAACGCACGCCGCGTGGGCGCATGGCCACCAGCAGCGCGTTTCGTCACTTTGGTTTGGCGCAACCCCGGAACGCTGTCACGCCGGATCTTTGGGATGCGGCTGACTCCAAGCCGTAACGTTCACGCACATTCGCGCTTAGCGTACTTAACCCCGACTCGCGGAGCGCCACGTTTGTAGTGACAGGAACATTCGCCCAATTCTGAAAATATCGTTACAAAACAAATGCTTATAATTTGTTGGCGCAAGCGCCCCTGGTGTCCGGGGCTGGTACCGCGGCATCCGCAGTGGTACTATTTTGTTTTCAGCGCGATGCCAGCCGCGCCGCGAATCAACCGGAAAACGCTGTGACCAGTACGCACTCAGCCCCCCACGACGGGTCGGAATTGTCGCAACGCCATCCCCGTCTCTTTACCTGGCCGGTGCGGGTCTACTACGAAGATACCGACGCCGCGGGCGTGGTGTATTACGCCAACTATCTGCGCTACCTCGAACGCGCGCGCACCGAGTGGCTACGTGCGTTGGGCTTTGAGCAAACCGATATCGCGGCGCGACACGGCGTGGTGTTCGTGGTGCGCTCGTTGCAGATTGAATATCTGGCACCGGCGCGATTCAACGATGCGCTTAACATTTCCGTGGAACTTGTCGCGCCGGGGGCGAGTCAGATCACCATGCAGCAACGGGCATTGCGTGAATATGACAAGCTGGTTGAGGCGCGCGTGCGGCTCGCGTGCGTGAGCCTTTCCTCGGACCGTTCCGCGCACGATTTCACGATCAAGCCCGTTAGAATACCCGCTGACATCAGAGCAAAAATAAGCGAAAAGCACATATGACCCCAACGCACGACATGTCGATCCTGAGTCTGATCACCGGCGCCAGCCTGCTGGTGCAGGCGGTGATGCTGATTTTGCTGCTGGCTTCATTGTTTTCTTGGTACTACATTTTCCTCAAGCACTTTGCGCTGCGCCGTGCCACCGCGCTGGCGGACGAATTCGAAAAGCAATTCTGGAGCGGCGCCGATCTGAACGATCTGCATCAGCGCGCGATGAACACGCGCACCGAGGCCGGCAGCATGGAGCGCATCTTCGAGGCAGGCTTTCGTGAATTCATGAAGCTGCGCAACCAGCCCGGCATGGATGTGCGCGCTGTTACCGACGGCACGCGCCGCGCCATGCGCGCAACCTATCAGCGCGAGATGGATGAACTGGAATCGCACTTGTCGTTTCTCGCCTCGGTGGGGTCGGTCAGCCCGTATGTGGGCTTGTTCGGCACGGTGTGGGGCATCATGAATTCGTTTCGCGGGCTGTCGAACGTGGCGCAGGCGACGCTGGCCGCAGTCGCCCCCGGCATTGCCGAGGCGCTGGTGGCCACCGCGATGGGCCTGTTCGCGGCGATACCGGCGGTGGTGGCGTACAACCGCTTTGCTGGCGACGTGAATCGGCTGGCGATTCGCTACGATTCGTTTATGGAGGAGTTCTCCAATATTCTCCAACGCCAAGCGAACTGAAGGGAACCAGCGCCATGATCACCGATAACAAACGCAGCGGCCACAAGTTGATGAACCAGATCAACGTGGTGCCGTATATCGACGTGATGCTGGTGCTGCTGGTGATATTCATGGTGACCGCGCCGCTGGTGAATCCGGGGCAGATTGAACTGCCGCAAGTGGGTAAAACCTCGGCGCCGCCCACGCAGCCGCTGGAGGTATCGATTCGCAGTGATAAATCACTCTGGCTGCGTGATCGTGCGCTGGGCGCGACGGAAACCAAAGTCACGCGCGGCGAACTGGTAAAAGCGATCCGCGAAAAGCAAAAGGCCAACCCGGAGCAGGCGGTGGTAATCGCAGCGGATAAAGATGTGCGCTACGAAGCCGTGCTCGAGGTGATGGATACGCTGCAACAGAATCAGGTCAAGAAAGTCGGCTTGCTGGCCAAGCCGCGCGGAGGCTGAGCCGCACGATGAGCGTTGCGATGAACGCGCCCGAGATGGACAGCCTGCGTGCGGTGAACACCCTGCATGGCGACAAGGGCAAGGCGCGCGCGCTGGCGATTGTCATGCACGCGGCGTTTATCGTGCTGCTGGTGTTTGGCGTGTCGTGGCAGAAAAAGCCCGAGGCTCCGGTGATGGCGGAGTTGTGGAGCCAGTTGCCGGCGCTGCCGCAGCCGAAGCTCGATCCCGTCATGTCGCCCGAGCGTCCGCCGCCGCCCGCGCCTAAAGTGACACCGCCACCGCCGGTGCCCAAAGTAGTGCCCGTGCCCGCGCCCAAGCCCGATATCGCGTTGCGCGACAAAGACAAAGAAAAGAAAAAAAAGGCCGAACCGAAAATCGAACCCAAGCCCGAGCCGAAGCCCGAGCCCAAGGTAGAGCCAAAGAAGCGCGAAGACGATAGCGCCAGGCGCGAGCGCGAGCGTAAACTCGACGCGGAGAAAGAAGCCGTTGCCAGGGATACCGCAGAGAAAGCCGCTGCGGAAAAAGCCCTGGCCGCCGAACGTGCAGCGAAAGCGTCTGCTGCCGCGCGTGAAAATCAAAAATACATCAGCGGTATACGCGGCAAGGTCTATGCTCGCGTGGCGCTGCCGCCCGACCTTCAGGGGAACCCCGAGGCCGAGTTTGTGGTGTCGCTCTTGCCGGGCGGTGAATTGTTGAACGTGACGTTACGCAAAAGCAGCGGCAATCCGGCGTACGATGCCGCTGTTGAACGCGCCATACGCCAGGCGCAGCCGTTTGATGTGCCGAGTGGCGAGTCATTTCAGCAGTACTTCAGACAATTTCCGATGGTGTTCCGGCCCAGAGGTTGATGACCGGCGAGGCTGATCACAGGCACTGACAGAAAAGTTGAACTTGAAAAAATCCGCAGAGTCACAACCGCATCCGAATCGAGCCGCGCATATGCATAAAATTTGTAACTATTTGTTTTTATTGACATTTTTTTGTATCTCTGCGGCGCAAGCGCAAATACGCATCGAAGTGATCGGCGGCGGTGCCACGCAAAATCCGCCGCCCTTGTCGGCGTCCGACTACCCGTGCAATTACGCCAACGCCGGTAGTGTCAAACAGTTTCAGCTCGCGATCGCGCCGTTTCGTGATGAATCCGGCCTTAAGCAGCCGCTCTCGCCGGTGATCGCCGCCGATCTGGCGCGCAGCGGCTTGTTTAGAATGATTGAGACCGCGGGCACCAAACCGCAGCATGAACCGGAGCAGGTGGATTACGCGCAGTGGCGCGGACGTGGTGCCGATGCCGTGGTGATCGGCAGCATCGCCGCAGCGGCGGATGGCCGTTACGAAATACGCTTTCGTTTGATGGATGCCACGCAGCAGACGCAGCTCGCAGGCTTGTCGTATATGGCGTCCGCCGGGCAACTGCGCTTGACCGCGCACAAGATTGCCGATGCCATCTACGAAAAACTTGCCGGCGAGCCGGGCGCGTTTGCCACGCGTATCGCCTATGTGGTGCGCCGTCCCGGCAAGCGTTTTGAATTGCAGGTGGCCGATGCCGATGGTTTTGCGCCGCAGACCATACTCGCATCGAACGAGCCGATCATTTCACCCAAGTGGTCGCCGGATGGTTCGCGGCTGGCGTATGTGTCGTTCGAGCAGAAAAAGCCGGTGGTGTATGTGCAATCTGTCGCCACGGGCGCGCGCACCGCCGTGGCGAATTTCTTCGGCAGCAACAGCGCACCGGCATGGTCGCCCGATGGGCGGCGGCTGGCGGTGGTGCTGTCGCGCGACGGCGGTTCGCAAATGAATCTGATCAACGCCGACGGCAGTGGGCAGCCGGTGCGGCTGGCGGCCAGCGCTTCCATCGACACCGAACCGAATTTTTCACCGGATGGCAGCGCCATCATGTTCACCTCTGACCGTGGCGGCACGCCGCAAATTTACCGTATCCCGGTGAACGGCGGTGCGGTGCAACGGGTAACGTTTGAGGGCTCGTACAACATGTCCGCGCGCCACAGCCCCGACGGCAAAACGTTAACGTATATCCATCGTTGCGGCGGGCGTTTCAGCGTGGCGGTGCAGGATTTGCTGTCGCGCCAGTTGCAGGTGTTGACCGAAGGCGCTACCGATCAGTCGCCGGTTTTTTCGCCCAATGGGCGCATGATCCTCTATGCCAGCGAGGTTGGGGGGCGTGGTATATTAGCTGCGGTCTCCAGCGATGGCCGGGTGAAGCAACGATTTACAGAAAGTTCAGGGGATATTCGGGAACCCGCGTGGGGCCCGATTGTCAGTAAGTAAACAGCCGGTAAGCTCAGGTTCCCCGACAACAACATGAGGAGATTGAACGTGCGTAAATTTTTGCCGGGATTCGCGGTAGTAGTGTTGAGCATGATGATGGCCGCGTGCAGCAGCACGCCCACCAAGGAACAGGAACCTGCGCCGGTGGTCGATAGCGTAGAACGGCCAGTACCCAAACAACCCGCCACGCAAGCCCCCATCGCCGTGACGCAACAACCCATTGCTCCCGCGAAAATCGAGCCGCCCACGCAGTTAACCGGCCCGGCCTCGCTGAAAGACCCGAAAAACATACTCTCCAAGCGCGTCATCTATTTTGATTACGACAGCAATCTGGTGAAAGAGGAATTCCGCCCGCTGGTGGCCGCGCACGCAAAATACCTGTCACAGGATGCGAAGGCCAAGATGATCATTCAGGGCAACACGGACGAGCGCGGCGGGCGTGAATACAATCTCGCGCTGGGCCAGCGCCGTGCCGACGCGGTGAAACAAATGATGTCCGTGCTGGGCGCGGAAGGCGCACGCGTGGAAACCGTGAGTTTCGGCATGGAAAAACCGCGCGTCGAAGGCCGCACCGAAGCGGCGTTCACCGAAAACCGCCGTGCGGAAATTGTCTATCAAACCGACTAGCGCGTGAAGGGTCACCGGTGAGGCGTAAAAGCGTGTGCGGACGGTTGATGCTGGCGGCGGCGCTGTGGTTTGCGGCGCTCGCTCCCGCGCACGCCGGCATGTTCGACGACGACGTAGCGCGCAAGGGTGTCGCCGATCAGGCCAAGCGCCTGGACGAATACAAAATCCACACGGACGCCCTGGCCGGTCGCCTGGGCAAAATCGAAGAAGCCCTGCGCGGCACGCAAAACGCGCAACAATCCATGCTCGAGCTGGTGAGCCAGATCGAATTGCTCAAGCGCGAGATTGAAACCCTGCGCGGTCAGATCGAGGTGGTGAACAACGGCCTTGAAAGCAATGCCAAGCGGCAGCGTGATATGTATGTTGATGTCGATGCGCGTTTGCGGCGGCTCGAGCCTGCCGTACCGCCGGTCGGTGCGGTGCCTGCCGACGCACCGCCGCCTGGCGCTGCGGCGTCACCGCCCGCTGGATCAGCGCCTGTGGTTGCGGCCTCCGCCGACGAAACCCGCGTGTATGAGGCCGCGCAGCAGCAACGCCGTATCGGCAATTACAAAGGCGCGATCACCTCGTTTCAGTCGTTCCTCGGGCAATATCCCAAAAGCAGTCTCGCGCACCGCGCACAATACTGGATCGGCGATTCGTATTTCAATCTGCGCGATTACAAAAACGCTGTTGCCAGCCAGCAGAGGCTGATCGCCGCCTACCCTGATAGCGCTTCCGCGCCCGACGCCATGCTCAACATCGCTAGCGCGCAAGCCGAGCTCGGCGAAAGCGCCAACGCGCGCAAGACCATGGATGGGCTGGTGCAACGGTATCCCGGCTCCGAGGCCGCTGACAAGGCCAAGCGCAGGCTGGCGACGCTCAAGTAGTACAATCTTTCCGTCAGAAATTTTCGTACGGCGTCACGCCGCGCGCCCCTTCGCATGAAAACCGCAGTTGTCCTGCTTTCCGGCGGACTCGATTCCGCCACCGTACTGGCTCTTGCACGCAAGCAGGGCTACCGGTGTCATTGCCTGTCGATGGATTACGGCCAGCGCCATCGCGCAGAGCTCGTCGCGGCGGCGCGTGTCGCTCAGGCTCTGGACGCAGCACATCACCGCGTGGTGAAAATCGATCTCGGCGGCTTTGGCGGCTCGGCGCTGACAGATGCGAATATCGCGGTGCCGACCAGTGGCATCGCGCCCGGTATACCTGTCACCTACGTGCCCGCGCGCAACACCATCCTGCTGTCGTTCGCGCTGGCGAATGCCGAGGTTTGCGGCGCCAATGACATTTTTTTCGGTGCCAACGCCGTCGATTATTCCGGCTACCCGGATTGCCGCCCCGATTACGTCAAGGCGTACGAGACCATGGCGAATCTGGCAACGCGGGCGGCGGTGGAAGGCCAGCGGTTGACGATACACACGCCGATCATCGCGCTGTCCAAGGCCGAGATCATCCGCCAAGGCGTGGCGCTGGGTGTCGATTACGCGATGACGGTTTCCTGTTATCAGGCCGCCGATGATGGCCGCGCCTGCAGGCAGTGCGACGCCTGTCGGCTGCGCCGCACGGGCTTCGAGCAGGCGGGTATTGTTGATCCGACACGGTATTATTAAAATATTCAATAAAAACAAATATTTACGATATACTACCAACAGTCTATCCGGCGCCTGAGTCATGTCATTTACCGTTCATCATCAAGTGCTCGCCAGCGTGTTCATCATCGCCGTGATCATGGGCGCGGTGGTCAACAAAACGCATTTTTGCACCATGGGCGCGGTGTCCGATTGGCTGAACATCGGTGACACCGGGCGCATGCGCGCCTGGGTATGCTCGATGGCGGTGGCGCTACTCGGCGTGATCGCGCTGGAGTTCACGGGCACGATCCATCTTTCCGCGGAAACCTTTCCGCCCTATCGCACGGCGAATTTTGCCTGGCCGCGCTATGTGCTGGGCGGGCTGCTGTTCGGCGTTGGCATGGTGCTGGCCAGCGGTTGTGGCAACAAAATGCTGGTGCGCGTGGGCAGCGGCAATCTGAAATCGCTCACCGTATTGTTGGTAGGCATGATCGCCGCCTACCTGATGTTGTGGTCGTCGCTCTACGAAAAAGCGTTTTTGCCGTGGCTGCAAGCCGCCACCATCAACCTTGCGCAGCGCGGCATGCCGACGCAACACGCGGGTGACGTGCTCGCCGGGCTGCTCGGCCAGGCACCGTCGAAAAACAACAATATCGCCGTGGCGTTGATGTTCGCGTTGGGCATGTTGGTATTCGTCTTCAAATCAAAAGATTTTCGCACGAGCTTCGACAACATCCTGAGCGGCGTGGTGGTCGGCCTTGCCGTCGTGGCGGGCTGGTACCTCACTGGCGGCCCGCTGGGGCAATCGTGGAAGGATTACGCCGAGATGGCCACCGACATCCCCAGCCGCGTGCAGGTGCAGTCCTTCACCTTCATCAGCCCCATGGGAGACACCGCGCGCTACCTGCTCGATCCCACGAAACTGTCACTGGTCAATTTTGGCGTGATGGCGCTGGCAGGCGTGATCATCGGCTCGTTCATTTACGCCGTGGTCAGCAAAACCTTTCGCATCGAGTGGTTTGCCTCGCCCGCCGATTTCGTCAATCACGCCATCGGCGGCACGCTGATGGGCGTAGGCGGCGTGCTGGCGATGGGCTGCACCGTAGGGCAGGCGATCACCGGCATATCCACGTTAGCGGTTGGCTCCATGCTGACTTTCGTGGCCATCGTCGCAGGAGCGGTCGCCACAATGAAATACCAATACTGGCGCATGATGCGCGAAACCTAGCGGCAAACCATCGTAATTGCCGCGCGGCACTGCAAATAGCCGCTATTAAGGTTGACCCACACCCCCATGAACGGTAAAATTCGCCCCTTTTTGAGGGCGGTTAGCTCAGCCGGTAGAGCAGCGGACTTTTAATCCGTTGGTCGCGAGTTCGAATCTCGCACCGCCTACCAGTATTATCAATGACGTACATGTTAATTCGTGTAGGTCATTTTTCTTTTGTACGTTCGTGTAGGCGCTGTGTAGGCATTTCAGGTCAATACATGTGTCGTCTGCCCTGTGAGGTCTGCTTGAAGAGGGGTGTGCTACCAACGCCGAGTGCCAAGCCTCGCGATGGTGCGATGGCCTGATCATATGATCAGGAATAATGGAAATTCCGGTGACCGTTCTTGTATGAAGTGCCCGAACGGCGGCACGCTCGTGCAGGATTTCAAGGGGATGGAAGACTGGTGCGTCAATACGGTACAGGCCGTAGCGGGTTGGCCGGCGTCGACCGTCACTCCGTCATGCCCAAACGGGTTCTCCTTAGTAGGCCCGAACTAAAGGGATAGTTACCCTCGCCTCGGTGCGTGGCGTAGTCATGGCTGTGCACTGCTGGGGCGGCGTAGTTGGTGAAGTTCCCTGAGTGCAGGTAATAAACCCAACCACTAAAATTACCCGACTGAACATTCCTCTGTGCTAATTTTTTTGCGTTATCTTCCCATCCCCAAGCGACCTGCGTTCCCCAGTAATTAGAGGAATTTGAGTGCCGCATACTCTCGTGGAACCACCAAGTCGCGCCGGGGTTGCCTGTGTTGCCAGCCGTGTCGCCGTGAAAGCGCGAAGTTGAAACGCCAGTATTCTGAAAGTCTGTATTCCAGTTGCCTGTGCTGCCAGTTGCAGGAAGGTTGCCTGTTGTTGGGCCTGCTGGCCCGGTAGCGCCGGTACTGCCGGTGCCACCCGCTGGCCCCTGTGGGCCTTGGCTTCCGGTAGAGCCAGTGGCTCCGGCAGACCCGGTAGTTCCTGTTGCGCCAGTGTTCCCGATTGGGCCTTGGATTCCGGTGTTGCCTGTCGGGCCACCGGGGCCAGTCGCTCCGGTGTTTCCAATGGGGCCACCTGGGCCGGTTGCGCCAGTCAAACCCTGAACACCCTGGCTTCCTGCGGCGCCTGCTGTGCCAGTCGCACCTTGAGCGCCCGTCAATCCGGTCAAACCTGTTGGGCCTTGTGGCCCGGTTGCACCGACTGAGCCAGCAACACCGGCAATCCCCGCGGCACCCGTAGAGCCAGTTGCCCCTG
>CAMBGJ010000060.1 GCA_945865805.1 Bordetella parapertussis
TGTAAGTCTGGATTCGCTCGACGATAAAGTGTTCATGGCGATGAACGACGTCGATTTTCCGGTGGCAAAAGTGCTTGAAGGCATCGATGCCGCCGCCGCAGCGGGCCTCACGCCAATAAAAATCAACATGGTCGTCAAGCGCGGCGTCAACGAACACAGCATCGTGCCGATGGCGCGTTACTTCAAACAGCAAGGCCACATCCTGCGCTTTATCGAATTCATGGATGTCGGCCACACCAACGGCTGGCGCCTGGACGACGTGGTCACCGCACGCGAAATCGTCGAAATGATCAACCAGGACATGCCGCTCGAACCGGCGAACCCCAACTACACCGGTGAAGTCGCCGAACGCTGGCGTTACAAAGACGGCGGCGGCGAAATCGGCGTCATCGCCTCGGTCACGCAAGCGTTTTGCAAAGATTGCACGCGCGCGCGCATCTCCACTGAAGGCAAGCTCTACACCTGCCTGTTCGCCACCAGCGGCCACGATCTGCGCACGCTGCTGCGCAATGGCGCCAGCGATGGCGATCTGGATACTTTTATCCGTGGTGTGTGGAGCAAACGGGCGGATCGTTATTCGGAGATTCGTTCCGAGAAAACGGTTAAGTTGGAGAAGATTGAGATGTCGTACATTGGGGGGTAGGGCGTGAACGGGTGAACAAGTGAACGAGTGAACGAGTAACTGCATACTGCGGTTCACCCGTTCACCCGTTCACCCGTTCACCCGTTCACGCCGTACAAACAGCGTGTCCCATCCAAGAATAACCCAAGCCACCCGCCCCCTCACCACCGAAGTCGAGGCCATCAACGAACACGGCGAGCGCATCGCCACGCCCATCGCGGGCGAACATCCGCTCACACTCTATATCGACAAGCGCGAAATCGTTACGCTGATGACGCTCGGCCAAGCCCCCGAAGCCCTCGCGCTCGGCTATCTGCGCAACCAGCGGCTGGTACGCAGTATCGACGAAATCGCCGAGGTGCAAGTCGATTGGGACACCGATGCCGTGGCCATCACCACGCGCACCGCGCTGCTGAACCTCGACGAAAAAATGCAAAAGCACACCGTCACCACCGGCTGCGGGCAAGGCACCATGTTCGGCAATCTGATGGATGAAATCGACGCCATCCAGTTGCGTAACGATGTCGCGTTGAGCGAAGCAACGCTTTATGCCCTGCTCGACAACGTGCGCCGCCACGAAACCATTTACAAAAGCGCCGGTGCCGTGCACGGCTGCGCGCTGGCGAATGCGAGCGGTGAAATACTGCTGTTCATCGAAGACGTGGGCCGCCACAACGCGGTGGACGCCATCGCCGGCAAAATGTGGCTCGACGGCATCGACGGCTCCGACAAGATTTTTTACACCACCGGCCGGCTGACCTCCGAGATGGTGATCAAGGCCGCGCAAATGCAGATCCCATTTCTGGTGTCCCGCTCGGGTCTCACGCAAATGGGTCACGACATCGCCGTCAAAACCGGCATCACCATGATCGGGCGCGCGGTCAACAAGCACTATTTGCTGTTCACCGGCAAACAACGCTTCAGTAAAACGTAGCCCATGATATTCGGCACAAAAAATACCGTAGTCCGTAAGGAGCGCAGCGCATTACGGGAACCACCGCTATGAACCGCCAGCCCATCACCGGCATCATCCTCGCTGGCGGCCAGGGCCGCCGTATGGGCAGCGTCGACAAAGGCTTGCAAGCACTGCGCGGCAAACCGATGGTGCAATGGGTGCTGGAGCGTTACACCCCGCAGGTCGATGAAGTGCTGATCAATGCCAATCAAAATATTGAACAATATCAAACACTTGGCTATACCGTGGTTGCCGATGACATCGGCGGCTACGCAGGCCCGCTGGCCGGTTTACATCGCGGTCTTACAGCGGCAAAACATGCACTGGTCGCCACCGTGCCTTGCGACTCGCCCTTCCTGCCGCTAGATTTGATCGCGCGTTTATACGCCGCGCTGGACGAACAACAGGCTGAACTCGCCGTCGCGCGCACGGGCGATCAGCCGCATCCGGTGTTCTGCCTCACGCGCAAATCGGTGCTGCCGGGATTGACGGCATTTCTGCAAGGCGGCGGACGCAAAATCGATGCGTGGTACGCCGCACTCAAAGTCGCCGACGTGCGGTTTGATGACGAGGCCGAGGCGTTCAGCAATATCAACACGGTGGATGAGTTGCGCACATTCGAGCGCTCGTAAATACAACGCGTGCTCCGCCGTCACTACAAAGCCTTGCGAAACGTCAGATTCACCCGCAGCCGACCCAACACCGCGTGTTCACCCGCCTTCAGTGGCATCACCCCGTGATAACGCAATCGCGCTGGCCCGCCCCACACCACCACGTCGCCGTGCACCAGCGGCACGCGCATCGGGCGATCGCTACGCGCCGATCCGCCCCATAAAAACACCGCAGGCAGCCCGAGCGACACGGAAACTATCGGCGCATCAAAGTCGCGTTCGTTTTTATCCTGATGCAACGACATGCGTGCGCCGGGTGCATAGCCGTTGATCAAACAGGCATCGGGGATAAAACTGCTGTAGCCCGCCTCTGCCGCGGCGTCGGTGGCCAGTTTGCCAAAACAAATAGGCATGGCGGGCCACGGCTTGCCGCTCAACGGATCGCACGCGTCATAGCGATAACCGCTGCGATCAGTGACCCAACCCGCCGCGCCACAATTGCTCATCGACACCGACATGCGATAGCCGCCGGGGGTAACCATGTGCCGGTACGGTGCCACAGCGGTCACCTGCGCCAACTCGGATAGCAATAGCGCCAGGTGCCGCAGCGCATACCCGCGCAACAGCACAGCACCCGCCATCAGTGGCACGCTGCCGGAATTCAGCGCGGCGGAATCCTCAAACAACGACAGTGATGTCACTGGCGGAGACGGGATAAAAAGTTGTTTAAAATCAAATACTTAAAAAATAACATCAAAACCCGCCGAACCATCGGAGTTCTGTCTCACGAACCTTCCTCCCGCTTAAGTAACGCCCGCTTACGCGCCACGCCCCAACGATACCCCGCCAACCCGCCATCCACGCGTACCGCGCGATGACAGGGTATCGCCACCGCGAGCGGATTCGCCGCACATGCACTCGCCACCGCGCGCACGGCGTTCGGCTGGCCGATGCGTTGGGCGATTTGCGTGTAGGTCGCGGTGGCCCCCGGCGGAATTTTTTGCAACGCCTGCCATACGCGCTGCTGAAACGCGGTGCCGCGCACATCCAGCGGCAAATTCGCGCCGCGTGTGGGCACATCCACCAAGCTCACGGCGCGTGCCACCCATTGCGAGAATTTTCGATCGCCTGCAGCCAACCGCGCTCGCGGAAAGCGGGCATGTAAGTCTCGCGCCAACGCATCCGCGTTGTTACCCAGCCATAGCGCACACACGCCGCGCGTGCTCGCCGCAACCAGAATCGACCCCAACGTACAGGTGCCGATGGCGTAGCGTATGTCGGTGTCTGCGCCGCCCGCGCGATATGCCGTGGGCGTCATGCCCAGCAAGGCGTGCGATTTTTCGTAGAAGCGGCTGGCGGCGTTGTAACCCGCTTCAAAAATGGCATCCGTCACCTTGCCGCCACGCAGAAGTACGCCGCGCATCCGTTTTGCGCGATGCGCTGCCGCGTACGCCTTGGGCGTCACGCCGGTTACAGTTTTGAACACGCGATGAAAATGGTAAACGCTCATGCCCGCCAGCCGCGCCAGGTCTACCAGGCTGGGCATGTGTTGCGCTGTTTCGATGTGCCCGCAAATACGTGCCACGGTCGCCGCGTGCGCATCCTGCAACGACGGATCATTCGGCCTGCAACGCTTGCACGGACGAAATCCTGCACGCTCGGCATCTGCGTGACTTGCGTGAAAGCTCACATGCTCCGGGCGCGCAAGACGCGCCGCGCACGAGGGCCGACAATACACACCGGTAGTCGACACCGCGTAGTAAAACTTGCCGTCGGCGGCAGCATCGCGCCCGGCCACGGCACGCCAGCGCGGATCACGCTGCACCGCTGCCGCCCGCTGCGCGGAATTAACCGGAGTTTTCATCGCCCGCCTCATAGTCATTTGCCGATGGCGGGAATGTACCGCGCACAGCGAACGCAAACACTCCGCTGCTTGCTTTTGAATTGACCGCACAGCAAGTACGACACGATTCGAAGGGCGCAATGCTTCGCTTCGAGTGTTCCCTTGTCCCATTGCGCCAGCCGTAGCCCAACCGGCGCAATGGCATTGCGCCCTACAAGATATGATCGTAAGTAGTTGTTTTTATTGCATTATTTTTGACGACACTGCCTATACATCACAGCGCTACAACACAACGCACCCTACCGTCGAGCCGCCCGCATAACCCCCTTCACATCCCGCACCATCGCCAGCACGCGCTGCAATTGCGCCAGATTCGCAATCTCTATCGTGAACCGCATGCGCGCCAGCATGTCACGCGTTAGCGTATTGGTCGCCGTCACGTTGGCGCGTTCGCGCGTGAACACTTCGCTGATGTCGCGCAGCAAGCCGGTGCGGTCCAACGCTTCGATTTCGATTTCCACCGGGAAGGTCGCGCCACTGGCCGCGCCCCACTCCGCCGCGACAATACGTTCGGTAGCCAGGCGCTTGACGTTCGCACAGCTCGCGCGATGCACCGTCACGCCGCGTCCGCGCGAAACGAAGCCGATGATCGGCTCCGGTGGCGCGGGCTTGCAGCATTTCGCCGGCACGGTGAGCAGTTTGTCGACGCCCACCACCAGCACGCCGCCCTGGTTATGGGCACGCGGCTTGCGCGGCACGGGCGCAGCTTCAACCAGCGGCGCGGCGGGCGGTGGCTTTATCGCATCCTGCAAACGCTTCGGCCCCACGTCGCCGCGTCCGATGTCGGCCAAAAAATCGTTGAGCTTGTCGTAGCCCTGCTCCTCGGCCAGCTTATCGAGATTCAACGCGGTAAGTCCGTTGCGCTGCAACTCCTTTTCAAGCTGGGCGCGGCCTTGCGCCACGTCGGCATCAAAGTTCAGACGGTTAAACCATTGCCGCACGCGGCTGCGCGCACTCGCACTTTTGATGAAGCCCAATTGCGGATTGAGCCAGTCGCGGCTGGGGCCGGCCTTGTCATGTGCCGCAGCAGCGGTGATTTCCACCTGCTGGCCATTGCGCAGCACGGTGTTCAGCGGTGCCATCACGCCATCGACTTTCGCGCCACGGCAGCGATGCCCCAGCCCGGTATGCACGTGATAGGCAAAATCCACCGGCGTCGAACCCTGCGGCAAATCGACCACCTTGCCCTGCGGCGTAAACACATAAATGGTGTCGTCGAAGAGGCCGGTGCGAAAGTGCTGTGTCAGTTGGCTATCGGCAACGTCGCCTGTCTCCTTGACCTCGTCTTTCCAGTCAAGCACCTGCCGCAACCAGGCAATTTTTTCGCCGTAATCCTTCTCACTTTTCTGCCGCCCGCCACCTTCCTTGTAGCGCCAGTGCGCGGCCACGCCGAGCTCGGAACCGCGATGCATTTCGTGCGTGCGTATCTGCACTTCAACCGACTTGCCCTGCGGCCCGATCACCGCCGTGTGCAGCGAACGGTAGTTGTTACCCTTGGGCTTGGCGATGTAATCGTCGAACTCCTTCGGAATCGGCGACCACAGTTGATGCGTGAGACCGAGCGCGGCGTAGCAATCCTTCACGTCATCCACCAGCACGCGCACCGCACGCACGTCGTAGAGCGCCTCGAAATCCATGCCCTTGCGCTGCATTTTGTTATGAATGCTGGTGATGTGCTTGGGGCGGCCCATCACTTCGGCCTTGATGCCGGCGCGCGTGAGTTCGGCCTTGAGCAGCGCCATCACGTTGTCGATATAGCCTTCGCGATTGACGCGCTTATCGTCAAGCAGGCGCGCAATGTCCTTGTAGGCCTCCGGCTCGAGGATGTGAAACGCGAGGTCTTCCAGCGCCCACTTCAACTGCCACACGCCCAGACGATTCGCCAGCGGCGCGAAAATATCGCGCGTGAGTTGCGCGGTGTTGCTGCGTGCCGTGGCATCGCTGCTTTTTACCGCGTAACGCAGATCCTGCGTGTGATCGGCCAGCTTGATCAACACCACGCGCACGTCCTGCACCATCGCCAGCAGCATCTTGCGCAGCGCTTCCAGTTGCGCAGCCTGCGCCTCCGCCGATTGTGCCGCCGTACCGCGCCGCGACACGGCACCCAGGGCATTCATGCGCAACACGCCCTCGGCGAGTTCGGCAATGGCCGCGCCGAATTTATCGCGCACGCGGCGTGCCGCGCCCGCGTCCAGCGTCAGCGCAGGCCACAGCAACGCGGCAGCTACCGCCTCGTGCCCCAGATGTAATTCATCGAGCAGCGGTGCCGCGCCCAGCACATGCGCGAACACCGGTTCGCCATGCGGCAACGTGTGGTCTGCATAAAGCGGCGTGACGTAGGCAAGCACCTCGCGCAAGGTTTGTGCGGCGGCGGGCGATTCGCGCGCGGCAACGCCGGCCAGCCACGTCGGCGTCGCCGCGTGGTCAGGCGTAACCCGCTTGAGAGGCGTGGCTTTGACCAAAATGATTCAACGTAACTAATTGTTTTTATTGAGTATTTTATTTATACCGCCACCGCCGTCACGTCATAGCTGAACAGCCAGCCATAACGTGCGCGCACCTTTTCGGGCGTCCACTCGCGGTTCACATACGCCTCGGCCTCGGCAGCGTTACCCAACGTGCGGCTCTGAAACCGTTTGCCATTTTCCGCCGAACCAACAACGACTTTCGTGGTGCGCTCCATGCGCGCCTGCTGATACCGCTGCCAACCCTGCACGACATCACCGCCAGCCGCATCCAGCGCGCGGCCCACGATGTAGCCATCCTCCAGCGACATCACCGCGCCCTGCGCCAGCATCGGCAACATCGAGTGGCAGGCATCACCCAACAGCGTCACGCGCCCAACACTCCATTGCGTCAGCGGCTCGCGCGCGAACAGCGCCCATTTGTACGGCGTGGCAAAGTTGTCGATCATGCCGTGGATATCGTCGTTCCAGCCGTTGAAGCAGGCATGGCATTCCGCGTGCGTGCCCTTGGCGCTCCACGATTCCACCTGCCAGCCATCGACTTCGACGATACCGTTGAAATTCATGTACTCGCCGCGATGCACCGGGTAATGCACCACATGCCCACCCGGCCCCACCCAGTTGGTGCCGATCATGCGGCGCATGCGCGCAGGCAGTTTTTCCATCGGAATCACGCCGCGCCACGACAGCATGCCGGTGTACTCCGGCTTATCATCGCCGAACAGCCCATGGCGGATGCGCGAGTGCACGCCATCCGCGCCGATCAAGCCATCGCCCGTGGCCGCATGATTCGCGCCGCCGCTTTCATAGTGCAGCGTGACGCCATGAGTACCATGGGCCGATTGCTCAAACCCCGTGCAACGCGCATTCAAATGAATCGCATCCGCCTTCTCGCGCCGCACACCCTCGGCCAGCACCGCCAGCAGATCGGGGCGATACGTCAGATAGTGCCCGAAGCCGTATTTTTCCACCGACTCCAACCCCACCTCGAAAAGCTTCCACGCCTGCCCGCTGTTCCACAAGCGGATTTCCTTGCCCTCAGCCTCGCAAGCCAGTGCCTGCAGCGCGGGCAACACGCCCAGTTCATGCAGCACACGCACGCCATTGGCGCTTAACTGCACGCCCGCGCCAACCTCGCGCAATTCGGAGGCCTGCTCGTAGACATCGACGTCAAAGCCGCGTTTGAGCAACGCGAGTGCTGCGGTCAGGCCGCCGATGCCGCCGCCGGCGATGAGGATGTGGGGGTTTTTCGTGAGTGAGTTCATGGGCTGATTATAAATCGCAATTACAAATCATCGGGATCAGGCACAGCGTCATTCTCCATCGCAGTCTGCCAATACCGCCGGTAAGTCGAACGATACGGCGTAACCCGTATTGTTTCCGCCACGCCCAAATTAACCGTCACCGCGCCATCACGATCGGAGCGATACACATGGCTGCCCTGCCGCAGATAGCGTTCTTCGACATCGACATGCGGACGGCCGAAGCGGTTGCGATAGCCCACCGGATAAATCACGATGCGCGGATCAACGGCGCGCACGAATGCCGGAATCGACGAGGTTTTGCTGCCGTGATGCGGCGCCACCAGCACCTGTGCGCGTAACTTTTCCGGCGACGACGCGAGCAACTGCTGCTCCGCACGCGCTTCGATGTCGGCGGGAATCAGCGCCACGTGTTTGCCGGCGGCGATGCGCAGCACGCAACTGCGGTTGTTGTCCTTGATCGAGGCATCCGCGTAACTTTCGCCGGTGGGGTGCAGCAGGTCAAAACGCACGCCGTCCCATTCCCAGTCCTGCCCGGCGACACAGCGCGCGGATTTTTCCACCTCGAAACGCAGCGGATCGAGATCGGGCACGGAGGTCAGCAACTGTGCCACGGGCATCGCCTGCAACACCGACGACGCGCCGCCGTAGTGATCCAGATCGTCGTGGCTGACGATCAACACGTCCAGCGCCTTGACGCCCGCCGCGCGCAAATACGGCACGATCATGCGATTGCCCGCATCGGTGTGCGGACCATACGCGGAGCCGGTGTCGAACAGCAGCGTGTGATGGCGTGTGCGCGCCACCACCGCGAGGCCGTTGCCGACATCCAGCACGGTGAGCCGCAATTCGCCTTCGTTTAACGGCGGCGGCAGCGCCAGAAACAGCGGCAGGAACCACGCGGCGCCCGTCCAGCGCAACGGCACGCCGCGCGGCAGCAGCAGGATCGCCGCGCCCACCACGGCGAGCGCAACGGCCCAGCCCGGCGGCGCATGTTGCTGCCACACCGCCGCCGGTAATTGGCTCATCCATTCCAGCGCCGCCGTGCAGGCTGCCATCACCGCGTGCGCGAGTTGCAGCACCCAGTCAAACGGCAACAGCATACCCACGAGTGTCAGCGGCACCACCGCGAGGCTCACCAGCGGAATCGCCAGCGCATTGGCCAACGGCGAAATGATCGACACCTGCTGAAACATCGCCAGCAGCGCGGGCATCAACGCCAGCGTCACCGCCCATTGCACCTGCGCCCAGGTGATGAGCCAGTGCGGCCGGTCGGCTTGCTTCAAGCGTCCGACGCTCACATACAGAATCACCCCCACCGCGCCGAACGACAGCCAAAAGCCCGCAGCCAGCACCGCCCACGGATCAATCAGCACCACCACCAGCAACGCCGCAGTCACCACTGCCAGCGCCGAACCCATACGATTCATCCACAGCGCCGCCGCCATCACCGCGAGCATGTAAAGTGTGCGCTGTGCGGGCACTTCAAAGCCCGCGAGCAGCGTGTAAATCAACGCCGCCAGCAAGCCCGCCACCACCGCCGCCTTGCGCGCGGGCAAGCGCAACACCAGCCGCGCGCTCCTTCGCCACAAGCCGTACGCCAGCGCAAACACCAGCCCCGACACCATCGTCACATGCAAGCCGGAAATCGACATCAGGTGATTGACACCGCTGCGGGTGAAAATCTGCCACTGATCCGGCGGTATCGCGCGCTGATCGCCGATGGCCAGCGCCACCAGCACGCCGGCGTACGGTTTATCCGGCAGCGCCTGCAGGATGCGCGCACGCAAACGTTCGCGCGTGGCTTCGATCCAGTACGCGGGCTTATGCACCATGGCATCGATACGGCGGCTGCCACTCTTGGGCCGTACCGTGCCGGTCGCCCGCACCTCGCGTTCAAACAGCCAAGCTTCGTAACCAAAGCCGTGCGGATTGGCGCTGCCGCGCGGACGCCGCAGACGCACGGTCAACTGCCAACGCTCACCCGGTTTGATGTCCGGCGTGGTGCCACGCTGCCCCGCCTTGGCCACCGCGCCCCACCAGGTGAGCGCGATGTGCGAGGGCACAACCGCATCGCGTGTCAACACACGTTCCACGTCGAGTTCGAAGCGCACGCTGCGCTCGTCATGCCGCGGCAGGCTGGCCACCACGCCGATCAGCTGAATGTCGCGGCCTTCCCACGCGGGCGGCAGTGCGTTATCCAGACGCATCTGGGCACGCGTCGCGGCATAAAAAAATCCCGCCGCGAAACAGCACAGGGCGATTAGCGCCAAGCGCGGCCAGCGCCGCTGGCGCAGCAGCAACGCGGCCCCCGCCAACGGCAGCACGATCACGCCGACTGAAAGCAGCGGCAGCGCAGCTTGCTGCTGCAACAAGGCTACGCCAGCAACAAACAGGAGGATATAAAAAAAGGCACAGGGCGAACCGGGAAGAGGCCAATCACCCTGATGGGTGGTCGCTAAAAAAGCTATACTAAACAATATGTTACGAAAGTACCTGCGGCGCGTGCTGCCGAGCCATCAAACCATACGCGAGAACCGTTATGTCGCGCGTTTCGGCCATCGGCTGCACCATCACAACCTGTGGCATTTGCATCGCCGCGCGGTGGCGGGCGGCGTGGCAGTCGGCATGTTCGCAGGTCTCATCCCCGGCAGCAATCCGGTGCAGTTTATGGCGGGTGCGTTGCTAGCGATCAAATGCAAGGTCAATCTGCCGCTGGCGGTGCTGGTGACGCTGTATTCCAACCCCTTCACCATCGTGCCGCTGTATTGGCTGGCGTTCAAGCTCGGACAACTCGCGTTGCTGCAAACGGGCGGCGAGTTGCCCACGTTCGGCATCGGGCTCGAAGGGCAAAGCTTCACGGTGTGGCTAACCACCGCGTTTCACTGGCTGACGAGCGTGGGCAAACCCTTGCTGGTGGGCATTCCGCTGCTTGCCCTATTGCTGGCAATCATTGGATACTGCCTGACCGATTGGGCCTGGCGCGTCGGCGTACTATGGCAATGGCGCCGTCGCAAACTCACCCGTCTCAACAAGAAAGCCCCGCCATGAAACCCCGCTATTGGACGCTTGCCACCACCGAACTCGCCGCACGCGATCCCGTGCTGAAAAAGCTGATCGCGCAACACCGCGCACTCACCGTCGGCAGTCGCGGCGACGCGTTTCAGACGCTGGCGCGCGCCATCGTCGGCCAGCAGATTTCGGTGAAGGCCGCGCAAAGCGTGTGGGAGCGTTTCGTGGCGGCGCACAGCGCGGTGACGCCTGCGGTTATTACGGCATCCTCCGTAGAGGCGCTGCGCGGCTGCGGCTTATCGGGGCAGAAATCCGGCTACATCCTCGATCTGGCGGCGCATTTTCACGACGGACGGCTGCGGCCAGCCGAATGGAAGCGCATGAAAGACGATGATCTCGTTGATGTGCTGGTGCAGGTCAAGGGCATCGGTCGCTGGACGGCCGAGATGTTTCTGATTTTTAATCTGGCACGGCCGGATGTGTTTCCGGTGGGCGATCTCGGCCTGCAAAACGCCATCGCCAAAAACTATAACCGTGGTCGCAAGCCCACGCCCGCGCGAATGCAAACAGTGGGCGCGGCATGGGCACCGTGGCGCTCGGTGGCAACCTGGTATATGTGGCGCAGCCTGGAAGCGGTGCCGGTCGAATACTGATGGCTGATCATTGCCCTGCCGCAGCGGGGTTTCCGAAGCGCTGAAACGAAAACAAATAAGTTATTGTTTTTATTGACTATTTTGAAGCACACTGAATTTGTCGCTGCGTATCGCGCGGGACGCGTTACGGTTGAATTCGATCCCCGGCAAGCCGCACGCTTGCTCAGCGCGCGCTTGCTGTTGCCGCTGATGACGCTGCCGGTGCTGGGCATCGGCGTCGCGCTGGCCTTGACCGGCTGGTTGTGGGGCGGCCTGGCGGTGATCGCGCTCGGTATTATTGTGCCGCGGTTGATCAAACTATCCGCGCCGCACTTTTTGCTGACGCAGGCGCTGGAGGATGAAGCGCTGTTTGATGAACTTCTGCGCAGCGCCACCCTGAGCATCAACGACAGCAAACCCAATTAGGCTTCTTTCAACGCCCCATCGATCAGCCGCATGCGGCGATTCGCGCGCGCGGCGATCTCCATATCGTGCGTGACAATGACAAAGCTGGTGCCGCGCGATTGGTTCAGATCCAGCATCAGATCAAACACCGCCTGCGCGTTTTGACGATCCAGATTGCCGGTGGGTTCATCCGCCAGCACGCAGGCGGGCCGGGTCACCAGCGCGCGCGCCAATGCCGCGCGCTGACGCTCGCCGCCCGAGAGTTCACCGGGGGTATGTTCAAAGCGGTGCGAGAGGCCCACTTCGCTGAGTAAATCCCGCGCGGCCTGGTACGCGGCTTCCTTGGGCATACGGCGTATCAGCAACGGCATCGCCACGTTTTCCACCGCTGTGAACTCCGGCAGCAGATGATGAAACTGGTAGACAAACCCCAGCGACTGGTTGCGCGTCATGCCGCGCTCGGCCTCGCTCTGCGTGCGGATATTTTTGCCCATGATGAAAATATCGCCGCCGCTGGCCTCATCCAGCCCGCCCAGCAGGTGCAGCAGCGTGCTCTTGCCGGAACCCGAAGCGCCCACGATCGCCACGCGTTCGCCACGCGCGACGGCAAAATCCACGTTCAGCAGCACTGGCACTTCGGCCAGACCCGGCTGCTGAAACACCTTGCGCAGCCCCTTGCAGGCGAGCACGCTCTCATTCATACCGTAAAGCCTCCGCCGGGTTGACCCTGGAGGCACGCCAGCTCGGATAAATCGTCGCCACCGCCGACACCACGAACGAGAACAGCGCCGTCACCACCACGTCCATCGGCCGCAATTCCGAGGGCAGTTCGGTGATCTGGTAAATCGACGGATCAAGAAAGCGCATGCCGAACACGCGTTCGACAAAGCCCACGATCTCGGCCACATACCATGCACCCAGTATGCCAAACACAATGCCGACAATCACGCCGGTCAGACCGATCACAATACCCTGTGTCATGAATATCTTCATCACCCCACCGGGTGATGCGCCCAGCGTGCGCAGAATAGCGATATCCGGCTGCTTTTCCTTCACCACCATGAACAGGCTCGACACCAGGTTGAAGGCTGCGATCGCGATGATGAAAAACAACAGCAGCGACATCATGCGTTTTTCGATATCCACCGCGCGAAAGTAATTGGCGTTCACACTCGTCCAATCGGAAATCACCGCGTTGCTCGGCACTTTACCCGCGAGGTCGTACGACACTTCCTTGGAACGGAACAGATCGTCCAGTTTCAGCCGCACGCCGGTCACCTCGTCGCCCATACGGTAGAGCTTTTGCGCGTCTTCCAGATGCGTCAGCGCGAGGCCCGAGTCGATTTCGTGATGCCCAATGTGAAACGTGCCCACCACGGTGAATTGCCGCAGTCGCGGCAACATGCCTGCGGGCGTCACCTGCCCTTGCGGTGCCACCAGCACGACCTTGTCGCCGACATTCACACCCAGTGCGCGCGCCAGCGAATCGCCCAGCACAATGCTGAAATCGCCCGCTCGCAGCGCCTCGATCGAGCCGCGCCGCATGCTGCGTGACAGATCGTCCACCGTGCCTTCCATCTCCGGCAAAATCCCGCGCAGATAGGCACCACGCACCTGACTGCCGCTGGTGAGCAGGCCCTGCGCGTTGACATAGGGCGCGGTAGCCAGCACGCGCGGATTGGTTTTGGCGATGTCAGCGATTTTTTTCCAGTCGCTCAACCGCTCGTTGGAACCGGCGATCTGCACGTGCGCCACGGCGGACAACATGCGCGTGCGCACTTCCTTCTGGAAGCCGTTCATCACTGACAGCACGGTGATCAGCACCGTCATGCCCAGCGCGATGCCCACCACGCTGATCAGCGAAATCACCGAGATAAAGCGCGTGCGCTGGCGCGAGCGCGTGTAGCGCAGGCCGATAAAAAATTCGTAGGAATTCAATGTTGTTGTTCTTTGGAAAACGCGGAGTTTACTTTAATTCGCCTGGCGCCGGGTGCTACACTCGCGCGCCAGTTTTGGCACTATCAATATGCAATGCACCCTATACATACCGCACCTGATTCCGCCGAGTGAAATCGGCGCTGCGTTGTGGCGTACGGTGGATGCACCGCACCTCAAGACCCTGCTCGCCCGTGCCCGGTTCACCGCACGTGAGGGCGAAGACAACGATGCGAGCCTGTGCAACCTCTTCGGCGTCACCCGCCAGCAGGATTGGCCGCTCGCGCCACTGCTCGCTTGCGCCGAAGACCTCGCCACGAAGAACGATACCGGCTATTGGCTGTGCGCCACGCCCATCCATCTGGAAACCCGCCGCAACGCGCTGATGCTTACCGATCCGGCGGCGCTGGCAATCACGGCGACGGAATCCATCGCCTTCGCCGCCACGCTGGCCGAACATCTGCGCGAGGAAAATGTCACCCTGCACGCAGCCCGGCCCGGCCACTGGTTTTTGCGCTGCGACGCGCCGCCGGTGATGACGACGGCACCCCTCGGCAGGGCAACCGGCCATGATGTGCGCACGTTTTTGCCGCAAGGCAAGGATAGTGCCCGCTGGCACCGCATCCTCACCGAAATACAGATGCTGCTGCATGCCCATCCGGCCAATGACGCCCGTGAAGCGCAAGGGCTGCCGCCGGTCAACAGCATATGGTTGTGGGGCGGCGGCACCGCGCCGCCCGCCGGGCACGCACCCTACGCAAAAGTCTACAGCAGCAATGCCGCCATACGGGCGCTGGCCAACCACTGCGGCTGCCCGATTGAAGACGCGCCCGCACGTTTGCTGGCGGAAATGTTGAGTGGCTCGAATGGCAGTGCGCATTTTTTCTCGTTGGAATTACTCGTCCCGCTCATGCGCCAGGGCGATCTGCAAACCTGGAGCACCACGGTGACCACGCTCGAACGCGATTGGTTCGCGCCGCTCACCGCCGCGTTAAAGTCACGGCATGTGAGTGCCATAACGCTGATAAGTTCCAATGACGCCACTACGCAACAGTTTGTGATGCAACGCAGTGACGCCTATAAATTCTGGCGTAACAACAACTACTTCGAATAACCATGCCCGCCATCACCATACGCCCCGCCGAGGCCGGCGCCATACATGCACTGACACAATCCGGCGTGCATCCCCTGCTCGCGCGCATTTATGCCGCGCGCGGCGTCGCCAACGAACAACAACTCGCCACAGATCTTGATCGGCTGCATGCACCCGCCTCCCTGCTGAACCTGCAACGCATGGCGGTGCTGCTGGCCGACGCCATCGCCGACCGAAAAAAGTTGCTGATCGTCGCCGACTACGATGCCGACGGTGCCACGGCGTGTGCGGTCGGCATGCGCGCCCTGCGTGCGATGGGCGCATCCATCGATTATCTGGTGCCCAATCGCTTCGAATACGGCTACGGCCTCACGCCGGAAATTGTGCAACTCGCCGCACGCGATAAACAACCCGACGTGATCATCACCGTCGACAACGGCATTGCCAGCGTGGATGGCGTGGCCGAAGCCAACCGCCTCGGCATCAAGGTGCTGATCACCGATCACCATTTACCCGGCGACACGCTGCCGGACGCCTGGTGCATCATCAATCCCAATCAACGCGGCTGCACGTTCCCCAGCAAGCATCTGGCCGGTGGGGGTGTGATGTTTTATCTGATGCTGGCCCTACGTGCCGAGCTCCGAGAGCGAGGCCCGTCCGTAAATTCCGGGGCGGAGCTCCGCGAACGCGGCGTGTCGCCATTGCCAAACCTAGCCCACCTGCTCGATCTGGTGGCGCTGGGCACCGTGGCTGATGTGGTACGCCTCGATGAAAACAACCGCATTCTCGTCTCACAGGGCCTGAAACGCCTGCGCGCTGGCCGCGCGCAGCCGGGCATTCTGGCGCTGCTGCGTGTCGCCGCACGCGACCCCGCGCGCGTGGGCACTTACGATCTTGGCTTCGCCGTCGGGCCGCGCCTGAACGCCGCCGGCCGGCTGACGGATATGTCGCTGGGCATCGAATGCCTGATCACCGATGACGCCGCACGCGCGCAGGCGATTGCCCAGGAACTCGATGCCCTGAACCGCGAACGCCGCTCCATAGAAGCCGACATGCAGGAATCCGCCCTCGCGGCGCTGGAGCAAACCGCGGACGCCAGCGGCTACACGCTGAGCCTCTACGACGCGCAGTGGCATCAGGGCGTGATCGGCATCGTCGCCTCGCGCATCAAGGATAAATTTCATCGTCCGGCGGTGGCGTTCGCGCGCGGCGTCACAGGTGAAATCAAGGGCTCGGGGCGCTCGATACGCGGGCTGCACCTGCGTGATGCGCTGGATCTGGTATCGAAGCGCGCGCCGGGACTGATCCTCAAATTTGGCGGTCATGCGGCGGCGGCTGGCCTTACGCTGCGTGAAGGCGACTTTGAAAAATTCCGCACACTGTTTGAAGACGTGGTACGCACCCTGCTCTCGCCCGCGGATCTCGAACGCGAGATCGAAACCGACGGCTCGCTGCCGGTGGAGCACGCCACGCTCGAATCCGCGCACGCGCTGCGCGACGGCATCTGGGGACAGGGCTTCCCCGAGCCGCGCTTTCTTGATCCCTTCGATATCGTGCAACAGCGCGTGGTCGGTGAACGGCATTTAAAGCTGCGCCTGCGCCGTGATGGCAAAATCTTCGAAGGCA
Organism: Bordetella parapertussis; assembly: GCA_945865805.1. Taxonomy (GTDB): domain Bacteria; phylum Pseudomonadota; class Gammaproteobacteria; order Burkholderiales; family SG8-41; genus UBA5216. The sequence continues at coordinate 16,522 of CAMBGJ010000060.1, forward strand.
TTTTGTTTGGCCACAGTGAGCCGCTGCCCGAATCTATCCGCGCGGTCTATCGTTTCAGCATCAACGAATATAACGGCGTGACGTCAACGCAGGTGATGCTGGATCATTGGGAGCATTTGTAGTTCGACTTTCACATCTCACCGCTAAGACGCAAAGGAAGCGCAAAGAACCGCCGCAAAAAAGTGCTTCGCTTTTCTTTGCGTTTCCTTTGCGTCTTTGCGGTGGAAGTTGACGTTCTCTGCCGCGACCCATCAGTTATAATCGCGCTTTCAAAGGATCGACAGCATCATGGAAGCCGAACGCATCAACGCCATCGCCAAGCAGCTCTCCGATATCGAATCACGCACGGCGGAGCTGCGGAGGTATCTTTGACTACGACACCAAACGCAATCGTCTGGATGAAGTCGTAAGGCTGGCCGAAGACCCCGCTGTCTGGGGTGACAGCAAACGCGCACAGGAGCTCGGCAAGGAACGTAAGGCGCTCGAATACACCGTCAACTCGCTGACCACGCTCTCCGCTGGCTTGCGTGACGCGCAAGAGCTGTTCGACATGGCACGCGAGGAAACCGACGACGCCACCCTGCTTGCCGTGGCCAAAGACGCGCAAGACCTGGAAAACACCGTCGCCGAAATGGAATTTCGCCGCATGTTCTCCGGCGAAATGGACCCCAATAATTGTTTTCTCGACATCCAGTCGGGCTCCGGCGGCACCGAGGCGCAGGACTGGACATCCATCCTCGAACGCATGTACCTGCGTTACTGCGAGACCAAAAAATTCAAGGTCGAAGTGCTGGAGGAATCGCCTGGCGAAGTCGCCGGTCTTAAAAGCGCTTCGCTGAAAGTCAGCGGCGATTATGCCTACGGCCATCTGCGCACGGAGTCCGGCGTGCATCGCCTGGTGCGTAAATCGCCGTTTGACTCCAACAACCGGCGACATACCTCCTTCGCCAGCGTGTTTGTTTACCCCGAAGTCGATGACTCGATACAGATCGACATCAACCCGGCGGATTTGCGCACCGACACCTTTCGCGCCTCGGGTGCGGGCGGTCAGCACATCAACAAGACCGATTCCGCCGTGCGCATCACGCATATTCCGTCGGGCATCGTCGTGCAATGTCAGAGTGACCGCTCGCAGCACCGCAACCGCGCCGAAGCAATGGCCATGCTGAAATCACGGCTGTTCGAACTGGAACTGCGCAAACGCAACGAAGAAAAACAGGCGATGGAAGATTCCAAAACCGACATTGGCTGGGGCCACCAGATACGCTCGTATGTGCTGGATCAATCGCGCATCAAGGATTTACGCACCAATATCGAAATCGGTAACACACAGAGCGTGCTGGATGGGGCGCTGGATGTGTTTATTGAAGCGAGTTTGAAGCAGGGGTTGTAACAAGAGACGTTAAAAAGCATTCGGCCACAGAACGCACAGAATATAGCTAAGCGCGAAACCCTTTCCCTTCAGGGGAAAGGTTGAGATGGGGGTGGGGTAATGACTGATCGTTTGACCCCACCCCCACCCTAGCCCTCCCCCTGAAGGGGAGGGAATCGTTGGCTGGATATTTGTGTTCGCAGTGACAGGTAATTTAGCTTCTAAGAGGCAAATCATGGACGACACCAACAAGCCGCCAGAGCAGGACACCAACAAAATCATCGAAGAACGCCGCGCCAAACTGACCGCGCTGCGTGCGAAGGGCGTCGTCTTCCCTAACGATTTTGTGCAAGAACATCATGCGGGCGAGTTAACAGCTCGACACGGCGCCACCGAGCGCGAGCCGCTTGAAAAAGAATCCGTCAGCGCCACCGTAGCCGGTCGCATCATGTTGAAACGCGTGATGGGCAAGGCCAGCTTCGCCACCATTCAAGACACCAGCGGGCGCATGCAGATTTATGTTTCCGAAAAAGACACCGGCAAGGACGCGCAGGATGCCTTCAAACATTACGACATCGGCGACATCGTCGGGGTGCGCGGCACGCTGTTTAAAACCCAAACCGGCGAACTTACGATACGTTGTAAGTATGTGTTTTTATTGACAAAATCTTTACGCCCCCTGCCGGAAAAATTTCACGGTCTGTCTGATCAGGAGATCAAATACCGCCAGCGCTACGTCGATCTCATCGTCAACGAAGACACGCGCGCTACCTTCCTTAAGCGATCGAAAATTATCCAGGCGGTGCGCAACGTGCTGGTGGCGGACCACTATCTCGAAGTCGAAACGCCGATGATGCACCCGATTCCCGGCGGCGCAGCGGCGCGGCCGTTCGCCACGCATCACAACGCACTCGACATGCAGTTGTTTCTGCGCATCGCGCCAGAGTTGTATCTGAAGCGGCTGGTGGTCGGCGGCTTCGAGCGCGTGTTCGAGATCAACCGCAACTTCCGCAACGAAGGCATGTCCACGCGCCACAACCCCGAATTCACCATGCTGGAGTTTTACTGCGCCTACATGGAAGTCAACGGCATGATGGATTTCATCGAGCGCCTGATCCGCGAAACGGCCGCCGCCGCTGGACAGACCAAAGTCACTTATCAAGGCCGCGAAATCGATTTCGCCAAGCCCTATGACCGGCTCACCATCGCCGCCGCGATCCGCAAATACGCGCCCGACATCAGCGATGAGGTGCTGAACGACAAGGCAAGAATCACCGCCATGCTCAAGAGCATGGGTGTCGAAACGCGCGTCACCGACGGCCTAGGTGCGCTGCAACTGGCGTTGTTTGAAAACACCGTGGAAACCAAGCTGCACGACCCCACGTTCCTCGTCGATTACCCCGCCGAGGTCTCGCCGCTGGCGCGCCGCAGCGATAAAAATCCGGAAATCACCGAACGCTTTGAGCTCTTTATCGCAGGCCGTGAAATCGCCAATGGCTTTTCGGAATTAAACGATCCCGAGGATCAAGCCGCGCGTTTCCAGGAACAGGTTAAACAAAAAGACGCCGATGATCACGAGGCCATGCACTACGACGCTGATTACATTCGTGCCCTCGAATACGGTCTGCCGCCGACGGCGGGTGCGGGCATCGGTATTGACCGGCTGGTGATGCTGCTGACGGATGCGCCATCGATACGCGATGTGATATTGTTTCCGCAGATGCGGCCTGAATGATAGAGTCACTCACCGCAACCAACACAACCGCGCGAGTTCATCATGGATCAACCGCTGTGGACCCCCTCCCCCCAACGCGTCGCCGCCACGCAACTGGCGGCGTTTACAAAATTCGTCGCCGAGCGCTATGGCGCCAAAGTGCAGGGCGCGCAGGATTACGCCGCGCTGCATGCCTGGTCTTGCAGCAACCGCGAACAATTCTGGCAAGCCATCTGGCAATTCTGCGGCGTGGTGGGGTCCACCCAGGGCGACGACATTCTGCTCAACCGCGATCAGATGCCCGGTGCGCGCTGGTTTCCCGGCGCGAGGCTGAATTTCGCCGAGAACCTGCTGCGTCAGCGTGATGACGCTGTTGCCCTGGTGTTCTGGGGTGAGGAGCAGCTTAAAAGCCAGGTCACCTGGGCCGGGTTGTACGGCGAAGTGTCGCGCTTGGCGCAGGCACTGCGCGCGCAGGGCGTAAAACCGGGCGACCGTGTCGCGGCATATCTGCCGAACCTGCCAGGTGCGATTATCGGCATGCTCGCCACCGCCAGCATCGGCGCGGTGTGGTCGTCGTGTTCGCCGGATTTCGGTGTGCAGGGCGTGCTGGATCGCTTCGGACAGATCGAGCCCAAGGTGTTGATTGCGGTGGACGGCTATTTTTTCATGGGCAAGCAGATCG
>CAMBGJ010000061.1 GCA_945865805.1 Bordetella parapertussis
GGGGTGCCGAGTCAGAGGCTAATCAGATAAAACACTGCAATAAAAACAATGAAGCGTAAGCCCAAGCAAGGGCAAGCCGGTCGAAACCTACATCGACAACCTGCTGCCGGACAGCGAAGTGATTCGAAAACGTCTGCAGGATCGATTTCACACCGCATCGCGCGATTCATTCGAACTCCTCGCGGCGATCGGACGTGATTGCGTAGGCGCCATTCAGTTGCTCGCTGTCGGCGAACAACCGCAGGACGTCCACAGAATTACCGCGAAGCCGCTGACAGACGCGCAGATCGAGAAGGCCTTAATCCAAACCGTATCGCCCCCGCCCTTCGCAGAACACCCGGCAGAGGATGATGTTCGTATCTCGATTGCAGGCGCCCAGGAAAAAACGGCTTTTCTGCGGCACAAAGGTCGCTGGTTTCGGCCATCCGGATCGACGCCAACCACACACATATTCAAATTGCCGCTGGGCCTGGTGGGAAACAGGCAGGCCGACATGACAAGCTCGGTGGAAAATGAATGGCTGTGCGCGAAGATACTAGCTGCGTATGGCTTGCCGGTGGCCCACTGCGATATAGGTCAATTCGGCTCCCAAAAAGCGCTGGTCGTTGAGCGCTTTGACCGGCAACTGCATTCGAGCGGGAAATACTGGCTGCGCCTCGTCCAGGAAGACTTTTGCCAGGCGAGCGCAACACCATCCTCGATGAAGTACGAGCGTGACGGCGGACCGGGAATGCTCGACATCGCCAAAATTCTGCGGGGTTCAGTCAATCGCGATAGCGACCTTGCGTGTTTACTCAAAGCTCAACTTTTGTTCTGGATGCTGGCAGCGAGCGATGGACACGCTAAAAATTTCAGTATTCGCCTCCTGAGCCAGGGACGCTACCAGCTTACGCCGCTCTTTGGCGCCCATTCAATCTGGCCGGTCATCGGTAACGGCGCCAAACAAATATCCTGGCACAACGCGAGACTGGCAATGTCAATACGCGGGAAAAACAAGCATTACCTGATGAAAGACATTCAGCGCCAGCACTTCAACGAAACCGCGGCTCGCTGTGGATTGGGTGAAACTGCGGAACCGTTCATAAAAGAAATCCTCGTCGCAACCCCCAACGTTATTGCGTCTGTTGAGGCCGAAATGCCCATTGGGTTCCCGCAGCATGTGCTTGATACGGTATTGACGGGGTTATCGGATTCAGCCAAGCGGCTTGAAGCCATGCCTGCGACATGACATAGTGGTGTGGCCGCGCCATGGGTCAGGCGCGCCCGGCATACGTCGAACTCGTCGGCAGCAATCCCGCAGGGTGGTTAAACGGCTAAGCGCTTACGGTAAAAAGTACGCGCTGGAAATATCCTGAGGTTTCAATTTTGTTCATGGCGCGCGCAGAGTCTGGGTCTGAGCCAGCGCCCATCGGAAATATATAAGTATGTGTTTTTATTGATATTTTCGGCATCCCTCTATAAGCAACGCAACCACCCACCGCGATTTTCACCCAGCGCAACCACCACGCTCAGGTATGATGGATTTTTCATAATGAGGTTAATCATGCGTATCAGTGGCACCGTGAAAAGTAGCGCGCGGCTGGCGTGTTTCGGCGCGACCTTGGCGTTGGGCATTTGCTTTGCCTCGCCGCAAGCGCACGCGCAAACCCCTTCGACAACCTCAGGACAGGCTTTCCCCAGCAAACCCATCCGCATTGTCGTGCCCTTCCCCGCTGGTGGCACCACCGATGTGGTAGCGCGGCTGGTGGCGCAACGCATGGGCGAGTCGATGGGGCAGCCGGTGGTGGTCGACAATCGCGGCGGTGCGGGCGGTGCGTTGGGCGCGGACATCGTGGCGAAATCCAACCCAGACGGCTACACGCTGTTGATGCATAACATCATGTTTCCGCTGTCGTCGGTGGCGCAAACGTTGGCGAAGCGTTCGCCGTTCGATGCCGAGCGCGATTTCGCCGGTGTGTCGATCGCCGTCTACGTGCCGTTTGTGTTTACCGCGAACCCCAGCGTGGCGGCCAAAGATTTGCGCGAATTCACCGCGCTGATGCGTGGCAACGCGAATCTCAAATACAACTACGGCTCCACCGGCTCCGCCATGCACGTGCTGGGCGAAACGCTCAAGCGCGACGGCAAGTTCGACATGGCGCATGTGGCCCACAAAGGCGCGGCGCCGCTCAAGCTGGAGTTGTTATCCGGACGCATTCAATTTGGCGGCGATCAGCTCTCCACGTCGTTGCAGGAAATCCGCGGCGGCCAGTTAAAGGCGCTGGCGACCACCGGCGCGAAACGCATTGCCATCCTGCCTGACGTGCCCACGGTGCGCGAGCAGGGTTTCCCCGCGCTGGAGTTCGAGGGTTTCAACGGCCTGTTCGCCCCGGCAAAAACGCCCAAAGCCGTGCTCGACCGCCTGCAACGCGAAGCCGCACAGGCCGTGCGACATCCCGATCTGGTCAAGCGTTTTGCCGACCTGGGTGCGGAGTCGGTCGGCTCGAGCGGTGAGGCGCAAAAAACCATGCTGGTGCGGCTGATGCAGCAATTCACGCCGGTTATACGGGAAATGAAACTGGATTAAAAAATCCGCTATCATCATTCATCTTCAGACGGAACAACGACCATGAGCCCAGTCACCGACCTTGCAGAAAGACCCGCCGCCGCCAGCGAAACCATCCGCGCACATTTTAACTACGTCGTCGATACCGGCCGCCCTGCCGTGCGCTATATCGACTGGCCGGAGATGGCGCACAACGCCGTGGAGCCGGTGTACCTTCAGCATGAAATGCCTGTGCGCAACGGTCGCCCCTTGCGTGGCACATTCAATATCGACACGCACGGCTTCGTGTTTGTCGATCATCACACGCAGGTCAAAGACTTCACCGATGAGGCGCAATGCTCGAGCGTGTACAACCTCGAAGTGCAGGCGCTGATAAAAAAGCACACCGGCGCATCCAGCGTGGTGGTGTTCGATCACACGCTGCGCGTCAGCGACGAGGCCGGGCAAAAATCGATCAACGCGCGGCCCACGGTGAAGGGCGTACACAACGATTACACCGAGGATTCCGCGCCGCGCCGCTTGCGTGAGATCGTCGGCGATGCCGAAGCCGAGCGGCGTCTCACAAAACGCTGGGCCATCGTACAAGTGTGGCGACCGATACGCGGCACGGTGATGATCGACCCGTTGGGCATTTGCGATGGCCGCAGCATTCCGCAAAAAGGCTTTATCCGCGTGCAACGGCGCTATAAGGATCGCACCGGCGAGGTCTATCACATCGCCCACAACCCATCGCACGTGTGGTTTCACTTTCCGCAAATGGAGCGCAACGAGGCGCTGGTGTTCAAGGTCTTTGATTCGGACACCAACGTGGCGTCGCGCTTCACCGCGCACAGCGCGTTTGATGATCCGGCCACACCGCCCAACGCGCCGGCGCGCGAAAGCATCGAAACGCGCACGTTTGCTTTTTTCGATTAGGGCTTCCGCAATGGAACTCAAAGGCTGCACGTCCATCGTCACCGGCGGCAGCGGGGGCCTGGGTCATCGCATCTGCGTGGCGCTGGCGCAAAACGGCGTCAACGTCGTCGTGAACTACGCCGAGTCGGTAACCAAGGCCAAAGCGGTCGCGGACGAACTCAAACAACTCGGCGTGCGCGCCATCGCCGTGCGCGCGGATGTGGCCGACCCTACTGCTGTCGCGCGCATGGTCGAGCAAACCAAAGCCGAGTTTGGCGGCGTCGATATTCTCGTCAACGATGCGGCATTCAACAAGCAAGTGGCGTTCGCCGATCTGGATGGGCTGACGCTGGAGTTGTGGAACCACATCATGACCACCAATCTCACCGGCACGTTCAACTGCATCAAGGCAGTGGCGCCGCTGATGAAGGCACAAGGCAAGGGGCGCATCGTCAATATCTCATCGGGCGCGGGCCTTGTGCCGCGCGGCAGCAGCATTGCCTACGCGGTTTCCAAGGCAGGCATGATTCATCTCACCAAGTGCATGGCGGTGGCGCTGGCGCCCGCGGTGACGGTGAATTCCATCGCGCCGGGCTGGATGGACGGCACGCGTATGAGCGCCAACTGGTCGCCCGACTATGCGGCGGGCGCGGCGGAACGAACGCTGTTAAAGCGCGCGGTGGATAAAGACGACGTGGCTGAGCAGTTGATCACGTTTTGCAGGAGCGAAAGCGTGACCGGACAGACGATATTGATGGATAGCGGGCGGGTGTAAGTTGTAGAAGTTGCCTCCTTAGGCGCATAGGTCTTTGTCCCACCGCCGTCATTCCAGCGAGGGCTGGAATCCAGTACGTAAACCCATGCGCAGCAGCTAACTTTAGGCCCTTCGGGCTTTATAACCACCTGGATTCCAGCTTTCGCTGGAATGACGTGGTTAGTTGCAGTCTGTGGCTAGGCGTATGCCAGCCGCAATCAATCATGATTCAACCCTGTTTTCAGCTATCATGGCGCCCCTCTCCAGCTAACTCGTAAGCAATCATGGCCCAATACGTTTACACGATGCGCGGCGTGACGCGGATCGTTCCGCCCAAGCGCGTGATTCTCAAGGATATTTCCCTGTCGTTTTTCCCCGGCGCGAAAATCGGCGTGCTGGGCATCAACGGTTCCGGCAAATCGAGTCTGCTCAAAATCATGGCAGGCGTGGATACCGAGTACGACGGCGATGCTGAGCCGATGCCGAATCTGCGGGTGGGTTATCTGCCGCAGGAGCCGCAGCTTGATCCCGAAAAAACCGTGCGCGAGACGGTGGAAGAAGCGCTCGGCGATATCGCCACGGCACAGAAAAAGCTCGACGAGATTTACGCCGCTTACGCCGAACCCGATGCGGATTTCGACAAGCTCGCCGCCGAGCAAGCCAAGTACGAAGCCATCGTCAACGCCGCCGGTGGCGACTCGGAACACGAACTCGATATCGCGGGCGACGCGCTGCGCCTGCCGCCGTGGGACGCCAAAATCGGCCCGCTGTCAGGTGGTGAAAAACGCCGCGTGGCGTTGTGCCGTTTGTTGTTGTCCAAGCCCGACATGCTGTTGCTCGATGAGCCGACCAACCATCTGGATGCCGAAAGCGTGGATTGGCTCGAGCAATTTCTCACGCGTTTTCCTGGCACCGTGGTGGCGGTGACGCATGACCGTTACTTTCTCGACAACGCCGCTGAATGGATACTCGAACTCGACCGCGGCCACGGCATTCCGTGGAAAGGCAACTACAGCTCGTGGCTTGATCAGAAGCAGGAACGCTTGAAAATTGAAGAATCATCTGAATCGGCGCGGCAAAAAGCGCTGAAGAAAGAACTGGAGTGGGTGCGGCAGAATCCCAAGGCGCGGCAGGCGAAATCGAAATCACGGCTCGCGCGCTTTGAAGAACTGTCATCGCACGAATATCAAAAGCGCAACGAGACGCAGGAAATTTTTATTCCCGTGGCTGACCGCTTGGGCGATAGCGTCATCGAATTTAAAGACGTGTCAAAAGCGTATTGCGATAAGTTATTGATTGATAAGGCTAATTTTGCAGTGCCGCCGGGCGCTATCGTAGGCATCATCGGCCCCAACGGCGCGGGCAAATCCACCATGTTCCGCATGATCATGGGCCGCGAAAAACCTGATAGCGGCACCGTCGTGGTCGGCTCAACGGTGAAACTCGCGGTGGTCGATCAGACGCGCGATGCGCTGCCCAACGGCAAAACCGCATGGGAGGCGATTTCGGGCGGGCTCGATATCATCAACGTCGGCAAGTTTGAAATGCCGTCGCGTGCGTATCTCGGCCGTTTCAACTTCAAAGGCCCCGATCAGCAAAAAATGGTGGGCAATCTGTCCGGCGGTGAACGCGGGCGGCTGCACCTCGCGCAAACGCTGCTCACCGGCGCCAACGTGCTGCTGCTCGACGAACCGTCGAACGATCTGGACGTGGAAACCCTGCGCGCACTAGAAGATGCACTACTGGAATTCGCCGGCTGCGTGCTGGTGATCTCGCACGACCGCTGGTTCCTCGACCGCATCGCCACCCACATCCTCTCCTTCGAGGGCGATTCGCAACTGGTGTTTTTCAACGGCAACTATCAGGAGTATGAAGCCGACAAGAAAAAACGTCTGGGTGAAGAAGGCTCACGGCCCAAGCGGGTGCGGTATAAGGCGTTGAAGGTATAAGCCGGGTTTTGCGGGTTTGAGGATAGCCGGAACGGGATAAGCTTGCGCGCGAGGGCGACAGCGCCTCCAAGCGAACCTGTAAAAAGTATTTGTTTTTGATTCAGTGTTCGTGAAGCCATATTCGAGTATATCGACCACGGCCCCTTTGATTGGTTGTGGCAGCGGGCGAGGCGCTGGCCAGCATCGAGCGCGAGTAAGTCGGTTTACATCACTACGCCCGCTGCTGCGGGCGTGGGCGGGCAGTTCTTCTCTTAAATAAGTCAATTAAAAAAATACTTACATCACGGCGGATTTAATTCGACCCTGGCCCCTTAGAATTGCTGCTCAATCACATGAGAGGTGCGACATGCTAACGCTTCGTATTGCGCTGACCACATTGTTTGCCGCTATATCATTTTCGCTCGGTGCGCAGTCTTACCCGCTCCGTCCAGTAAGAATCATTGTGGCCACAGGTGTAGGCGTGTCGGACGATGTCTCCTCCCGGGTGATTGCCGAAAGGATGAGTACGCTGCTCGGCCAGCAAGTTATAGTCGAAAACCGGCCTGGTGCCGGAGGCTTGATCGCACAAAATACCGTGCTGAAAGCGACGCCGAATGGATATACCCTGCTCTATGCTGGAGGATCGATGGCGGGGGCGCGCTTCGCCAACGCTGCCGTTACGTATGACCTGCTGCGTGACTTCACCCCCATTTCGCTTGTCGGCGAGAGTCCATTCGCACTGGGTGCCAAACCGCGTGTTTTCTGGTGGGCTCGCAGCGGCATACCGTCACCTATCCGACGGTGATGTCGGGCTGGAACGGCGCGGGGTTTGCCAAGCTCAATCTGTTTGCCGATGAATGGCCGCATGCCAGGGCACGCGAGGAATACTTCCATCATTTCAAGCCACGCATTCTGACCGGCGATCCGCTGAGTTTCGCCGACATGCTCGATGCCGACGTGGGCGGCGCGCCCAAGGCGTTGGTCACCACGGCCGTGGCAATGTCGTCTGCGCTGAAACAGCGTCTGCAAACGGCTTACGGTTGCCCGGTGATCGACTGGTACTCGCTCACCGAAACCGGGCCGCTGGGCTATGCCTGCACACACGGGCACGGCTACCACTGGCTGCCGCACGACGTGCACCTCGAAACGCTGGATGAAGCCGGGCAACCCACCGCAGGGCGCGGCGAAATCACAGTGACGGGCGGGCGCAATCCGTTCATACCGCTGCTGCGTTACCGCACCGGCGACTGGGGCCGCATCGATTTTGCGCCCTGCCCGTGCGGTGACCCGATGCCGCGTTTGCTGGAACTGGATGGCCGCGCGCCGGTGCGTTTTTACGCGGGCAACGGCAACCCCATCGGCACGCAGGATGTCGCCACGGTGCTGCGGCGTTATCCGCTGGTGCAGCACCAGTTCGAGCAGGCAGCGGACGGTGCCTGCACTCTGACCTATCGCACGCTCGCCAGCGGCGTGTGGCGGCGTGACGATCTGGAAGCCGAGCTGCATGCCTTGCTACGTCAGCCGGTCGTGTTGCACGAGGATGCCGAATTGGGTCGCCGCGGCGCGGTGGATAAAGTGATTCCCTACCTGTCGAAAATGATTGAGGAGTGAGATGGCACGTTTGCCGCACGATCATCCCCTTGATCATCCGTTCCCGCAACGAACGCATCGCGTCTACGTCGCGCTGACCAATCATTGCAATCGTGCCTGCCCGTGGTGCAGCACCTATTCGTCGCCAGCGGGCAACACCTGGATCACCTGGGATCAACTACAAGCCAGCCTGCCCGCCAAGGGCCAGTACGATGTGCAGCTCGAAGGCGGCGAGCCGACCCTGCATCCTGAATTCCAGAAATTCGTCGCGCGGCTGCGTGGGGATGTGCGTTGCGGCCAATTGATTCTTTGTACTAACGGTGTGGTGATGCCGCGTCGTGCGGAAAAATTGCGCGCCTGGCTGGCTGATCTGGGCGCGCCGCTACTAGTAAAACTTTCAATAAATCAATACCTTATGTCGCACGATGCCGGACTGCTGGCGCTGGCCGCCGAAGTGCAGGCGGCGCTGGCGAGCCTCGGTGGCGAGCGCGAGGTGATTTACAACGTGCGCCTGCGCCGCGGCTATGACGATGATGATCGCGCTGTGTTACAAGCGGTGCGGCAGGCTGGTTTGCAGTCGCGCGCGAATATTTTTTATTTGCAGCGTTATGGTCTGGCCAGCAACGAGCAGGCTTGGGAAGCACCGTTTCTCGCGGGCGAAAATTTTCGCCTGGTGAATCCTGATGGACGGGTGTTCGGCGTTGATTTGATCGCGCGTTCGCAGGCGATGGGCGTGCTGACATGAACGCGCGCTTCATGCCCGATTGGCGCGAGCAGCAAAGCACCGCGTTTGATCTGCATGGCAATAGCACGGCGCGCGAAACCATCACGCTCGATCTGTGGGGCCAACCAGCAACGATATACGCCAACGCCAATCTGTCAATTTACAGCGCGCAGGCGTGCAACGCGCGCTGCGCGTTTTGCGTGGAGGAGCTGCGTCCGGCATCGCGCGGCGTGGCGCTTAACCTGCAAAAGACCGTTGAAAGCGATGACAGCCGTTACTTCGCCGCCTTGCAAAACGTGCTGGAGGCATTGCAACCGCTCAACCCCAGCGTGTCGGTAACCGGCGGCGAACCCAGCCAGGATGTGCGGCTGCCGCGCATCCTGCGCACCCTGCAAATACACGGCGCGCGCAAACGCACGGTGACCACTAACGGCTCTGGTCTGCTCGAACTGCGCGAAGGCAAGCCGTTAATCGACTGGATCGCCGCTACCGGTGTGGCACATCTGAACATCAGCCGCGCGCACTGGGATGATCGACACAACGCCCGGCTGATGCGTTACCGGGAATCACCCGACGCCGTGGCGTTGCGTGACATCGTGAGCCGCGCGCAACGCGGCGGCACGCGCGTGCGGCTGTCGTGCGTGCTGGTAGCCGATGCCGTGGACGGCGTGGATGACGTGCTGGCGTATCTGGATTTTGCGCAATCGGTCGGCGTGGACAATGTGATATTTCGCCAGCTCATGCAGAACGATGCCGCCACCACGCAGCCCAACTTCGTGACCAAATTTTCCGCGCGGCGCGGTGTCGCCATGACGCCGCTGCTCGCCGAACTGGCGCAGCGTGGCGATTTCACCTTTCAGCGCCAGGTGATGGGTTATTACTACTACGTCGAAGTGTGGCGTTACCAGGGCATGGATGTCGTGTTCGAGGGCGCCGACCTCGCGCAACTGGAGCGCACCAAGGCCAGCATGCCGGGCGTGATTCAGGAGCTGATTTTTCATCCTAACGCCAAGCTCGCCACCACGTGGCAACCGTGGGATGGTTTGCTGGGGCCGCCGGGGATGTAACAGATTGTTGCTGAACGCGCTTTCCAGGCGCGAGTTGCGTTATGCTTGATCCATGGTACCGGTGCCTTCATGGCGGCAAGCGCAATACTATCCGCACGCCTCGCCGCTCCGGCTAATCAACGTAACTGAAGATGCAGAATTCGATGTCTAAATTAACAAAATGGCTGGGCGGTCTGGTGGGCGTGGCGGCGCTGGGCGGTGGCGGCTATTGGGGCTACCAGCAGTGGCAGGCTTCCAATGACCCGGCGGCCGCAGTAGCTAAGGATGGCACCAAAGCCGCTGACGCCAAGGGTGACGGCAAGGGCGACGCGAAAGGTGACAGCAAGGGCGCGGGCAAGGGCGGCAAAGACGGCAAAGGCGGTAAGGGGGGCAAAGGCGGTCGCGGCACGCCCGCACCGGTGGCCACCGGCATGGCGCGCTCTGGCAACGTCAATGTGTATCTCAGCGGGCTGGGCACGGTGACGCCGATGCGTATCGTCACGGTTCGAAGCCGCGTCGAGGGCGAACTGGTGCGTGTGCATTTCAAGGAGGGGCAGTCGGTCAAGCAGGGCATGTTGCTGGCGGAAGTCGATCCGCGCGCGTTTCAGGCGCAACTCCTGCAGGCGCAGGGGCAGATGCAGCGTGATCAGGCGCTGCTCGCTAATGCACGTGTTGATCTCGAGCGGTATCGCACGCTGCTGAAGCAGGATTCCATCGCTGAACAGCAGGTCAGCAGCCAGGAGGCGCTGGTACGCCAGCTCGAAGGCACGGTAAAAATCGATCAGGGCCAGGTGGATAACGCACGGTTGCAATTGAGCTATGCACGCATCACCGCGCCGATTTCCGGCGAGCTCGGCTTGCGGCTGGTGGATCAGGGCAATATCGTGCGGCCGGGTGACGCCACCGGCCTTGTGGTCATCACGCAGTTAAAACCGGTCACGGTGCTGTTCACCATACCTCAGGACGACCTGCAAAAAGTGCTGGTACGGCGGCGCAGCGGCGAGCGAATACCGGTGGAAATCTACGACCGCGAACTGAAAACGCGGCTCGATCGCGGCGTGTTGCTGACGGTCGACAACCAGATCGACACCGCCACCGGCACGGTGCGTCTGAAAGCACAGGTGCGCAACGAAGAGGGCCTGCTGTTCCCCAATCAGTTCGTCAATGTGCGCATGCTGGTGGATGTGCGTGAAGACGCGGTCACCGTGCCCAGTGCGGCCATTCAGCGCGGCGCACAGGGCATTTTTGTCTACGTCGTCAACGAGGATTTGACGGTAACGATGCGCCCGGTGAAAACCAGCGTGGTCGACGGCAACCGCGTTGTCGTCGATTCCGGCGTCAAGGGCGGCGAACGTGTGGTGGTGGACGGCATGGACCGGCTGCGCGATGGCATGAAAGTCGAACTCGCCAACCGCGAACGCGCTGGCAAGGGCGAAGGCAAAGGCAAGGGTAAAGGCAAGGGACGGCGCGGCGGCGAGGGCGAAGGCACGCCGAAAGCGGAGGATGGGAAGGACGGCCAGGACGGCAAGGGTGGTGCGGCGGCAGATGCGAAGTCCGGCGAAAAAGGTGAAAGAGGTACCAAGGCCGACGGCGAGACACGCGGCAAGGGCGAGCGCCGCAAGCAAGGCGAACGCGCCGACGCGGCGGACGCTGACAGTGGCAACGCGCCGAAGAAAGACCGTCCGCGCGGCGACCGCCCTAAGCGTGAGCGTGAAAAAGGCGCCGAAAAAGCAGACAGGGCAGCCGACGATGGCACGGGCGAACCGGGTAAACCTGACGGTGCTGCTGGCGCCACACCCAAAGGCGCAGCCACTGACGCGCCGCCGGGCGACGGCGAGCCGCGCAGAAAAGGCGGCAAGGGCGAAAAAAGTGAGAAGGGTGAAAAGAGCGACAAGGGTGAGAAAGCCCGCTGGGGCAAGCGCGAACAGGCGAACGAGTAGGTGCGCGCCCATACCGGTATGACCGCATGAACCCTTCACGCCTCTTCATCGAACGACCCGTGGCGACTTCGCTGCTGATGATCGCGATCTTACTGTCGGGCATGATCGCCTATCGCATGCTGGCGCTGTCGGCGTTGCCGCAGGTGGATTACCCGACGATACAGGTGGTGACGTTTTACCCCGGCGCAAGCCCCGACGTGATGGCATCGTCGGTCACAGCCCCCTTGGAGCGCCAGTTCGGCCAGATGCCGGGTTTACGGCAAATGTCCTCGTCCAGTTCCGGCGGCGCATCGGTGGTGACGCTGCAATTCACGCTCGATCTCGAACTGGATGAAGCCGTGCAAAGCGTGCAGGCGGCGATCAACGCGGGCGCGAACCTGCTGCCCACCGATTTGCCCGCGCCGCCGATCTACAGCAAGGTGAATCCGGCGGATGCGCCGATACTCACGCTCGGTATCACCTCAAAAACCCTGCCGATGACGCAGGTGCAGAATCTCGCCGACACGCGTGTGGCGCAGAAAATTTCGCAGATGACCGGCGTGGGTCTGGTCACGCTCTCCGGCGGGCAGCGACCTGCCGTGCGCGTGCAGGCCAATCCCAAGGCGCTGGCGGCCAATAATCTGTCGATGGAAGACGTGCGCACCGCCATAGCGGCAGCCAACGTCAACGCCGCCAAGGGCAGTTTTGACGGCCCGGAGCGCGCCTACACCATCGACGCCAACGATCAGTTGCAATCGGCAGCGGAATACAAAAAAGTGGTGGTGGCCTACCGCAACGGCGCGCCGGTATATCTGTCGAATGTCGCCGACGTGATTGAGGACGCCGAGAACACGCGTCTCGCGGCGTGGATGAACGACACCCAGGGCATCATCATGAACATTCAGCGCCAGCCGGGCGCCAACTTGATCGAAGTGGTGGATCGCATCAAGGCAATGCTGCCGCAGTTGCAGGGCGCGCTGCCGGCGTCGGTGGATGTGCAGGTGCTGACCGACCGCACGGTGACCATCCGCGCCTCGGTGAAGGACGTGCAGTTCGATCTGCTGCTGGCGGTGGCGCTGGTGGTGATGGTGATTTTTCTCTTCCTGCGCAATGTCGCGGCGACGCTCATTCCCAGCGTGGCGGTGCCGCTGTCGCTGGTGGGCACCTTCGGCGTGATGTATCTGGCGGGCTTTTCCATCAACAACCTGACCCTGATGGCGCTGACCATCGCCACCGGCTTCGTGGTCGATGACGCGATCGTGATGATCGAAAATATTTCGCGCTATATCGAGGAAGGCGAATCGCCGATGGCGGCGGCGTTGAAAGGCTCCAAGCAGATCGGCTTCACCATTATTTCGCTCACCATTTCGCTGATCGCGGTGCTGATCCCGTTGCTCTTCATGGGCGACGTGGTGGGGCGTTTGTTCCGCGAGTTCGCCATCACGCTGGCGGTGGCGATCTTGATTTCCGCCGTGGTGTCGTTGACGCTGACGCCGATGATGTGCGCGCGACTGCTGCATCACACGCCTGTGGCCGAACAGAGCCGCTTTTACCGTGTGACGGGCCAGTGGTTCGACGCCATCATCGCGCAATACGGCCGCATGCTGACCTGGGTATTGAATCGCCAGGGGCTGACGCTAATCGTCGCGGTGGCCACGCTGGCGCTGGCGGTTGTTTTGTATGCATTTGTTTCTAAAGGGTTTTTTCCACAGCAGGATACCGGCGTGATTCAGGGGATTTCGCAGGCACCACAAACGGTATCGTTCGCGGCGATGGCGCAGCGGCAGGAGCTGCTGGCGAAAACGTTGCTGGAAGACCCGGCGGTGGAAAGCATTTCGTCGTTCATCGGCGTTGATGGACAGAACACCACCTTGAACAGCGGACGCATGCTGATCAACCTCAAGCCGCATGCGCAGCGGCCGAAGGCCGACACCGTGCTGCGCGGTTTGCAGGAACGCGCGTCGCGGCTGGAAGGCATCAAGCTGTTTATGCAGCCGGTGCAGGATCTCACCATCGAAGATCGCGTGAGCCGCACGCAATACCAATACACGCTAGACACCGCCAAGCTCGACGACCTGACGACATGGACACCGCGCGTGGTGGAGCGCTTTTCGCAGTTGCCGCAGTTGACCGATGTCGCCAGCGATCTGCAAAACGAGGGCTTGCAGGCCTATCTGGAAATCGACCGCGACACGGCAGGTCGTCTGGGTGTCACGCCCGCGTCGATCAATACCGCGCTCTACAACGCCTTCGGCCAACGGCTGATTTCCACCATCTTCACGCAGACCAGCCAGTACCGCGTGGTGCTGGAAGTCAAACCCGAGTACCGCATCGGCCCATCGGCACTGAACGAGATTTTCGTGCCTACCACCACCGGCTCGCAGATCCGCATGAGCGAAGTCACCAATCTGGTGGAAAAACCGGCGACGCTGTCGATCAATCACATCGGGCAATTTCCCGCAGCGACGATTTCATTCAACCTGGCACCCGGCGTGGCGCTGGGCGATGCGGTGAAGGCCATCGAGGCCGCCGAACGCGATCTCGCGTTGCCCCCCAGCATACGCACCAGCTTTCAGGGCGCGGCGCTGGCATTTCGCGCCTCGCTCACCAATACGCTGCTGCTGATACTGGCGGCGATCGTCACCATGTACATCGTGCTCGGCGTGCTCTACGAAAGTTATATCCATCCGGTGACGATCCTCTCGACGCTGCCGTCGGCAGGCGTGGGCGCACTGCTGGCGCTGATACTCGCGCGCACCGACCTGGGCATCATCGGCATCATCGGCATTATTCTGCTGATCGGCATCGTCAAAAAGAACGCGATCATGATGATCGACTTCGCGCTCGACGCGGAGCGCAACGAAGGCAAGGCGCCGCGCGAGGCGATTTATCAGGCGTGTCTGCTGCGCTTCCGGCCGATCTTGATGACCACCATGGCCGCATTGTTGGGCGCACTGCCGTTGATGATCGGCACCGGCGTCGGCTCGGAACTGCGCTTTCCGCTGGGCATCACCATGGTGGGCGGGCTGATCGTGAGCCAGATACTCACGCTCTTTACCACGCCGGTGATTTATCTCGCCTTTGACCGCCTGTCGCGGCGGGCGCGCGGCGAAGCACCCGAACCCGAATCCACAGCAGCGGCAACGGAACGCGCTTCCCCATGAGTTTCGCCGAACCCTTTGTACGTCGTCCGGTCGCCACCACGCTGCTGACCATCGGTCTGGCGTTGGCAGGGGCACTGTCGTACCAACTGCTACCGGTGTCGCCGCTGCCGCAGGTGGATTTTCCGACGATCTCGGTGACGGCCTCCCTGCCCGGCGCCAGCCCCGAGACCATGGCCGCGACGGTGGCAACCCCGCTGGAACGCGCGCTCGGCAAGATCGCCGGCGTGAACGAAATCACCTCCAACAGCACGCTGGGCAATACCCGTGTCACGCTGCAATTTGATTTAAACCGCAGCATCGACGGCGCGGCACGCGATGTGCAGGCGGCAATCAATGCCTCGCGTTCGGAGCTGCCCACCAGCCTGCCGCGCAATCCAGTGTATCGCAAGGTGAATCCGGCTGACGCGCCGTTCATGATTCTCGCGCTGACCTCCGACACCTTTGACCGCGGCCAGATGTACGACGCGGCTTCAACGCTGGTGGCCGAGAAGCTGTCGCAGATCAAGGGCGTCGGACAAGTGACGGTGGGCGGCGCGTCGCTGCCGGCGGTACGCGTGGAGCTGAATCCGGCGGCGCTGAACAAGTACGCCATCGGCTTTGACGAAGTGCGCGCGGCCATCAACGCCACCAACGCCAACCGGCCCAAGGGCGTGGTCGAGGATGGCGACAAGCAATGGCAAATTTACGCAAACGATCAGGCGCACAAGGCGGCGCAATATATACCGCTGATCGTGGCCTATCGCAGCGGCGCGGCGGTGCGTCTGGGCGATGTGGCCGAGGTGGTGGATAGCGTGCAGGATCTGCGCAACGCGGGCATCTCCAACGGCAAACCCGCGGTCATCGTGCAGCTATTCCGCCAGCCCGGCGCCAACATCATCGAAACCGCCGACCGCGTGCGCGCGGTGATGCCGCAACTGGGCGCGGCGCTGCCGGGCGAAATCGACATGAAAGTCGCGATGGAGCGCACCACCACCATTCGCGCCGCCATCCGGGAAATCCAAAACTCGTTGCTGATTTCCATCGCGCTGGTGATCATGGTGGTGTTTATCTTCCTGCGTAACTGGCGCGCCACGCTGATACCCGGCATCGCGGTGCCGGTGTCGCTGATTGGCACTTTCAGCGCGATGTATCTGTGCGGTTTCAGCCTGAATAATCTGTCGCTGATGGCGCTGACGGTGGCGACCGGGTTCGTGGTGGACGACGCCATAGTGGTTCTGGAAAACGTCTCGCGGCATATCGAAAAGGGCATGGCACCATTCAAGGCCGCGCTGCTCGGCGTGCAGGAAGTGGCGTTCACCGTGATCTCGATCAGTATTTCGTTGATTGCAGTGTTTATCCCGATATTGATGATGGGCGGCATCATCGGGCGTCTGTTCCGTGAATTCGCGGTAACGCTGTCGGTGGCGATACTGATTTCGATGGTGATTTCGCTCACCACCACGCCGATGATGTGCGCGCGCCTGCTGCGCAAGCGCGAGCCGGGCCAGGCGGGCCGCCTGTCGGTGTGGTGTGAAGCCGTGTTCAACGGCGTGCTGCGCCTGTATGAGCGTACGCTGGGCTGGTCACTGCGCCATCCGCTGCTGGTGATGCTGGTGCTGGGCGCCACCATCGGCCTGAATGTCTACATGTATAACATCGTGCCCAAGGGGTTTTTTCCGCAGCAGGATACCGGCCGCATCGGCGGCGGCATCGTGGCCGATCAGGCGAGTTCGTTTCAGGCGATGCGGGTGAAGCTCGCCCAGTTTGTCGAAATTATCGAGCGCGATCCGGCCGTCGAAAGCGTCACCGGCTTTACCGGCGGCGGCCAGCGCAACGGCGGCTTCGTATTTATCTCGCTCAAACCGCTGAAGGAGCGCGGCCTCTCCGCCGATCAGGTGGTGGCGCGGCTGCGACCCAAACTGGCGGCGGTGGCCGGAGCGAATCTGTTTCTGAGTCCGATGCAGGATATCCGCATCGGCGGCCGTCAAAGCAACACCGCGTACCAATTTACGCTGCGTTCCGACAATCTCGAAGACCTGCGCAAATGGACACCGCTGCTGCAACGCGCGCTGCAGGATTTACCGCAACTCGCGGATGTGAATTCGGATCAGCAGGTGCGCGGCCTGCAAACCACGCTCACCATCGACCGCGAAACTGCCTCGCGCATGGGCATCACCACGCGCGCCATCGATACCGCGCTGAATCTCGCCTACGGCCAGGCGCAGGTGTCGACGATTTATTCGTCGGTCAATCAATACCGCGTGGTGATGGAAGTCGCGCCGCAATACTGGCAGGGGCCGGAGGCGCTCGACAAACTGTATCTGGTGTCACCCACGCGCGGGCAGGTGCCGCTGTCGGCGGTGGCGCGTTATGAACTGACCAACACCGCGCTGGCGGTGAATCACCAGGGGCAATTTGCCGCGGCGACGATCTCATTCAATCTGCCGATAGGCGTGGCGCTGTCGGATGCGGTGACTGCGGTCAACGCGGAAATGGCGCGCCTCGGCGTGCCCACCACCATACACGGCAGTTTTCAGGGCACGGCGCGCGCTTTTCAGGCCTCGCTCGAAAGCCAGCCGTGGCTAATATTGGCCGCGCTGATCACGGTGTACATCGTGCTCGGCATACTCTACGAAAGTTTTATCCACCCAATCACGATTTTGTCGACGCTACCCTCGGCCGGCGTAGGCGCGCTGCTCGCCCTGTGGTTCTTTAATACCGAGTTCAACATCATCGCCATGATCGGGGTGATCCTGCTGATCGGCATCGTGAAGAAAAACGCCATCATGATGATCGACTTTGCCATCGCCGCCGAGCGCGATCAAAAAATCGGCCCGCGCGAGGCGATCTACCAGGCCTGCGTACTGCGATTCCGTCCGATCATGATGACTACCGCCGCTGCATTGCTGGGCGCTGTGCCGCTGGCGCTGGGCGCGGGCGACGGTGCGGAACTGCGCCAGCCGCTGGGCATCGCGATAGTCGGCGGCCTGGTGATGAGCCAGTTGCTGACGCTCTACACCACGCCGGTGGTTTATCTTTATATCGACCGTTTCCGCCTGTGGTTCATGCGCCTGCGCGGGAAGACCGTGACATTGCAGGTTGCCGAAGGAAGACCATGAAGTTCAAGAGTGACATCCGTAGAATGCCGGTGACGAAGCAACCGTATCCTGCGTCCCTGCGCCTGGCGTTGTCGCTGCTCGGCTGTATGCTGCTGGCTTCGTGCGCACTGGTCTCCGATTACCGCCGTCCGCAAACCGTAACGCCGCCGGCCTACAGGGAAAACAAGGACTGGAAAATCGCCGAGCCGCGCGACAACGTGGCGCGCGGTCGATGGTGGGAGGTTTTCGCCGATCCGCAGTTAAACGCGCTGGCGGATAAAGTCACTGCGTCCAACCTGAGCCTGCGCGTGGCCGAGGCGCAATTCCGCCGCGCACAAGCGTTGACGCAATCCGCTCGCGCAGCGTTGCAGCCCACGCTGTCCGGCACCGTCGGCGTGACCCGCTCGGGTTCGGGCACGCAAAGTACTGCCACCACCTACGACATCGGCGCCAGTGCCAGTTGGGACGCGGATTTGTGGGGCCGCGTACGCCGCAATATCGAATCGAATCAGGCGAGTGCCGACGCCAGTGCGGCGGATTTCGAATCCGTGCGGCTGCTGGTGCAGTCCGAACTGGTGATCAACTATTTGCAGTTGCGCGTGCTCGATACGCAAAAGAAGCTGCTCGATGAAACCGCCGAGGCCTTCGCCAAATCGTTGCAACTGACGCAAAACCGCTACAAGGCCGGGCTGGCCGGGCGGGTGGATGTGGCGCAAGCCGAAGCGCAACTGAAAAGCACGCAGGCGCAATCCATCGACACCGGCGTGCAACGCGCGCAACTGGAGCACGCGATTGCCGTGCTGATGGGCGCGGCACCCGCCGAATTTGGCTTAACACCGGCGGTGGTGAAAGCCGTGGTGCCCGCGATACCGGCAGGGCTGCCGTCGGAGCTGCTCGAACGCCGCCCCGACATCGCCGCCGCCGAACGGCGCGTAGCGGCGGCCAATGCGCAGATCGGCGTGGCGAAGACCGCGTTTTATCCGTCGCTCACGCTGTCCGGCAATGGCGGGTTGCAGAACACCAGTTGGTCACGCTGGCTCAGTGCCCCCAGCCGCGTGTGGTCGCTGGGGCCGGATCTGGCGATGGCGATTTTTGACGGCGGCCAGCGCAAGGCGCTGACCGAGCAGGCGATAGCGTCGTATGACGCCAGTGTCGCCACCTATCGCCAGACCGTGCTCGGCGCCTTTCAGGATGTCGAAGACGCGCTCGCCACGCTACGCATCCTCGAACAGGAAGCCAGGGTGCAAAACGAAGCCGTGATCGCCGCGCGCCAGTCCGTCGAGTTGACGGTCAATCAATACAAGGCCGGCATCGTCAGCTATCTGAATGTGGTGACCGTGCAGACCACGCTGCTCAACAACGAACGCACGGCGCTGGCTTTGCTGGGCCGACGACTGACAGCGGCAGCGCAACTGGTGCGGGCGTTGGGGGGCGGCTGGACAATTGAGGACAAGTCGGCGCGAAAATAGTGGGGGTTTGCTGAAGTTTCGCTTGGATCCGGAATTTTGGTTTGCCACTGTTGATATGACGAAGGTCGTCGCTACCCGAAAACAGTTGATTGTCGACGTTAGATTCTGCCAAATATATGCCTATGGACCGAATTGATTTTGAAAACGCTAACGAAACCGACCTTCAAGAGTTGGTAGCTGCGCAGGTTCCCGAGGGTCTTGGGATCGAATACAAGCGAGAAGCGTATGGAAACTCGGATGCGGACAAGCGCGAAGCGCTGAAGGATTTGTCAGCATTTGCGAACGCTCACGGTGGCCATCTTGCAATAGGTATCGAAGCGAAAAATGGAATTCCTATAGCCCAGCAAGGTGTACAAGGTTTGAATGCGGATGATGAAATCTTAAGGATGGGGCAGTTGATTAGAAGTGGGATTGAGCCGCGAATTATCAATGTCCGCACAAAGTCGATTAGGCTTCAGTATGGAAATACGGCACTACTCTTGCGAATTCCTCGAAGCTGGAACGTTCCGCATCGAATAAGTGCGCAGAATTCAAATCGCTTCTGGTTACGAAATTCTAGTGGCGTACCTGAGGCTAGCATGGATGAATACGAGCCCTTTTTGTCGAGACTAATGCTGCTCTAGATTGCGTACGTCGGTTCCGCGATGACCGTATACAAACGATCATTTCAGGGCGCGGACCGAGACCGCTAGAAGGCAATGGGCGGCTAATTCTTCATCTCGTTCCGCTGTCTGCTACTTCCTCCGCTTCTAAGCTCGATCTCAAGCTTGCACTGAAAAGCCATCTTGCATTTCGCCCTTTTGGCGCGATGGGAATGAATCCCCGAGTTAACTTTGATGGTTACATCAATGAGCGAGGTGGTGACAAAAACAACGGATATACGCAGTTATTTAGTCGTCCCTGCAAAAAGCCAAGAAACGAGTTTTCTCCGTGGAGGAAGAGCGAAATATGCTCAAGAGCGGTGCACGGAATCCCGCAGAAATCGTTGTGTAAGGTAGCGAAATCTGAGGGAAACGCCAA
>CAMBGJ010000062.1 GCA_945865805.1 Bordetella parapertussis
TTTCTTCTTCTCGTATTCGGCTTGGGCGAAACTCACTTGGGTTGGCTCTGGCGGCTTCATTTTCGCTCTTCGTGCTTGACGGTCTATACTTAACGCTTAGCCCTCATCCTCCGTTGGCAAAATTCCTTATTAAATCCGCGTTTCCCTAGTGTGTAGCGCGCCAAGGCCTGCGGCGTGCTGGTTAACGGTTTCGCGCCCTGTGCCGTCAGCCGGTTGTTCACTTCAACCGTGGTCATGATACGCACGATTTCACTGTTCAGCCGATCGATCAGCGCGCTGGGCGTGCCCGCCGTGGTGAACGTGGCGAACCAGGCGTTCGCTTCGTAACCCGGCACGCCGGATTCGCTAATCGTCGGCAATGCCGGCGCCGCCGTCGAGCGGCGTGCGCCTGTCACCGCCAGCCCGCGCAATTTTCCGCTTTTCACCTGCGGCAGTATCGACAGCATATTGGCGAACATCATATCGGTTTCCGCGCTCATCACGCCGGTGATGGCCGGCCCCGCGCCTTTGTACGGCACATGCAGCAATGTCGTCCTTGTCATGTGCCCGAACAACACACCGGCCAGATGGGTGGACGCGCCGCTGCCGGTGGAGGCAAACGACAACGATTTTTGCTTAGCCAGCGCCACCAGCGCCGGCACCGAATCTGCCGCCACCGACGGGTGCAGCACCAGAATGTTCGGGATTGTCGCAATGAGTGAAATGGGCGCGAAGTCCTTCACTGCGTCGTAAGACAGTTTCGGATACAAACTGGGGTTCGTCACATGCGAGGTAATCGCCATCAACAAGGTGTAACCGTCGGGCGGACTTTTGGCCACGATTTCGCTGGCCACAATGCCGCCACCACCGGGCCGGTTGTCCACGATCACCTGCTGGCCCCACTGCTCGCCGAGTTTTTGCGCGATGGCGCGCGCGAGGCTGTCCGCGCCGCCGCCTACCGTGCCGCCCACCACGTAACGGATGGGCCGATTGGGATACGGCGCGGCGGATTGGGCGCTGGCCATGCCCGCTGCACCGGGCAGCATGGCCGCTACGAGGCATGCTGCACTGAGTTTTCTATGAATAATAAAACTATTGTTTAAAAACACATACTTACGTTGGATTCACCCAATAGAGGCCCAACAGTGGTCCGGCTGGGCGCGGTGGCAAGCGGCGCCATGATATCCGCTACACTCGCGCACGCACATTACTCTATCAGCGGAGCGAAAGACGGAATCATGACGGCACCACATCCACGTGGCCACAACGCTGGCGATGAAGAAAATGAAGACATGAGCGCCGAAGCCGTGATCGCGCGCGCCATTGCGCGGCGCGGCGAAATTTTCGATGAGTTCAAACTGTTGGCGCAGGAATCGCCGCGCACCTACGATTTGATTTCCAAGACCGCCGGCTACATGCACCACTACACGGGCGAGGAAGGCGCAACGCAAACGATTTCCGGCACGATGCGCGAGCTGATCGCCTTGTGCCAGTTGTGCGCCAAGGGCGACGACCGTTTTGCCGCCAATCACGTGCGGCGCTTGTGGCATCGCGGCGTGACCAACAGGGTGATGGTCGAGGCGGCCACCGCCATCGCGCCGATTGTCGGGTGGAGCACGATCGCGCACGTCACGTTGGCGATTCTGACGGCGAATGATCCGGCGTACCCGTTCGGTAAACGTCCGCCCGAAGGTGCGCCGAAAACGCTGACGCCGTTTGCCGAACTTCACATCGGCCGACAAAAACCCGCCGCCGCGAATGACGGCTTGCTCAACACGCCGGAGTGGCAATACGTCGCTGCGCTCGAGCCGGAACTCGCGCGGCGCGCCGCCAAATGGGTGGATCACTGCCTGCTGCCCGACGGCGCGCATGAAGAATTGCTCGGTCCCGGCCCGCGCGAGTTGATCGCCATAGCCGCGTTGTGCGCGCGTGGCGAAGTGGAGTTTGCCGCGCAGCACATCCGCCGTGCCTACCATTATGGGTTGAGCAAGATGCAGGTACTGGAAGCCATTTCCTGCGTGCTGCCGATGACCGGCGCGCTCACCGTGCAGATTGGCGTGCGGGCGATGCAATTGGTTGATGCTCAACCCTGATCGCGCGATGACACGCCTGTTGCCGCTTGCGTGCGCTGCTTTGATGCTCAGCGCCATGGCGGCGGCGCAATCGTACCCGGCGAAACCGATACTGGTGATTTCACCCGTGCAAGCCGGCAGCGCGGGCGACACCACGCTACGGCTGGTGACGCAAAAATTGGCGCAGAACATGGGGCAGCAGCTACAGGTGGAAAACATCACCGGTGCCGCCGGCATCGTCGGCGCGCAACGCCTGGCGCGCGCCGCGCCCGATGGCTACACCATCGGCGGTATCAGCGACAGCACGGTGACTTATGTGCCGATCCTGCAAAAGCGCACGGACTTTGATGCGCTGACGCTGTTCGATCCGATTAGCCTGGTGTCGGCCAGCACCTGGGTGCTGATCGCGCATCCGTCGTTGCCGGTGAAAAGCGTGCGCGATTTTGTCGCGCTGGTGAAAACCCCAACACGGCGCATGGATTACGCCTCGGCCGGCCTCGGCGGTTCGCATCATGTGGTGATGGAAATGTTCAACGCCGCCACCGGCATCAAGCTGAATCACGTGCCCTATCGCGGCGCCACGCAAGCAGCGGTGGACGTGCAGGCGGGCCACGTGCCGGTGATGTTTTCCGCACTGGCGGTGGTGTTGGGGCCGATACAAGCGGGGCGCTTGCGCGCGCTGGGCATTGCCAACGAAAGCCGCACGCCCTTGTTGCCGAAGACACCCACTATCGCGGAATCCGGCGTGGCGGGGTTTACTTTTTCCACCTGGACGGGCTTATTCGCGCCGCGAGGCACGCCACGTGCGGTGATCGAGCGGCTGAATGGCGAGACCGCCAGGGCGTTAGGCGATGCCGCGCTGCGCACGAGGATACAATCGCTGGGCGGCAATCCACAGCCCGGCACGCCGGCGGAACTGACCGAGCGCATTCGCCATACCACGGCAAAAATGCTCAAGGTGATTCAGGACGCCAGGATCACGGTGGAATAGCGGCGTGCTAGCATAGGTGCCCTGTAAATTCCCTCCGCACATCAAACCTACCCAACATCAGGAGCAAACATGAAAGCGGCTTTCTTCAGAAAACACGGCGGGCCGGAAGTGATGGAGTACGGCGAGATCGCGGATCCGGTCGTGCTGCCGGGTCAGGTGATGGTCGACATCCATGCGGCCAGCGTGAACGGGGCGGACTGGAAAGTGCGCAAAGGCAGCTACGCGCCGATCACCGATTTGCCCTATATACCGGGGCGTGATTTTTCCGGCGTAGTGAGCGCGCTGGGCGAAGGCGTTAAAGAATTCGCCGTCGGCGACGAAGTGTTCGGCGTGTGCGATGTCGGGCAAGAGCAAGCCTATGCGGAAAAAATCGCCATCAAGGCGTCCATCGTCGCCAAGAAGCCGGCCAACTTGTCACATGAAGAGTGCGCGGCGCTGGCGTTGATCGGCTTGACCGCGCTCTGTTCCGTTGAAGACACGCTGCAACTGAAAAAGGGCGAGACCATCCTGATTCAGGGCGGCGCGGGCGGTGTCGCCAGCTACGCCATACAACTCGCCAAGCACATCGGCGCGCGTGTTATCACCACCGCACGCGCGGACAATCACGACTACCTGCGCAAGCTGGGCGCGGATCAAATCATCGATTACAACGCGCAGGATTTCACCAAAGTAGTGTCGGGTTGTGACGCGGTGTTCGATACCGTGGGTGGCGATGTCACGCAGCGTTCGTTCGCGGTGTTGCGTCCGGGCGGACGCGCGGCGTCGATCGCCGCCGGACAAGCTGCGCCGGTGTCGCCGCGCGCGGATGTTACTTCGCTACGGCCCAAGGTCGGCCGCGACCGGCCGCACCTCGAACGCATCGTCGCGCTCGCCACCAGCGGCGCGGTGCGTGCACCCGAGATGAAGTTCTACAAACTATCCGAAGCGGCTGCCGCGCATCAACTGAGCGAAGGACGGCATTTCCGTGGCAAGCTGGTGTTTAAGGTACTATGAGATATCAGGGTGATATACGTAACTATGTGATTTTATTGATATTTTTAGTATACCGCCCTGTGACTGCGGCGGCGGCTCAGTCCACGCTCAAACGATACGCTTTGGCCGCCGCACCAAAAAACAACGCCTGTTTTTCGTCCGCTGAATAGCCAGCGGCGATGCGTTTAAACGTGTTCCAGATCACCGGATAGCTGACCGAATCCCGATCGGGAGGGAAGTTGCTTTCGAACATGCAGCGGTAGGGGCTGAATGTGTCGATACAGTGTTTGAACAGTGGCCCCCAAGCCTCGGCGAGTTGGGTTGACGAGGCTGGTTTATCCCATTTATCAAAGCCGAGCCCGAGGTAGGGCATGGCAAGCCCGCCGAGTTTGACGTAGACATTCGGACATTTCGCCAGTTCGGCCATCGATGAACGCCAATCGGCGATGGCTGCTTCCTTGCGCGCGATGTAGGTGCGTGTCCACGCCAGCAGGCCGCCGATGTGGTTGAGGACGACGGTGGTGTCGGGAAACGCCCGCGCGAGATCGGCCAGATCCCGAATCTGCGGGTGATAAATCATCGCGTCAAAACTGAGCTTGCGGGGGGCCAGCGTGGCAAAGCCCGCGCGGAAATCCTTGTCCTGCATCAGCTCACGCGAGTAGACGTAGCGGGTGGTGTTCAGCTCGTCGTCCGCGTCCCACTTGGTGCTCACGCGTATGCCGCGAAAGCGTCCGCCGCCTACCGCAATTTGTGCGTCGAGCACTTGCGCCACTTCCGCGCCCACGCTGATGTCGGCCGTGCCGACAATACCGGCGCAGACCAACGTGCTGTTGTAGGTGCTGCTGGCTGCCATCGCGGCAACGCCGTTGGCGAATTCCACTTCTCCTACCGGCGCCATCAACGCCGAGGCATTTTTACGGTAGAACGAACCGCATTCGACGAACACCGAGGCCTTGATGTTGTGGCCGGTTTGCGCCTCGGCGAGAAAATCTTCAAGGTAATAGCGGTTGCCTTCACGCACCCACATATGATGATGCGGATCAATAATCGGCAGCGCCGGGTCGAGTATGTCTTCCTTGTGCTGGGCCAGCCATTCAAGTCGACGCTGATGTTGTGCTCGGGCAACGTTAGGGTCGGCGGCGTGATGCCGTCTCGGGTTGGGCAGCATTTTGGTGGGCATGGCGTCTCGCTGTTGTGGCGTGATAGATCGTGCGTAAAGCGTAGCAGACGGCACAGCAGCAGGCAAACTGCGTTGTCGTGTCCCGCTGTCGTGTGCCCTGTATACTTGTGGTGCAAATTACACAAATTACAAATAGGGCTTCCCCGGTGCCGGGGTCGCTTTCGACATTTTTATAAGTGGCCCGCGCCCGCACAACACCACACGCGATGACGACAGCCAGCAACAATGCCGCGAACGTGCTTCAGCCACAGCGGCCCGGCGCGCCGCCGCAAAGTGGCAGCCGGGAGGTTACCCGTTATCGTCTTTACCTGATCTGGACGTATCTTGGCGGTTCGGTTGCGGCACTTGCGATCACGTTTTTTCTGATCTATCTCGGGTTGGAGTTCGTCAGTCGGCAGTGGCTGGATTTTCTGCTGCTGGCGGCAATCATCGTACCGCTCTACACCATACCGGATATCTACCTGATCATGCGGCAGGTGCGGCGCATCGCCGCCGTGCTGGGGACGATAGACAGCGGCGAGAAACCCACCTCGCACGACACGTCACGGGCGATAGTCGACATGCTCAATCTGCCGTTCCATTCGTTTTTACGGGTGACGCTGTTTCACGGCCCATCCGCCGCGGCTTTGATGGCTATCGGCATGGTGTTGGCGAATGCGTATCTGGCCAGCGGCTGGGCAACGTGGCAGATCGTGGGGCTGACATCGACGGTGATTTTTTTCGCCGGCCCGGCGCATGCGATTTGCGAGTTTTTTATCATCGCCACCAAACTCGCGCCCGACGTGGAGCGGTTGTGGCAATACTGTGAGCGGATCGAGCCGGAACATCAGCGCGAACTGATCGCGATCCGGTTAAAGAGCAAGCTGCTGTACATGTCGATCTTCGTCACCCTGTTGCCGTTACTTTATCTGGCAGGGACAGTGCTGTTCAAGACCGATCGTATCCTGATGGGGCTGGGGCTCGAAGCCTCGACCGCACAGATGACGCCGCTGCTGATCTGGGTGGCCGGCATCGTGGTGATCTGCGTGGTTGGCGTGCTGGCGATGTCGATACTGACTGCAGCGGAGGTGTCGCGTTCGGCAGCGCGCCTGGGGCTCGCGATGAGGGCGGTGGAAAACGGCGACCTCACCGCCGATCTGCACGCCACCACCACCGACGAGTACGCGGAACTGTATCGCGGCTTTAACCTGATGATGGGCAATCTGCGCGAAGAAGCGCAGATACTCGCGCTGTCGCATGATCTGGCGGGTGAATTGAATCTCGATGTGTTGCTGTCGCGCATCATGCATGCCACCACCGATTTGCTGGATGCCGACCGCAGCACGCTGTTCTTGCACGACAGCAAAACCGGCGAGCTGTTTTCCCGTGTGGCGGAGGGGCTGACCACCAAGGAGATTCGTTTTCCCAGCAAGGCAGGGATCGCCGGGGCGGTGTTCACCACCGGCAAGACCGAAAATATCGCCGATCCCTACGGCGATCCGCGTTTTAACAAAGAGGTGGATCGGCGCACCGGTTACCACACGGAAAGTATGTTGACGATGCCGATCATCAACAAGGCGGATTTCTGCATCGGCGTGACCCAGGTGTTGAACAAGCGCGGCGGCAAGTTCACCAGCCGTGACGAGTCGCGGCTTGGCGCGTTCACCGCACAAATCGCCGTGGCGCTGGAAAACGCCAAGTTGTTCGAGGACGTGCTGCGCGAGAAAAATTACAACGACAGTATTCTGCGCAGCACCAGCGACGGCATCGTCACACTGGACGCCCAAGATACCATCTTGACGGCCAACGAGGCCGCCTTGCGCATTTTTGCACACGAGCGCGAGCGGATCATCCATCGCCCGGCGCGTGAGCTTTTCCAGGGTGCCGACGAATGGGTGCTACAAAATATAAACAAGGTGCGCGATGGCGGCAATCGTGAAATCACCGTCGGCGCGGAACTGACGCTCGACAAAAAAGACCCGACCTCGGTCAATCTCGCCGTCAACCCGCTGCTCGACGCGGCGGGCGAGCATCTGGGTTCGATGATCGTGCTGGAAGACATCACCAGCGAAAAACGCATGAAGAACACCATGTCGCGTTATATGTCGCCGGCGGTGGCCGATCAATTGCTGGCGGGCGGCGAATCGGTGCTGGGCGGCAAGGATCAAAAGGTGTCGATACTGTTTTCCGATGTGCGTGATTTCACCACCGTGTCCGAGGCGCTGGGCGCGCGCGAGACGGTGTCGATGTTGAACCAGTACTTCGAGCGCATGGTGGATGTGGTGTTGACCAATCGCGGCGTGCTCGACAAATTCATCGGCGACGCGATCATGGCGCTGTTCGGCGTGCCGTTTAACGGCGAGCGCGATGCCGACGATGCGGTGAATGTCGCCAATGGCATGTTCGTCGCGCTGAGCGCGCTCAATCAACAGCGTGTCGCTGCGGGCGTGGACGCCATCAGCATCGGCGTGGGTATCTCGACTGGCGTGGTGGTGGTCGGCAACATAGGCTCGCCCAAGCGCATGGAATACACGGTGATCGGCGATTCGGTCAATCTGGCGTCACGGCTTGAAGGGGTGACCAAGACCTATGGTTCCAAGGTGCTGATCAGCGAATCCACGCGGCTGGAACTCAAGGAAAAACATCTGCTGCGCGCGATTGACCTGTTGCGCGTCAAGGGCAAGACCGAGCCGGTGGCGATCTACGAGGCGATGGATCATTTCACCGAGGACAGTTTCCCCAATCTGCAGCGTACAGTCGCGCATTTCAACGCTGGCATCAGCAGCTACCGCACGCAGCGTTGGGACGACGCCATCGCCTGCTTCAACGACGCGCTGGCGTTGCACCCCGGCGACAGGCCGAGCCGGGTGTTTCTGGAGCGTGCACGGATATTCAGGCAAACGCCGCCCGCTGTGGATTGGGATGGCGTGTGGGTGATGAACGAGAAGTAGCCTTGCCGGTGTCGATGTAGAAAAGGAATCAATCCGGCTTGATGCCGTGCTCCTTGATCACCTTGGCCCATTTCTCGACATCGCGGCGGTTGGCTGCGGCAAATTCCTCGGGTGTGTTCGCCACCACGAAGGCACCCACGCTGGCGAGGCGCTCCAGCGATTCAGGCGACTTGACGATTTTGACCATTTCGCCGTGCAGCCGGTTGATGATCGGACGTGGCGTACCCGCAGGTGCCAGCAGGCCGTAATAACTGCTGGAGGTGAAGTTGGGAAAACCACTTTCGTTAAGCGTGGGTACTTGCGGGAAGATCGTAAGGCGCGCCATCGCCGCCAAGCCGATGGCGCGCAGCTTGCCCGCCCGCACATGGCCCATGAACACACCGGTATTGGCGAACAGCAGATCGGTCTCGCCGCCGAGCATCGCCACCACGGCAGGGCCGGCACCCTTGAACGGCACGTGCAATACTTTGATGCCCGCCTGCTGCGCAAACAACACCAGCGCGAGGTGGCCACCGGCGCCATTGCCCGACGAGGCCCAACTGATCTTGCCGGGATTGGCCTTGCCGTAAGCAACGATTTCCTGCACGGTTTTCACCGGCACCGATGGATGTGCCACCAGCATATTGGGCACGTCGGTGAAATTGGTGATCGGCGCGTAATCTTTCACCGGGTCGTAACCCACTTTGTCGAACAGCAGCGTGGGAAAGGTATGCGTGTTGCCAGAGCCGACCAGCATGGTGTAGCCGTCCGCCGCAGCCTTGGCCACCAGTTCGCCCGCGATCAGCCCGCCGCCGCCGCCACGGTTTTCATACACAATCGGCTGGCCCAGCGTTTCGCCGAGCTTGAGCGCTATGGGTCGCGCAATCACATCGGTGCCGCCGCCGGGCGCGTAGGGGATGATCCAGCGTATCGGGCGGTTGGGATAATTGGCTTGAGTACCTTGAGCCAGCACGCTGCTGACGGCCACAAGGCCCAGCGTGGTTAACAACGCAACGGCGGTAGAACGAATCACTGTGTCAGCTCCCGTGGTTTTCAGTCATCCGAGGCGATGGTTGGATGATGTGTTGTAAGTAATTGTTTTAATGGAATAATTTCCATCGTTGCCCGATTGCAGCGAGCAATTCCGCCGGACATTCTTACCTGCACCCGCGATGGAGTCAATTAGAATTCGAGGCATGATCAGCGGTTGGATGCTTTGCAGGGTTCGCGGATTTCCCATAACGCTACGGGTATTTGCGCTGGGCGTAGTGCCGTTCGTGGAGAATAGGTATTGCGCAACCGGGGCATACGGGGCAACCTAGATACTGTACTGTCGGGAATGCCACCAGAGCCACACCTACAAGTGGACACGCGAGGAGCGCCATGATTTTTCGCCAACTGTTTGATCCGCAGTCCTCCACCTACAGCTACCTGCTGGCGGACCCACGCAGCGACGAAGCCGTGTTGATCGATCCGGTATTTGAACAGGCGCGGCGTGATCGCGCCTTGATCGCCGAACTCGGGGTGAAGTTGCGCTACACGCTGGAGACGCATGTGCATGCCGACCATGTCACCGGCGCCTGGCTGCTGAAACAACGTCTGGGCAGCCGCATCGCGCTGTCAGCGGTGAGCGGAGCAACGGGCGCCGATGACGTACTCGCCCATGGTGATCGTGTGCTGTTCGGCGCGCGCTATCTCGAAGCGCGTGAAACTCCAGGCCACACCAATGGCTGCATGACTTACGTGCTCGACGACGAATCGATGGCGTTCACCGGCGACAGCCTGTTGATACGCGGCTGCGGCCGTACCGATTTTCAGCAGGGCAGTGCGCGCAACTTGTATCGCTCCGTGCACAGCCAGATTTTCACCTTGCCGCCCACGTGTCTGTTGTACCCTGGCCATGACTATCGCGGCTTAACTGTCACCAGCGTGGACGAGGAGCGGCGGCTGAATCCCCGGCTCGGCAGCGGCATCGGCGAAGCGGATTTCACCGGCTACATGAACAATCTGGGATTGCCGCACCCGAAGCAGATTGACGTGGCGGTGCAGGCCAATCTTAAGTGCGGTCATCTGGAAGGCGCGCCCGCGCAATCCGACGAACCCGCTTGGGCGCCGCTGACATTCACTTTTGCGGGCATCTGGGAAATTGTTCCGCTGGCGCTGGAAGAAATTTCTGCTCCAGCGCAAATTGTCGATGTGCGCGAGGCACCGGAATTCAGCGGCCCACTGGGTCATATCCGAGGTGCCGTCCTGATCCCGCTGGGCGAACTTGCCGCACGGAGCGCGAGCCTCGCCAAAGAGCGGCCCATCGTCGCGGTATGCCGCTCCGGTGCGCGTTCGGCGCAGGCGTGCGTGATATTGCAACGTCTGGGCTTTGACGATGTGGCAAATCTTGCCGGCGGCATGCTGCGCTGGCGCGCCGAGGGGCTCACGGTGGAGGGCGGGCGGCAGTAGGGCGTGGAAGTCGTTGACCGCCTGCTGTGCCGGCGCTACATTGAGCACCGGTGGAATGTGCAGCCGGTTCCGCCCATACAAACTAAATAAATGGAGGAGCGGCATGCGCGCGATACGATTGATGGGGGCATTCGTTGGGCTTACTTTGTTCGCCAGTGGCACGGTTTGGGCGCAGGCCTATCCCGTGAAGCCGGTGCGAGTGGTGGTGGTGTTTCCGCCTGCCGGTGCCACGGATATCGTGGCGCGCCTGGTGTTTCAAAAATTGGGCGAGCAGATGAATCAGCAGTTCCTCATCGACAACCGCGCCGGTGCGGGCGGCATGATCGGTGCTGATATCGTGGCGAAAAGCCCGCCGGATGGCTACACGATAATGGTGTATTCGCAAACGCTGGTTGCCAATGCGCACCTCTACCAGAAAATGCCGTACGATCCACTGAAGGATTTCATCGGTGTTACGCCGCTCACGCGGTTGGTGCTGATGCTCGCCGTGCATCCCCAGTTACCAGCACGCACGACCAAGGAATTCGTTGCCCTGGTCAAGGCGCGGCCGAACGAACTGGTTTATGGTTCGGCTGGCATAGGCGCAGCCCAGCATTTGTCGATGAGCCTGCTGGCCAATATGGCGGGCCTGAAAATGAATCATGTGCCGTACAAGGGCGGCACGCCGGCAGTGCTGGCGATGATCGGCGGCGAAATACAGGCGGTACTCACGCCGATCGCAGAAGTGTTCCCCTACATGAAATCGGGCCGCCTGCGTCCCATTGCGGTGTCGTCGCCTGAGCGCACCAAACAGTTCCCGGAAATTCCGGCCATCGGTGAAACCGTCAAGGGCTTTGATTTCACCTCCTGGTTCGGTGCCTTTGTGCCGGCAGGCACGCCCAGACCCATCGTCGACCGACTCAATGCCGAACTCAAAAAAGCGGTGGCGGACCCCGATGTCGCGGCCAAGCTGTCAGCACAGACGCTCGACCCGATGCATTCCAGCCCGGAGGACTTTGTCAAGTTGCTACAGTTCGATTTCGACCGGCTACGGCACGTGGTGAAGCTCTCCGGTGCCCGGATCGAATAAGAGATGAAGCATCGTTCATACGGCAGTACCAGCATCCCGGTGTCGGAAATCATCTTTGGCGCGGGCGCGGTCGGCGGCATCCTGGTCTACAAGGATGACGCAACCAAGCGCGAAGCGATCCGCCGCGCGTTCGCAGGCGGTATTAACTGGGTCGATACCGCTGCCGCCTACGGCAACGGCAAATCGGAAGAAGCGCTAGGCTGGCTGCTGCCCGAATCGGGTGCGACGCCGTATCTATCCACCAAGTTTCAATTGGATGTTGAAAACCTGACGGATATTGCGGCGCAGATTGAAGAACGTTTGATGAGCAGCCTTGCCCGGCTTAAACGGTCATCCGTCGATGTGCTGCAACTGCATAACCGCATCGGCAGCAAACCGGGCGGCAGGGTGATGACGGTGGAACAGATTCTCGGCAAGAACGGTGTGGCCGATGGCCTGGACCGGCTGCGCGAAAAGGGTTTGATTCGGTACGCGGGCATCACGGCCATCGGCGAGGCCGCGTGCGTGTGCGAAGTCATCCGCAGCAAGCGTTTTGCCTCGGCGCAGGTGTACTACAACCTGCTCAACCCCAGCGCGGGCCGCACCATGCCGCAGGCGTGGACGGGGCATAACCTCGGCGGCATCATTGAAGCTTGCCGTACGAACGGCGTGGCGGTAATGGCGATACGCATCTTCGCCGCTGGCATCATCGCCACGGATGAACGCACCGGGCGCGAGAGCATGCTCACCGCGAACACGACGTTGGTCGAAGAGGAGCGCAAGGCCAAGGCCGTGTTCGACGCCATCGGCGCGACCCATGGCACGCGCGCGCAGGTCGCTTTGCGCTTTGTGTTATCCAACCCGGCGGTATCCTGCGCCATCATCGGCAGCGCTGAGCTGCACCACGTCGACGAGGCTTTACAGGCTGCGGCGATGGGGCCGCTGCCAGCGGACGTGCTGGCGCGGCTGGGTGCGCTTTATGAGAGTGATTTTGGGCGGGTGTGAGTTGCCGGGTGCAATTTCAAGTCCGCGGCCAACAATAATTTTTTGGAGTCTTCATGTCCAGCACCATCCAGGTCTACGACCCCGTAGCCCCTTGCCTTACCCAACTGCAAAAATCGCGTCAGTCGCTGGATAGTCTCGTCGGCAAGACCATCGGCTTTATCGATAACTCGAAGCCGAACTTTAATTATCTGGTCGAGGATTTATCGAAGGCGCTGATCGAAAAGCATGGCGTCAAGGCGGTGATCAAGCAGCGTAAGCGCAGCGCTTCGGTGGGTCTGTCCGAAACTTTGATGGATGAGCTGGTGTCGCAGACGGATGCGATTATTACCGGCTCGGGCGACTGAGGGTCCTGCACGTCGTGGAGTATCCACGACACGGTAGAAGCCGGTAAGCGCGGCCGAGCTGCGTTGACGGTGGTGTCGCAGAGTTTTATCGGGCTGGGACGCGCGCAGCAAAAAGCGCTGGGTTCGCCGGATTTGCCGATGGCGATGATTCCACACCCCTTCGGCACGCGTTCGCGCGAGGAATTGCGCGACATTGCCGCCAAGGCCGCCGATGATATTGCGCGCTTGCTGTGTGAGGCAGTACCTGCGGGTGCGGCTGTCGCGCCTGTCGCGCTCAAGGTACCCAGAGCGAAGCGGGTTTATGCGCCTGCGGATCTCGCCGAGCTTAATAAGTTTTACATCCAGCGCCGCTGGGGCGATGGGCTGATTATCGCGCCGCCGACCCAGGAAGCGGTTGAGCGCATGCTGCGCCACACCCATCGCCAGCCGGATGAGGTGGTGGCGACGATCGCACCGGGCATGGGCGCGGCAACGGTGGAATACATTGCGATACAGGGTGTGATGGCGGGGTGCTATCCCGAATACATGCCGGTGCTGATCGCGGCGGCGGAGGCAGTGGGCACGCAAGCATTTCACTTGCAGGCGATACAGGCGACCACCAACCCGTCGGCGGTGTGGCTGCTGGTGAATGGCCCGATCGCCAAGTGGCTGGAGATCAACAGCGGCGCGGGTTGCCTGGGGCCGGGCACATGGGCGAATGCCACGCTGGGCCGCGCGCTGCGTTTGATATTGCTGAATATCGGCGGCGCGTTACCAGGCGATATCGACAAGGCGACGCAGGGGCAGCCGTCGAAATACACCTTCTGCTGCGCCGAGAATGAAGAAGCGAATCCATGGGAGCCGTTACATGTCGAGCGTGGTTTTGCGCGCGACGCCAACACAGTGACCACCATAGGCGCGCTCGGTACCTGGAGCATGAACATGACGGCGAAGGGCGCCGAGGAAGTGCTGGCGATGATCGCCGATACCATGCAGTACCCGGCAAGCAGCGACTATATGTACGGCGGCGCGCCATTTATTATTTTGTCGCCGCAGCACGCGGCCCTGTTTCACCGCGCGGGCTGGAGCAAGGCGGAAGTGAAGCGCCGCTTGTGGGAGCAATCGAAAATCCGTGCGAGCCGTTCGAAAGGCAGCGAGTTCGAGCGCATGGCCAACGGCCGCCGCGCAGAGCTGGGTGACATCACGCCGGACACGATGGTGCCGATTTCGGCACAGCCCGAAGACATCAGCATCATCGTCGCGGGCGGGCCGGGCGCGCACTCGGTGTTCGTGCCGGTGTCGGCGCATACGCGCTCGGTGACGAAAGAGATCGCGTTGACCGAGGGTAAGACGTGAGAATTTTCGTAACTACTTGATTTTATTGATTTTTTTATACTCAGTCTGAATGTAAAAACCGCCTCTGCGGTGAAGGTCTTTAAAGCGACTGAGTAGTTACGATATTTTTTGCAAACAATCCCGTGTAATAGAGGCGATGAGATGAAGCGAAAATGGCTGCTGAGCATGGTTCCGGCAGGGCTGTTGGCTTGCGCTCAAGCCTATGCGGCGGACGCCTACCCCACCCGCGCCATTCGCATGATCGTGCCGTTTGCCGCTGGTGGCGCGGCGGACATCATCGCCCGTCTGATGAGTGCTCGGATGACGGAAACACTGGGGCAGCCGATTGTGATCGACACACGGCCCGGCGGCGGCACGGTGCTGGGCACGGAGATCGTGGCGCGTGCCAACCCGGATGGTCACACGGTGGGCATGCTGGCGACGTCGCTGGCATTGAACACCGGCTTGCTGTCGAAAATTCCCTATGATTCGGTGAAGGATTTTGCACCGATCACGCTGGCGGTGGATACGCCACTGATTATTGTGGTGCCCGCCGCGCTGCCGGTGAAAACGCTGGCGGAGTTCATTGCGCTCGCCAAGACCAAGCCGAATCGCGTTGCGTATGGTTCATCGGGGCAGGGCACCAGCGGGCATCTGGCGAACGAGCTGTTGAGTTACCGCACCGGCATCACCATGTTGCACGTGCCGTACAAAGGCGCAGGGCCGGCGTTGATTGATCTGATCGGCGGGCAGGTGCAGATGGTGTGCACCAGCACGCTGCCTGCACTACCGCATGTGCGTTCGGGGCATTTGCGCGGGCTGGCGGTGACAACTGCCGCACGTACGCGAGCCGCGCCCGATGTACCCACGGTGGCCGAAGCCGCGTCGCTGCCGGGTTATCGCGCCAGTACCTGGTATGCGCTGTTCGCGCCGACGCGCACGCCAGCGGCCATCATCAATACCTTGCACCGTGCGTCGGTGCAGGCGTTAAAGAATCCCGTAGTGGTCGAACAACTGGTGGCGCAGGGCGGCGATCCCATCGGCAATACGCCGGATGAGTTGCGTAAATTCCTGCAAGGGGAGATCGATGTGTGGACAAAGGTGATCAAGGTGGCGGGCATCAAGCCGGGCAACTGAGCCCGCCTGCACACATCAATGCGTGTGTGTGGTTTTCCCGCGCGTGGCTAGCGCTTGTGGACATGGTGCAGCCTCTTAATGCACGCCGGAGATGGGGGTTCCTTCCAGTGTAATGCGGTGCATCAAGCGGCGCTCACCGTGATAATCGTTCACCGCCAGATGCCACGTCGAACGGTTGTCCCAGATGGCGATGGAGCCTGGCTTCCACTGAAAGCGCGTTTGGAATTCGGCGCGCGCGCCGTGGGTGTAGAGGTATTCGAGCAAAGGCTTTGAATCCTCCACCGACCAGCCTTCAAAGTGCGTGGTGAAGGTGCGGTTCACATAGAGCACCTTGCGCCCGTTTTCCGGATGGCAGATGACGGCTGGATGTACGGCGTCCTGCGTCGCCTGCTCTGCATTGACAAGCCGGTCACCCATCTGGCGCATGCGCCGCGCTTCGGGGCCGAACACATGGCGGCTGGAATGCACCGCGCGTAGTCCCTCAAGCGTTTTTTTGAGTCCTGCGGACAAGGCATCGTAGGCTTGCCACATGGAAGCAAACAGCGTGTCGCCGCCGCGCGGCGGCACTTCGCGCGCGAGGAGTATCGACCCCAAGGCGGGAACGAGATCGTAGCTGTGATCCGTGTGCCAGGCGCCACCGATGTTTTTGTCCTGATCCGGTTCCTTGCGCACCTCGGATATCTGCGCGTAGCCATCCGCGTTCTTGAAAAAGCGGTTGATGTTGACCGGCGCCAGACTTTCGGCGAACGCGATGTGCTGCTCCGGTGTGATGTTCTGATCGCGGAAGAAGATGACGCCATGCTCAGCCAATGCTCCGCGGATCTCCTGCGCCGTATCGCGCGTCAGTGGTTGTGCCAGGTTGATGCCATGCAATTCCGCGCCCAACGCGCCGGAGGTGGGGATGATTTCCAGATGTGTATTGAACGTATTCGACGTATTGGACATGATTCGATACTCAGCGATTTCAATGAAAAGATTGTTATGCCATTACTCGAGTCAGGATGGCGACCTCGTTGTCTTCCAGCATGGCCGAGCGCTCGCGAAAGCGCCGGATGGCCTCGTCCTGCCCTGGCCGCGCGTTGTTGCTCCACCAGCGGGAACGCTCCCATGCATCGAGACTCGCGTACCATGCCATCAGGCGCACGCGCAACAGGCCCGGCGCGGGTGGCGTTCTGGCCTTCCAGAAGCCCTTCACCACCGAGTCGTTGACGCCTTCGAAATTACCCCAGGCTTCGCTGGATAATTCCAGAAAACGCGGCCAGTGCTCCGGGCGTATGTCGAACGCACGATGCGAATAGAAGCCGGTGGTCTCTGTGGGCGCCTCACCCGGCAAGGGCCGTGCGGTTGGCTCCCACAAATCGTGCGCGACCTCACGTGCGTTACTCACGCCCTGCAATACCGAGGTGGCGTGTGCCTGGGCTGCTGCTTCGTCTGGCCATTCCGTAATGACGATGACGCAGTTTTGCGACAGGCCAATTACGGGCTTGAACACGCCAAAGAGCGTGCCGCATTTACCCGCGATGGCACGTGCGCCTTCCGTGACGATGCGCCTCGCACCGGCGTCCGCCAACCCGGCGCCAAAGCGCAGAATGCGTTGGTCGTGTATCGCCACGCCGGGTATGTCTTTTTGCTGTGACAGCCGTTACGAATCAGAGGCGAGCTTGCCGCTGGAGGCCCAATCGGATTTCTTCACGTCCTCAAAAATAATGTCCACCGACTCTGGTGCGCACTTAAGGATGCGTGCCGATTCGGCGGTGACGGCTTTGGC
Organism: Bordetella parapertussis; assembly: GCA_945865805.1. GTDB lineage: Bacteria > Pseudomonadota > Gammaproteobacteria > Burkholderiales > SG8-41 > UBA5216. The sequence goes on from CAMBGJ010000062.1 coordinate 17,174, forward strand.
GAATTCGCGCTTTTGTTCAACGGTACGGCCTTCGAACAGGCTGACATGGATGAGTGGCATGGTGTCTCCGTGGGTAGGTATGGTGTTGACTACCGCGACAATGTACCCGGCACCAGACGCGCCGTCAAACACCGCATGCCAGACGTTCACTCTCCCGGCTTGTTCGCCTTGCGAACGACGGCCTCCTGCTTTTCCGGCGCAAGCGAGCCTGATAAGCTAGACTCCCCAAACGGCAACGAAGCATCGACATAACCCGGTCTTGCCTGCCGCAGTGCCACAACTACGAGGAAGAATGAAATGAATGCAGCCCGTTTGTTTGCCGCATCTTTTGCCGGCATGCTTTGCGTTTCGGGAGTGGTCTGGTCTCAGACGTATCCCGCCAAAATCGTGCGCGTGATCGTTCCGTTTCCGCCGGGCGGGGCGAACGACATTGTGGCGCGTATTGTGTTTCCGAAGATATCAGAGCAGATGGGCCAGTCGTTCATCATCGAAAATCGCGCGGGCGCGGGGGGAACGATCGGCTCGACTCTGGTGGCGCAAAGCAAGCCTGACGGGTATACGTTGCTTATACAAACCGTCGCCTCGCATGTATCCAACGCGCATTTGTACAACAAGCTGCCATACGACGCGCTGCGCGATTTTGCCGGGGTCAGCCCCATCGCCAAGTTGGTGAGTGTGCTGACCGTTCATCCCTCGCTGCCTGTGCGGTCAGTGAAGGAATTTATCGCATTGGCGAAAAATCGCCCGAACGAGATTCTCCACGGCCACTCGGGCGTCGGCAGCTTCACCCATATGAACGGGGTGATGTTCGAATCCCGCGCGGGCATACGCATGATCCAGGTGCCGTTCAAGGGCGGCGGGCCCGCAGTGATCGCCCTGGTATCCGGGGAAACGCAGACGCAGGTTGCGGCGATCAGCGAACTGATTGGGCACATCAAGACCGATCGCGTGCGTGCGCTGGGGGTGACTTCCCTGGAGCGCGTGGCGCAGTTGCCGAATGTGCCGACGATCGCAGATACCATTAATGGCTATGAATCGTCGACGTGGGTTAGCGCCTTTGCGCCTGCGGGAACCCCCAAAGCGATCATCGACCGGCTCAATGCCGAGTTCGCCAAAGCGGTGAAAGATACGGATACCGTGATCCGGTTTGCCGCCCAGACGCTCGAACCCGCGCACCGGTCGCCGGAAGATCTCGCCCAGCGTTTGCGCACGGATCACGAGTCCATAGGCAAATTGTTCCGGAATTTGAAGGTCGATTAGTGCGTGATCATTAGAGGCGCGGGCGACGTATTGGGGATGTCGTCGCTATAGCGGGCGCCGAAGAGAGGGCAACATGATGTGGCACATTGCACCCGCGCTGTTCGCCGTTGCTGCCATTACTACCGTGGCGCCAGCCCGTGCTGCCTATCCGGAACGACCGTTACGCATCGTAACGCCGTTTCCTGCGGGCAGCGTCACCGATGTCATTGCGCGTCCGCTGGCCGGCAAATTGACCGAGGCCTGGGGCCAGCCAGTGGTGGTGGATAACCGCGCGGGCGCCGGCGGCGGCGTGGCCGCCGAGATCGTGGCCAAAGCTGCGCCAGATGGCCACACGCTGCTGATTGGTGCCAATGGCCCGAATGCCGTCAACCCCAGTCTTTTCAAGAATCTGCCCTATGACAGCCAGCGTGCGTTCGCGCCGATCACGCTCACCAACAGCATGAATAACCTGCTGGTGGTGTCACTGTCCGTACCGGCCCGATCCGTACGCGAACTGATAGACGTTGCCAAGGCGCAGCCGGGCAAGCTGAGTTACGCCTCGCCCGGCATTGGCAGCACGCCTCATCTGGCGGGTGAGCTGTTCAAATCGATGGCCGGTGTGGACATGGTGCATGTGGCCTACAAGGGCTCGGCGCAGTATGTGGTGGATATGCTGGCTTCGCGCATGGATTTATGCATCTGCGGTACGGCGACCCTGCCGCATATTCGCGCCGGACGTCTGCGCGTGCTGGGTGTGAGCGCCGCGAAGCGCGATCCGGCGATACCCGACGTGCCGACCATTGCCGAATCAGGCTTGCCCGGCTTCGAGGTGGTCGGCTGGTTCGGTCTGCTGACCACGGCAGGCACGCCGACGCCAATAGTGCAGCGGCTGCACGCGGAGACACTGCGCATACTCGCGCTGCCCGACATCAAAAGCATTTATCAAAATGCTGGTATGGAAACCGTGGTCAACGCCAGCCCAGCCGAGTTCGCGGCTTATATCCGCAGCGAGCGTGACAAGTGGGCCAAGGTAATCAAAGTGGCGAATATTCGTATAGAGTGACTTGGGATGCCGCATCCAGCGCGTGTTCGACATCGGTACGGGCAACGCCTGTAAAAGTATCGCAGCCGCACAAGACGCTAGGCTACGGGATGGTCGCTTTCCGCCTATCCTCCCCAGGTACTGATCGCGCACTTCCGCCGCGTACTGTCTGCTCCGTGTCTGCGTAATAACTTCCCAGCCGAGACAGCGGAAAGCTGGTATTTATTTCTTGCCCTTGAACAGCTTATCGCCCTTTTCGTGGGTGCCCTGGCAGGTCTTGCTCAGCTTGTCGTCGTATTTTTCCAGACATCCCCATACGTCGCGGTCGCTGCCTTTGCACTTGTATTGTTTGACTTCCTTGTCGCAGGCTTTCCAGTCGATTTTGTCGCCGGTTTGCGCAGCGAATGCAGCGCCGCTGGCAATAAAAATCAGGCCGCTTATTTGTACTGTGTTATTAATGTTTAGATGTTCGTAGATATGACTTTGCGCAGCACGGACATAGGGGAAGACTTCGAGCGATAGCGCGCCCCAGACGATAGCGTGTCGTTGCGATGGACCACGGAACGTGCCGCTGCATCGGGGACAGACCCGCGCGGGAGGAAGCCTTCGGGTAGGGCAG
>CAMBGJ010000063.1 GCA_945865805.1 Bordetella parapertussis
CGGAATCGAAGCAAATCGCAGTTGTTCTGGCGTAGAATCCATGGTGGGCAAAGACCTGTTCGTGTTGACGAATGTGTTTCTCAATAACTCACATTGTACCAATCACTTACAGTGTTCTTTGCCCTTTTTATGCAAAATTCAGGTTAAGCTATTTCATACCTTCGATCATGCGTCAACGAAGGCACCATCCCCCGCACCTTCGCCACCCGCCCCACATCAATCTCCGCATAAACCACCCCCGGCCCTTCTCCGCTATCGGCCACAACCTCGCCCCACGGATTCACCACCAGAGAGTGCCCGAATGTCTGCCGGTTGCCCGCGTGCTCACCGCACATCGCGGGCGCTACGATCCAGCAGCCGTTTTCAATCGCGCGCGCCTGCAACAAAGCGTGCCAGTGCGCCTTGCCGGTCTGGCGCTGGAAGGATGACGGCACGGTGATGAGTTGCGCACCAGCCTGCGCCAGCGTGCGGAACAGGCCCGGAAAGCGCAGATCGTAGCAAATCGTCAACCCCACTTTGCCCAGCGGCGTGTCCACCACCACGGCCTTGTCGCCGGGCCGATACGCGGAGGATTCGCGGATCACTTTGCCGTCGGGCAGCGTGACGTCAAACATGTGTATCTTGTCGTAACTCGCCACCACTTCGCCCGCGTCGCTGATCAGGAACGATCGGTTGACGATGCGGGTGTCGGCCCCTTCTCCTTCTTCACCGGTGCGCAGGGTCAGCGACCCCAGCAGCAGCCACACCTGCAATGCCTTCGCCAGCCCGCGCAGATGCACGAGCGGGTCGCCGCCGTCGGGCGGCAAGGCGTTATCGCGCATCACGCGGCCGCTGCCGTCCATCATCAGGGTGTATTCGGGCGTGGCGACGAGCTTTGCGCCATTGGCGGCGGCCTCGCGCATCATCGCGCCCACGGTGGCCAGGTTGGCGGCGAGGTCGTTGCTGGTGTTGGCCTGCAGGCAGGCGATGGTATATTTGTCCATGCGCACTATTGTGCATGAGTCAAGCATTGCGCGAAAGCGCGTGGCATGAAATCATTCGCCGCTCATGCCGCGCTCGTCATTCTGGCGTAGGCCAGAATCCAGTTCGTTCCCCCATGCGAAGCATGCAAATTTACGCCTCCGGCGCGAGTTACAACCTGGGTTCTGGCCTGCGCCAGAACGACGATATGGGTGGGGTGAATCCGCGTTAACCCGTGTAAATCCGTGGCAAAAATATTTTTTTTTGACTCATGGCAAGGAGAAAGCAGTGCTAAAAATAGGCGTATTACTGGGCGACGACATCGGCCTGGAAGTAGTCCCCGAGGCCGTCAAGTGCATGAAAGCCGCCGCCGCAAAAACCGGCATGCAGGCCGAGTGGATCGATCTGCCCATCGGCGAAATCGGCCACGAAAAACACGGCGATGCCACGCCGAAAATCACGCTCGACACGCTCAAAGCCTGCGATGGCTGGATCTGCGGCCCGATCGGCCACAACGCTTACCCGCGCAACGACCCGACGTGGGTGATGCCGCCGCTGCGCAAAAAATTCGAGCTCTTTGCCAACGTCAAACCGGTGAAGTCCTACCCCAACCTGCCGTCATTGCACAAGGACGTGGATATCGTGTTTCTGCGCGAGACCACCGAAGGCATGATGTCATCCGGCGTGGTGGTGGCGGGCGCGGGCGAGTTCCGCCCCAACGATGAAATCTCCATCGGCATGCGCGTGGTAACACGCAAGGGCGCGAGTAGAGTCGGGCGCGAGGCGTTCGAGATTGCCCGCACGCGCAAGAAAAAAATTGTCACCTGCGTGCACAAAGAGCCGGTCTACCGCCTGGTGTGCGGCATGTTCGCCGAGGAGCATCGCAAGCTCGCCAAGGAATACCCCGATGTCACGCTGAACGAAGTGCTGGTTGACGGCTTCGCGATGAAGCTGGTGATGAAGCCGCAGCAGTTCGACGTGGTGGTCACCACCAATCAGTTCGGCGACATTCTCACCGACGAAGGCGCGGGCTTGGTCGGCGGCTTAGGCCTAGCACCCGGCTTGGTGTGCGGTGAAACGCAGGCAATGGCGCAAGCCACCCACGGTTCCGCACCCGACATCGCGGGCCAAAACATCGCCAACCCGTTCGCCATGATCATGTCCGGTCAGATGCTGCTCGCGTGGCTGGGGCGCAAGCGCAATGATGCCGCCGCCACCGCCGCCGCAAAAGTGCTCGACGACGCCGTGGACCGCGTGATCGCGGCAGGCAAACACCTCACCGGCGATTTAGGCGGCAAAGCCAAGACCACCGAGTTTGGTGATGCTGTTGTGGCGGCTATGAAATAAAAGTAAATTAAATCAATTAGTTAGGTATAACTGGCAACTCAATAAACGACAGCCCCGCCGCCCCGTGATGCACCGTGTTCCGCGCTACACGGATATCGGCGTCGCCGTCATTGGCGAGCAGGGCGTTGCCGCTGTTGGTGTTGCGCGCGCGGCGCGGGAAGTTGCTGCTGGTGATATCGACCTCGATGCGGTTGCCGGCGCGCAGCGTGTGATGGATGTGCGCAAGGCTGATGGTCAGCGGGTACACGCCATCGGGTTCGAGGCGTTGCGCATCGGCTGATGCGCGGTCGCGGTACATTGCGCGCACCACGCCATCCATCAGCAGCATGGCGCGGCCATCCGGTTCGACTTCGATCAGCTTGGCGACAAAATCAGTATCCGGGCAATCCGACTGCACGTGGAGCGTCACGCGCACTTCGCCAGCGATGGTGACATCCTCGTTCAACACCTCGCCGCGATAGATCAGCCCGTAGTCTGGCAGCGCCTGCGCCGGACGCTGATCGCGCGGGCCGGCATCGATCGACATATTGCGTCCGCTGAGCGTGGGCATGGGGCGGCGCGGATCGTAGGTGTAAGTGCGCGCGGCCGCAGCAGGCGCTTCTGTGGATAAGCTGCCGTCGCCGCACAAATACAGTCGGCGCGGCGCCGTAGCCGGCGGCGGCCAGCGTTCGGCGTGGCGCCAATCATTCGCCACGTAGTTGGCGCTATCGTCCACCCACGCGCGCGGCGAATAAAACACCGCCGGTTGTTGCATGATGCCGGTGGATTTGCCCTTCAACCAATGATCGAAGCACTCGAAATACGGATCGCGCGGCCAGAAATTGCTCTCGTAAATGTAGTAGTGATGGTTGGGGCCGATCCACAGTTTTTGATTGCCGACCCGCGACTGGATGTCGTTAAAGCCCGCGATCACGCTGGTCTGAAAAATGTCGTACCAGGTGGTGGCGTGAAAGCCGGGTATCTCGATGCCCCGACGAAAATTGTGCTGCGCGCGGAATGCATCCGGCGCCGGGTGAGCCAGTATCTCATCGAGAAACGGCTGCCATGTTGAAAAATCCGGGTATTGCGACAGCGGCAGTCGCATCCAGTCTTCGTCACCTATGAATGGCAGCGTGGCACGTGCAGCGGCATCCAGTCGCGTGTAACGGGCGTTTGCCGAAGCGGCAGCTTGATCCATCGCCGCCGCGCTGATACCGTGCTTACGCATCGCCGCCGCGCGGTGTGACGCCGACAAGCCGGGAATATTTTTCGCCACCCATAGCCACAGCCGTTCCATTTCGATGGCGTTGCCTTCGTACACCACGTCGTCGTAAATACTGGAGCCGCCCACTTGCGCGAAAAAAGCCCGCAGGCTGGGATGGCGCTGCGAGGCGGCGGCAAACGTGGTGGTCGCACCCGCCGACGAGCCGGACATGCCGATCATTTGATTGCACCACGGCTCGCCAGCGATCCACGCTAACGTGTCGTAGCCATCCGCTGCGTCGTCGGCATACACACGGTCCTCGCCTTCGTAAGCGTAGCGACCGCGCGTATCCTGATACACCGCGACGTAACCGCGAGCGACGATGTTTTTGTAACCGCGCAGTATCGAGCCGCGCATCGGCGCGTCCGCGCTGGGCAGCCAGCCGTGGCGGCAATCGGTGTAGCCAGCGCTGCCAGCGGTGAGGCCCGCCGTGATGCCGTAAGGTGTGCGCTGCAAAATCACCGGAAAGCGCGGCCCGCCTTGCTCTGGCAGATAGACAAACGTATTGAGCTGGGCACCGTCACGCATAGTCACCATGGTCTGAAACATGCGCACACCATCGACTGTTTGCATTGCAGATTCCCTCGCTGGCCTGTACAAAAATACTCAATAACAACAAATACTTACATACTACCTCGCCTGCACGGATGCCACTACCGCTTCAAACGCCGCAATGGTCGCAATCATTTCTTCGGCGGAAACAGGATACGTCGCGCGCCCCGCCACTGCATCGGCGAATGCCTCAAACTCCGCCGCCAGCGAATCCACCGGCTCGTAGGTAAAACGCTCGGGCGCTTTGCCGTTCAGCCGCACCACCAGTTCGTTTTCGCCCAGCGCTTCGGCCGAGCCCGCGTTGCCAAACACGTGGATACGCCAGTAGAACGGCGTCGAGCGTATCGCCGCCAGCGTGCCACTCAAGCCGCGCTCGAACTCGAACATCACCGTGATAGTATCCAGCGGGCTGGGCTGCGGTTGCAGCGACAACACCTGTGCGTGAATTTTTCGCGCGGGACCGGCGTAGCTCACCAGCGCATCGAGCACGTGTATGCCAGACCCGGTCAGCCCGGCGGCGGGCGCCTCGGCGGGGTTCGTGCGCCACGACGAAAAATGCTTGCCGGTGTTTTCATTGCTGTAGTGGCCCTCGACATGCAGCAAGCGGCCCAGCACGCCGCTATCCACCACCTTACGCAATTCGCGCATGCACGGCCAAAAGCGTTTGTTGGTGCCGATACCGAGCAGCACGCCGGCTTGTTGGCACGCCTCGACCGAGCGTTTGGCATCGGCAGCCTTCAACGCCAGCGGCTTTTCGCAGAACACGGCTTTGCCGGCTATTGCACAGGCGACGATTTGTTCAGTGTGCAGCGAATGCGGCGTAGCCAACACCACCGCCTGCACCTGCGGATCACGCAGCACGTCGTCGAGTTCGGTGGTTAACAAAATGCCATGACGTGCGGTGAAATCGCGCACGGCATCCGGCTCCTTGCTCACGCCCCGCACAAAACGCATGCGCGTGCTTTTGCCCTGCACGGCGGTGACAATTTTCTGGCCCCACCAGCCTATGCCTACTATGGCGGCGTTGATCATGCTTTGCTCTCTCAATTATTCGTAGGATGGGGTGACGAAGGAACCCCAACTTACATCCTGGTTATGCTCCTGCCAACATCTCAAACAATCGCGCATCCAGCGTACCGCGATACTTCACCAGCACCGGCGCCATGGCCGCGACAAACGCCGCGTGCTCTGCCGGTGTCAGTTCAACGATGTCGTTCTCGCGCGGATCGAGCTTGGCGCGGATTACGGCATCTTCTTCTGCTGCCAATTGATGCTGGTACGCCGCGGCTAACGCCGCGCATTCATCCACCGCCGAGCGCACTTCCGTCGGCCACGCGGCATAGTGCACCACGTTACAAATCATCGCCGACGCGCCAAAAAAATGCCCGCTCAGCGTGATGTGGCGATGGTATTTGTGCACGCCAAAGTTATAGGTATTGGTGAGCGGATTGTCCTGCGCGTCGAAGCGCTCGCCGCCGATCTGCTCGGTGAATTCCTTCACATCCGCCGGGATCGGCACAAAGCCCAGCGCCGCCAGCGCTTCGCCGTGCGAGGCGCTCATCTGCGTGCGCATTTTAAGGCCGCAGCAATCGGCGGGCGTGCGTATTGGCCGCACCTTGTTGGTCAAATGGCGAAAACCGTTGTCCCACAGGCCGAGCAGACGGAACGGCGAGGCCTCGGCAAAACGTTGCCTGAAATAGGCGCCGAACGCGCCGTTGATGGCGCGGTGCAACGTAGGCCGGTCGCGCACCACGAACGGCAGATCGATCACCGCCAGCTCCGGCACCCAGCGCGTGAAGCGCACGGTGGAAATGTAACAGCACGACAACTCGCCGCTTTCCACCATCAGCGGCAGATCGCCGGATTTACGCCCCAGCGCCAACACGTCGCCGATCAATTGAAATTCCAGCCCGTCGCCCAGGCGCTCGCGCAGTAATTCGCCAAAGTGCGCGACGGCCCGGTTGTGTATCGAAGCGGGTTTCTGGTAGCCGCCGAATGAAATTTTGGGTAATTCAGTCACGATGGTCTTCGTTTATTACAGGGCAGGTTTACTTCGCGTGATATCATTTTCGCACGAAAAAAATCATCCACGAGGACTATCCACTTGCGCAACTTGTTCAAATTGACGCTTACCCTGCTCGCCGCCACGGCGTGGTTACCCGGCGCGCAGGCGCAAAGTTTCCCCAACCGCCCGATCCGCGTGGTGGTGCCCTTCCCCGCCGGCGGCAACGTCGATACCTACATCCGCCAGCTAGCGCGGCAAATGGAAATCTCCATGGGCCAGCCGCTGGTGGTCGACAATCGTGGCGGCGCTAATGGCATCGTCGGCTGCGACATCGTGGCCAAGGCAGCACCCGACGGCTACACCATCCTGGCGACGTCTATCGCCTTCGCGGTGAATCCGGCGATGTATAAAAAATTGCCCTACGACAGCGAAAAAGATTTTCTGCCCATCACCAACTACGCCAACGGCCTCGGCTATGTGCTGGCCGCCCACCCCTCGGTGCAGGCGAACAATATCAAGGAGCTGATCGCGCTGGCGAAAAAACAGCCATTGCGTTACGGCTCGGCGGGCATCGGCAACGGCCAGCATCTGGCGGGCGAATTGCTGTCGCAAAAAGCCGGCATCGAATTGCTGCATGTGCCGTACAAGGGCGGCGGGCCGGTGCTCACCGCTGTGCTCGGCGGCGAAGTGCATCTGAATTTCCCCGGCGCATCGGTGGCGGTGCCGCACGTGAAATCCGGCAAGCTGCGTGGCATCGGCTTCACCGGTGCCAAGCGTATTTCGTCGCTGCCGGATTTGCCCACGCTGATGGAAAGCGGCTTGCCCGACTACAACTTCGACACCGGCTGGCACGCCATGTTCGCGCCGCCCAAAACGCCGATGGCCATCGTCAATCGCTTTCAGTCCGAGGTGCGCAAAGCGTTCGATACCAGCGCATCGTTGCGCGAAAATTTCACCAGCACCGGCTACGAGCCAGCCGCCGCAGCGCCCGCCGAGTTCGACAAACTGTTCAGAGCCGACTTGAAACGCTTTGCGGCAATCATCAAGACGGCCAAAATAGCACCGCAATAAACTCAATAAAAACAAATACTTACGTATGGAAAGCACACAACCCCTAGGCGTCATCGGCCTCGGCTTGATTGGCACATCTCTCGCCACGCGGCTGTTGCAGGCGGGTTTTCCCGTCGCGGGTTTTGATATCGCCGACGATCGCCGCGCAAACCTCGCGCGTCTGGGTGGCACCCCCTGCGCCACGGCGCGCGAAGTCGGCGAGCGCTGCAAAACCATCGTGCTCGCGGTGTTCAACACCGATCAGGTGGAGTCGGTGCTGGAATCCGCCGACGGCGCGAACCCCGGCAACGATCATCTGATCATTTGCACCAGCACCTGCGACCCGGATCGCATCGAGGCACTCGCCGCACGCGTGGAACAACGTGGCGTACAATTTCTCGAGTCGCCACTCTCCGGCAACAGCGATCAGATCGCCAAAGGCAATGGTGTTGCGCTGGTGGGCGGCGACCGCGCCGCGATGGATGCGGCGATGCCGGTGCTGAACGCGCTGTGCAAACAAAGTTTTTATCTCGGCCCGGCGGGTTCCGGCGGACGCGCCAAGCTCGCGGTCAATCTGGTGGGCGGCCTGAACCGCGCGGTGATGGCCGAGGGTCTCGCCTTCGCGGAATCCATGGGTCTCGAACTCGCCCCGTTTCTGGAGGTGATGAAAGGCTCGGCGGTGTATTCGCGCGCAATGGACACGCGCGGCATGAAAATGGTCAACAGCGATTTCACCCCGCACGCCTGGCTCACGCAATCACTCAAGGATTTCAAGCTGATGCATAAAGTCGCCGCGCGCGTGGGGCAGGAATTGCCGCTCGCCACGCTGTATACCCAGATCGTAGAAAGCTGCATCGCACATGGCGAAGGGCAGTTGGATAACTCGGTGGTGATACAGGAGTTGCGGCGGCGTAGAACGAAACCGCGCAAAACCTGATCAACCCGCCCGGCACTCCTGCTCCGCCAACGCACGCTGAAACTCATCCGCCTGCCTGACCTGATTGCGAATACGGGCCTGACTGATCAAACGCGTCAGATGGTTGTTGGTGCGCGCCAGCGATTGCAGCAGCTCCTGATTGATCGCCTGCTGAAATTTGAGCGCGCCGGCTGCCTCTCCGCTGTAGTAACGCGCGAACGCCGCGCGCGGGATTGCCAGCAGCGTCACGTCCTCGCGTGCCGTGGCGGACATGCTGTGCGCCTGCCCCTCGATCAACGCCAGAATGCCGCACAGCCGCCCCGGCCCAAGAATGCCAATGCGGCGGTGCGCACCATTTTGTTCACGGCTGATTTCCAGCGCGCCGCGCACCACGACATAACACGCGTCGCAGGCCGCACCGGCTTCAAACAGCAACGCACCACGCGGCAGATCAAATGCCTGCGTAGCCAACAACAGTACTGCCATTTCGTCCGCGCTGAAGTGGCGCAGAGCCGGCAGCAAACTCAAAAACGCCGCGTAGTCAAACGCGCAGGGCCGCCATTGGTGCGGGCGGTTGAGCACGGCAGGTGCCAGGTGTTCCGGCACGGCACGCGCGAGTATCTTGCCGTTGAGTTCACGCAGCCGCTGGCATAAGGCGAGCGTGATGCGATGGTTGATCGCCAGCACCGCGCGATTGCCCTGCGCGATCAACATCCTGAACGCATCGCGCGACATGCTCAGACACGCCGTGGGTTCACTCGCCATCACGCTGGCAGAGCGCACGCCGCTATCCAGCAAAGCCATTTCGCCCAGCACACTGCCCGGCCCCAACTCGCCCACCACCGATTCACCGCCGCCCGGCAACAGATTGAATACCCGTGCACGACCACGCCCCATGAACAGCGCGCTGTCGGCGCTCTGCCCCTGCCGCACCATCAATGCGCCGGGTGCGAATTCCAGCGGTTGCGCCGCGCGCAGCACGTAACGCAGATCATCTTCGTCCAGTTCGGCGAAGAGCGGCACGCGTAGCGTCAGTTCGTGCAAATCAATCGCGCTGGGCAATTTTTAGATAATCCTTTAAAAACAATTAGTTACAAATACATCACTCGACCCGAACCTGCAGGTGCAACTATCACTCCGCCTTCACCCCATACTGCTTGATCAGTGCGCCCCAGCGTTCGATTTCACTACGTAAAAATGCCTGCTGCTCCCGTGGCGGCACGTTCATCACGCGGCCACCGGCGGCTTCTAGTCGCGCGATAAAGGGCGCATCACGCACCACGCCTTCGATGATCGTGCGCAAAGCGTTCACTGTGGCTGGCGGTGTCGCAGCGGGCGCAAACAAGCCCATCCAGCTTTCGCCACTAAAACGCGCCGCGCCGCTTTCGTTGACCGTGGGCACGGCGGGCAGTTGCGCCGCGCGCTGCTCGGACGACACCACCAGCGCCTTCACCCGCCCCGCTGCCACCGGCACGCGCGCCGCTGACAGGTTGTCGAACATGACATCGATGCGCCCGCCGATCATTTCCTGCACCGCCATGGCCGCGCCTTTGTACGGCACGTGCAGCAAATCGAGGCCCATGCTCCTGAAGAGGATCGTGCCCCACACATGCTGCAGCGAACCCACGCCAGCGGAGGCATACGACAGCTTGCCCGGCCGCTCTTTGGCGTATTTCATCAATTCCGCCAGGTTGTTGGCGGGCAGATCGGGCCGCGTGATCAACACAAAGGGATAGGCCACGATAAAGCCCACTGCGACGAAATCGCGCAGCGGCTCATACGGCAAATTCTTGTAGAGAAAACCGTTCATCACCATCGAGCTGCCAGTCGACAGAAACAGCGTGTGACCGTCCGGCGTGGCCTTGGCGGCATACTCGGCACCGGTCGACGAACCCGCGCCGGGGCGGTTTTCCACTATCACCGTATGGCGCATCAGCTCGCCCATGGTGCGTGCCACGTGGCGGCCAGTGATGTCGCTGCCGCCGCCCGCGCCCGAGGCCACGACGATGCGGATGGGCCGAGAACGTAAATCTTGTGTTACAGACTGCGCCTCACCTGGCAGCGGCCAGGCGGCGGCAACCACCCATGGCAGGGCCGTTCGCACCGCTCTAACGGGCTGCGCTACCCTTATGGAAACAAGCCGCCAGAGTTGGGCTATCGATCGCTTCATCGGTCATCATCTTCAATGAGCAGGCACGACTCGTGCCAGTATTGGTATGATACATTCTTACCTCCGTGGTCAGCGGGTTTTTGCCCGCGCTCACCACGATAAAATCTGGCTCTATCAATGAATAACTCCCATGGCGACTGAATCCACGAAGCCCATCATTCTGGTCGTGGATGACACGGAAGACATCCGTGAGCTGGTGCAAACGGTGCTGCAGGATACCTACACCATCCGGCCCGCGTCCGATGGTCGCACGGCGTTAAAGCGCGCGCTCGAAAAACCCACGCCCGACCTGATCCTGCTCGACGTAGACATGCCCGGCGCCAGCGGCCACGACGTGTGCCGGGCACTCAAGATCACCGCCGCCACGGCGGAGATCCCGATCATTTTTCTCACCGCGAAAGACGAGCCAGCCGATGTGGTCAAGGGCTTTCAACTGGGTGCCGCCGATTACATCATCAAGCCGCTCAACGCCGAAGTATTGCGCGCGCGTGTGCGCAACCATATCGAACTGTCGTACCGCCGCCGCCAGCAGGAGGCGTTGGTGCGCGAACGCACCGCCGAACTCGAAACCGCGCGCGTGCAACTGGTGCGCCGCCTCGCGCGCACCATGGAGTATCACGAAAGCACCGCTGTCGGTAACCGCGTGGTACGCCTCGGCCACTATGCACGCCTGATCGCCGAAGCCGCGGGCGCCGAACCGGCACTGTCCGATCTGATCATGAAGGCCGCGCCGCTGCACGACATCGGCAAGCTCGGCGTGCCCGCCCAGGTGCTGCACAAAAGCAGCGGCCTCACCGCGCCCGAATGGGAGCAGATGAAAAAGCACGCCGAAATCGGCGCTGAAATCATCGGCATCCACGAGGACCCGCTGCTCGCGCTCACCCACCACGAACGCTGGGACGGCAACGGCTATCCCAAGGCGCTCAAGGGCGAAGACATCCCGTGGCCGGGCCGCGTGATGGCGCTGGTCGATACCTTCGAAGCGTTGACGGTGACGCGCTTTCACCAGGAGCCACTGCCCATCGACGGCGCGGTATCGCTGATCGAACGCGCGTCGGGCACGCAATTCGACCCGGCCATCGTCGCGGCATTAAAGCAAGTGCTGCCCGACATGCGTTCGATACACGATACCTATGCCGATCAGTTGGGTGACATGGTTGATCTTGATTTCGCCACGCCGTCCACACCCGACGCACGCTCGCTGGCGCCGGCGAATTAGGCCGCCAGGCACGATCCGGCCGGCGTCGCCAAGCTGCAAAAAGCCACCGCCGACGAAGAACGCGCCCTGCGTATGGCGCGCCAGCGCCGCCAGTCGGAGCTCGATGCCATCCGTTCGGCGAGCAAAAAACAATTGGCGGAAGAAGCCTTCAAACGCACCGCTGAAGCGCGCACCGCCGCCGAAGCAGAAGCCACCCGGCTCGCCAAAGCGCGCGTCGAAGCCGAACAGGCGTTGCTGACGCAAGCGCAAAGCCGCGCCATCGCGGAAGCCGCCGCGCGACGGGCCGCCGAAGAACGCGCACAAACCGAAATCGAAGCCGCGCGGCTGTCGTCGGCGCGCGAAGCCGCCGATAACGAAAACAAGGAACATGCTGCGGCGCGTCACAAGGCCGAGGCCATGATCGCGCATGCGCAGGCGCAACTTGAGCGCGCCAACAGCCGCACGCAAACCAGCCTGCTCGCGCTGCAAGGCGCTCGCGAGGGCAAGCAAAAAGCCGTCGAAGCCCGGCAACTGGCGGAACAAAAAGCGCGCGCCGAATCCGAGGCCGCGCGCGCCGTGCAGCTACGCGCGGAGGCCGATGCCGAATTAACCGAAGCCACCGCGCAGCGCCAGGCCGCCGAAGTCGCGGCACGCGCCGAGGCCGACAAACGCGCTGCCGCAGAAACCGAAGCCAGGCGCGTCGCAGAAACCCGCATTCAGGCGGAAAACGACCTGCTGCGTCTGGCACAAGAACGTGAAGCTGCCGAGAAAGAAGCGCAGCGTCAGGCCAGCGAGCGAGCGACGGCTGAGACGCAGGCCACGCAAGCTGCCGAAGCCCGTGTGCAAGCGGAAAACGATCTGCTGCGCCTTGCGCAAGAACGTGAAACCGCCGAGAAAGAAGCGCAGCGACAGGCCAGCGAGCGAGCGACGGCTGAGACGCAGGCCACGCAAGCTGCCGAAACACGCGCGCAAGCGGAACGTGAAACCCTGCGCCTCACCCAGGAACGCGAAGCCAGCGACGCCGAAACACGTTTGCAAGCGTCCCGCCGCGCCGCCGCCGAAGCCGCGCTGGCGGAAACGCAACGCCTGATCGAAGACCTCAACCATCGCACGCAGGCCGAGAGCGAAGCGTTGGTACTAACCAACCATCAGATCGAGGAAACCGCAGAACTGCGACGCGCCACGCAAGACAAGGCCGCCGCAGAACGACTGCACGTCGAGGCCGCTGCGCGGCGTCAGGCGGCTGAAGAAACCTTGCGCCAAGAGGCGCACAAACGCGCTGAGGCTGAGGCCGACCTGCTGGCCGCCGCCAAGGCGCGTGAGCACAGCGAACAAGCGGCGATCCAGGCCGCCGAAGCGCGGCATCAAGCCGAGCAGGAAGCGGAACGCCATGCCAAGGAACGCGCCGAAGCCGAGCGCGACGCCGCGGAGCTTGCTCAAGCGCGTGCTGCTGCCGAGGCCGACGCCACGCGCGCCGCTGAGTCCCGCGCGCAGTCTGAACAGGAAGCCCTGCAACTGGCGAAACAACGTGCCACCGACGAGGCCGAGGCGCACGAACGCCTGAGCGCACGCGCCAAGGTGGATGCGGTGATCGCCGAGTCGCGCCGCTTGCTGGAAGCGGCGCAAAGCGCCACCAAATCCAACATCATGGCGCTGAGTTCCAGCCAGAAAATCATCACCGAACACGCCATCGCGAAGCGCTCGGCAACGGCCCAGCTCAAAGCCGAAGCGGAACTGCAACACAGCGCACAGAAAAAACTCGAGGCCGAACAGGAACTCGAACGCGCCGCCGCCGAACGCAAGGTCGAGGAAGAAGCGTTGCAACAGCGGGTGCAGGCACGCATGCAGGCTGAAGCGCAGGCCACCGAAGCCGCGCGCCAGCGCGAAACCGCCGAACTCGCCGCCCAGCAGGCTGCTGTGCAACGTGCCAACGCCGAACGCGCCGCCGCCGATCAGGCAAAAGTACGTGCCGAGGTCGAAGCTGCCGCGCGAGAAGCTGCCACCACGCGCATCGCGGCAGAGCAGGCAACCGCCGCCCAATCCGCCACGCTGATCGACGCCGAAACGCAAGCCCTGCGAGCAGCCACGGCGCGGCAAGATGCGGAAAACGCTTTTGCGGCTGCGGCAACCGCACGCGTGAACACCGAAGAAACCTTGCAGCGCCAGATGCAGGAGCGCGCACGCGTTGAGACTGCGGCCATCGAAGCCGCCGAACGGCGGGCCGCCGCCGAATACGCCGCACAGCAAGCGGCGCAACAACGCGCGGCGATGGAGCAAGCCGCCGCAGATCAGGCAAAGACACTCGCCATCGCCGAAACCGCCGCGTATCAAGCCGCCGCCGCGCGCATCGCGGCAGAGCAGGAAACCGCCGCCCGATCCCAATCGTTGGTCGATGCCGAAACCGAGGCGCTGCGTGCGGCCAATGCCCGCTTGGAAACCGACAACGCGGCCACAGCTGCCGCGCTGGACAGCCGCAATGCCGACGAAGCCTTGCGCGCACAAGCGCAAGCACGCGCCGATGCCGAGGCCGCCGCACTTGAAGCCGCGCGTAAGCGCCAGACCGAGGAAGATGCCGCCAAGCTCGCAGCGGAGCAGCGCTTCCAGGCCGAATCGAGCGCAGCGCAACTGGCCGTCGAACGCGAGGCCGCCGACGAACAGGCGCGCCTGTCCGCCGAGGAACGCGGCAAAGAGGAAGCCGCCTGCGTCGCTGTGCATGGCACACCTGAGAGCAACTCTGTCCGCCGAGGAACGCGGCAAAGAGGAAGCCGCCGCCGAGGAAGCAGCGCGTCAGGCGAGGGAAGCCAAGGACCGTGCCTACACCGAAGAACAGGCACGCATCCGCGCGGAAAAATCGCTGGCGATGGCGATGCAAAAGCGCGAAGCCGCCGAAATCGCGCTGCAAGGCCGACCGGTGGATGCGTACGAGGAGGTCATCCAGCGCCGTGTGCGCTCCAAGCGCGCGATGGCCGCTGCGGCATTGCTGGCGGTGGTGGGTGGCGGCGCTTATCTGGCCGCGTCAAAAGCGCCGGTGCCGATCGCCGGGCCGCAGACCACGACAACGACGCCCGCGCTGGGCGTGGGCACGCCGCTCAACCTGCGTCTGGATGGCGAATGGCAGAATGCGCGGAACACGCAAAACACGCCGAAACCTGCACCCACCGCTACCCCCCAAGTCGAAGTAACCTTCGGGATATCACAAATACGACGTAAGTATTTGTTTTTATACATAATTTACGAATTGTCGCACGGCGGCAATGCCCGCCAGCGTCATCAGCAACGAGCCCAGCAAATGCGCGCCGATGAGCGCAAATGCCCAGCCATATTGCTGGCGTTGCAACAAGCCGACCGCCTCGGCTGAGAACGCTGAAAACGTCGTCAGGCCACCGAGAAATCCGGTAATCACAAAGAGCCGCACTTCCGGCGGCACCACCGGATGCAGCGTGAATAACTCCACCGCCACGCCGATGAGAAATCCGCCGATCAGATTGGCCGTCAGCGTGCCCAGCGGCAAATTCGGCAGCAGCGTGTTCAAGCCCACGCCGAGCGCCCAGCGCAGCCACGCGCCGATGGCCGCACCCGCGCCGACCGCGACAAATCCAACCACGTTCATGCCTTTTTTTCCCAGCGTTCGGCGGCCACGTCATCCGCCACGCGCGCGTCGACCCAGCGCCCGCCGTTGGGGGTTTGCTCTTTTTTCCAGAAGGGCGCGCGGGTTTTCAGATAATCCATGATGAACTCGCAGGCCGCGAAAGCATCACCGCGATGCCCGCTCGCCACCACCACCAGCACGATCTGATCCAGCGGCTTTAGCGTGCCGACACGGTGAATCACCCGTGCGTTCATCACGTCCCAGCGCGTGCGGGCTTCGGTGATGATGTCGTCGATGGATTTTTCCGTCATGCCGGGATAGTGCTCCAGCGTCATCTCGGCCACGCTGTCGCCGTCGTTCAGATCGCGCACCACGCCGACAAAACTGGCGATCGCGCCGATGCGCGGATTGTCGCGGCGCACGGCGGCGATCTCGTGGCTTACGTCGAAGTCTTCGGTCTGCACGCTCACTGCCGTCGTTATCGTCGTCGTTATCGTCATGGCGAACTCAGCCCCCAGTTACCGGCGGAAAAAACGCCACTTCATCGCCGTCTTTTACCGGCGTGTCGCCACTGGCAACATCCTGATTGACCGCTGCGCGAAACGCGCGCCCCGCTGCCAACTCCACCGCCCACGCGCCGCCGCGCGCGGCGAGCAAGGTACGGACGGATTCAAGCGTGTTGGCACCAGCGGGCAACGCCAGTTGTTCCGAGGCGACACCGAAGGTCTCTCGCAGTCGGGCGAAATAAAGCAAATTAATCATGGGGCTATTATGCAACGGCGGCGGCGCCAATCCAAGCCGCGCTCATGGCGCAAGCTTCAGGTGCCCGAGCAGGAATTGCGCCACCTGTGATGGCTGGTTCAAATCCAGTTGCGGCAGTTTCGTATCCAGCGGTGCGTCGCTCGCCACCGCCACGATATTGGCGTCGTGCGGATGCAGCAGCGGCTCACCCACGTGGGCACGGTAGACCTCGATTTTGGGGATCGGGTCGTGCTTGAAGCCCTCCACCAGCACCAAATCGCACGGCGACAGATGCATCAACTGTTCATTCAGGTCGGGCTCCGCCGCGCCGCGCAGTTCGTGCATCAGCACCCAGCGCCGCGATGAAGTCACCAGCACTTCGGTGCAGCCAGCGTGACGGTGGCGGTACGAATCCTTGCCTGGCGTATCCACGTCAAAGGTGTGATGCGCGTGCTTGATCAGCGATACCCGCAGCCCGCTTGCGGTCAGCAGCGGTATCAGTTTTTCGATCAAGGTGGTCTTGCCGCTGCCGCTGTAGCCAGCGAAACCGAATATTTTCATAGCCCGTGCATGGTCCGTGGTGAATCGTCATTCTCAGTGACAGTAGCGCATGTTACACGAGGACGCGTCTTGGTATCCCGTGGTATCGTAAGCTGCATGGATACTCAGACTACCCTGCTGCTGTGCGGGCTTTTTTTCGTGGTGGCAACACTGTACACCACGGTGGGCCACGCCGGCGCATCGGGTTATCTGGCGACCATGGCGCTGGTCGGCATGGCACCGGAAAGCATGCGTCCCACGGCGCTGGTGCTCAACATTCTGGTTGCCAGCCTCACGGTTTACCGTTTTCGCAAGGCGCGTTTTTTCGCCTGGGATGGACTGTGGCCGTTTTTGCTCGGCTCGGTGCCGATGGCAGTGGTGGGCGGCATGCAATCGCTGACCAAGGGCACCTATTACTCTCTGGTCGGCAGCGTGCTGTTGTGCGCTGCCGCTTACATCATCTGGCGCGCCTACGCCACGCCGCGCACCGTTGAAGAACACGTGATCCACGTCAAAAAAATTCCCGCCATTTTCATAGGTGCGGCCATCGGCTTTGTGTCCGGGCTGACCGGCACCGGCGGCGGCACGTTCCTCAGCCCCATATTGCTGATGCTGGCCTGGGCCGGGCCCAAAACCACGGCGGGTATTTCCGCACCGTTTATCATGGTCAATTCGCTTGCCGCACTGCTGTCGGGCTGGCACATCACCAAGGTGTTGCCGCCGGAATTGCCGTGGCTCGCCATCAGCGCGCTGTGTGGTGCGCTGCTCGGCACCTGGGCCGGTTTGCAATGGTTACAGCAAAAAGCCCTGCTGATCACCCTTGCCGTGGTCATGACGCTGGCAGCGGCAAAACTTCTGCTGACCGCCTAAGCCGCTTTTTCGCACTTACTTTTGCAATCGCTGCAGGCGTTGCTTAGAATGTCGCCATGACCGCCACCGTACCAAGCCGCTACATCGTCGATTCCGCCAACGCTCCGTGGAAACGCAGCGTTTCCGAGGGCGTGGCATTCGCCTGCCAGTTGCTGCTGTCGGGTGAAGACGGCGGACCAGAGGCGATGCGCTTTCGTTTTGACGACTGCCCGTCGGTGTATGCGCACATGCATCTGACCTCGCAGTTTCAGTTGCTGCTCAATGGCGCGATGGATTTTCCGCGCGGCGTGAAACACCTTGAATCGCTGGCGATTCATTACACCGATCACAATATGCCCTACGGCCCGTTCGCGGTATCCGGCGGCCACGACATGCTGGTGCTGCACCCGCGCGCTGGCGGCATCATCGCGATGGGCAATCTGGAGGCAAGGCGACAGATCAATCTGACGGGCCGCCTGTATGCCGCGCTCGCGGCGGATAGGCAATGGCAGCCCATTCCCCGTGGCGAACCCGAAGTGGACAGCGGCACCTTTAAGTTTCTGATCCCGCCCGATTACGGCCCCGCCGCCGTGATCACGCGCAACCCCGCGCACGCGGCACTCACCATACCCGCGCCGGTGTACGGGCGCTTTGAAGTCGTGCTCGAAGGTTCGGTGCTGATGGACGGGCAGGAAATCGGCCCGCCCGGATTTCGCTATGTGCGCGCCGACGAGCCGGTTGAACCCATAATCACTGGAAACGCGGGCGCATCCGTGGCATTCTTGACGTTCGACAAGGATGCGCTCGAAGGTGGAATCACCGGCGAAGGCCTGTCCGTGGAAGCCGCTGCGGCGATGGCCCGAGCGATTTGACTCTGATTTAAACTTTTAAACTGGAGGTCTGTGATGACAGCAACCGTTGAAGCCGTTGAAACCAAAGAGCCGTTTCGCGTCGCCGTATTCGCGGATTTTGTCTGCCCCTACAGCTTTCTCGCGGTGGAGCAGATCGACCGCATCGCGCGCGACTACGGCGTGACGCCGATGTGGCGCCCGCACTGGCTGCATCCCGACACCCCGCCCGAAGGCTGCCCGCGCGATAGCAGCGCCGACGCGCTAGCCAAGGCCGAGCGCCGCAACGCGTGGATGAAGGAAATGGCGCCCGATCAATTCGCGCGCATCCGGCAATACCCCGAAAAGCGCCAATACAGCTTCCGCGCCTTTGAAGCGCTCGAATTCGCCGGCGACTACAGCCTGGATTTCCCTTATAAAACAGCTATTTACGATGTGATGTGGACCGAAGGCGGCGACATCGGCGAAATCGACACCCTGCTCAAAGCCGCCGAGCGCGTGGGCCTTGACGTAGACGAACTCGAAACCGCGCTGGCCGACGGGCAATACACCGAACGCGCGCTGGATGCGGTCAAGCAAGCGCAGCGCATCGGCATCACCAGCACGCCGACGATTTTTCTTGGCCGCACGCGCATCAATGGCTGGCACTACTATGAAGTGCTGCAATCGGTGCTGGAAAAACAGGGTATGCGGCCTTTGGAAGCGGCGCTGCAAAGCTAATCGTCGCGCCAGGTTTGAAATTTTTCGCCTACATCCAACGTAACGACATCATCGTCCTGGCTGTCGCACCGCAGCGGGACGCGGGTTTGTTCAACAACGGCGGGATTTTGCACACGACAACAGATTGCACCGGATGAAACCGCTGCCCCGCTTCATCTGGTGCATCTTCGACGGCCTGCGGCGTGACATGATCACGCCCGACATCGCACCACGGCTGCGTACCTTCATCGACGGCGGCTGCGATTTTCCTTCGAGCCGCTGCGTGTTTCCGTCGGTCACGCGCGTCAACGCAGCGGCCATGGCCTGCGGCACGTCACCAGGGGTCACCGGCGTGGTGGCCAACATGTTGTATGACCCAAACGTCTTTCCCGACAAGCTGATGCAAACCGGGCTGCACGATCACATGGTGCAAGCCGAGCATGCGTATGACGGGCGCTTTGTCACGGCACCATCGCTGGGCGATATTCTGGCCGATCACGGACTGAAGGTTGCCGTCGTCAGCTCCGGCTCGGCGGGTGCCACGCATCTGCTGAATCCGCGCGCGGCGCAACTGGGGCACGTGCGGCTGAGTCTCAGCGATTGGCGCGCATCCACGCCCGTGGATTATGCTGCCGAGGTGCTGCAACGATTCGGCCCGATACCGCCCGGCGCCACGCCCAACGTGGCCCGCATTCAGTTGCAGACCGACATAGTGCTGCATGCCGTGTTACCGGATATCGCGCCCGACGTATTAATCGTGTGGTTTTCGGATCCAGACTCCACCTATCACTATTGCGGCATCGGTTCGCCCGAAAGCATCGCCGCCATCCGCAACGCCGACGCACAATTCGGCCGCATCCTCGATCATCGCGCGCAGGCTGCCGATCACGATGCTTGCCAAGTCATTGTCTGCTCCGATCATGGCTTGGTCACAGCTCGCGAGAAGATCGAGGTCAAGCAGCACATGCGTGACGCCGGCATCCGCATCGGCAACGCGTTCGCCGACGACAACATCATCGCCGGCAACACCGGTTACTGCGGCGCCTTGCGCATGGCCGCAGGCAACGACGCGGCGATGCACGACCTGGTCAACTGGCTGCTCGAACAACCGTGGTGCGGCCCGGTGTTTACGCCGCACGGCAACGGCGTGCTGGGTGGCGTCGCGGGAACGCTGGATCGCGCATTGCTCGCCCTGACGCATCCGCGCGCACCCGAGGTGTATTACGTGATGGCCGCCGACGACACGCCCGA
>CAMBGJ010000064.1 GCA_945865805.1 Bordetella parapertussis
GCGGTATTGGCGGCATAAACGATCAGGGAAGCGTGCGTACGCACTAAAACGAGCGCGCAGCCCGCCCAATCCCTCCATTTTTGTACCGCGTTCAAATTGCATGGCCGCTATGACGCGTGATTTCAATGAAAGTCCGACAGGCTGCTAGCCTCGGATAAAAATACTCGATGCTGTCGCGCGTGGGCTGATAGATGTCGACGTCCACGTGCACGAAGCGGTAACGCGTCTCGGGTTCATTCGGAAATGCACGCGGAATCCAGCCTGGAAAGTATTTGATGCCGGGAAAATCGCGCAGGTTGTTTTTCACGGTTTCCAGCGTTGCGGCATATTTGCCCGGTCTGGTGTTGCGCCGCAGGTCTTCCGCGCCCGCGATGGTGCCAGCGATGGCGTCCTCGGCCTGCGGCACGCTCAAGCCCTCAAAGGAATCGAATATGCGATAAATACAGCCATCGAATCCGGCGGCGGCAGACTTGAGCACGCTGCACAACAAATAGGACGACAAGCCGCGAAAGCAGCCGCATTCCGCCACCTGTCCTTCCAGCGCGAGAGTTTGTCGAAACAGGTTTACCAGCGAATAAAACCGGTCGCGGCGCTTCAATGGGGTGGGCGCGGTACGCGTGGCCATCAGCCCATCATAGTACAGCCGGTCAAACGCCGGGTCGGCTGCGGGCGCGCAATCGCCCAGATACTGCTGATAGACGTGGAAGGCATAGTTGATATTCCCCTGGTCGATGCACACGCCTATCAACTGTTCGTACGCCCAGACGAGTTCCGTCTGCGCCGAACCATTGCGCGGCAATTTTTCGATCAGCGTGCCGCACAGTTTTTCAATGTCGCGCGCCGCGTTGCCTGCGCCTGCTGCTTTCGCGCGGGCGATGCGAGTGCGCGCCTGCTTGAGATCCATCCGCTTGTGCTCCGGCTTACCGGCCGGCAATCACGAACGCGCCGTGATGGCGCATTAAATCCCCAGTCCGCTCAATTGTTTCGCCGGATAACGCGTACCCGCGGTGACGTTCAACGGAAAGGCGTCGCTCAACCGTTTGACTTCGTCCGCACTGAGCTTGATATCGAGCGCGGCGCAATTCTGTTCGAGATAGGCGCGGCGCTTGGTGCCGGGGATTGGGACGATATCGCTGCCTTGCGCCAGCAGCCACGCCAGCGCGATCTGCGCGGGAGTAGCTGATCGCGCGCGGGCGATGTCTTCGATGGGCGTCAGTAAGCTACTGTTTTTATTGATGTTTTCTGCATGGAATCGCGGATGGTCGCGGCGCCGGTCGGTGGGCAGCAGGGCGTCCAGCGTTTTCATGGTGGCCGTCAGAAAGCCGCGGCCAAGCGGCGCGTAGGCCATGAAGGTGATGCCCAATTCGCGGCACACCGGCAAAATATCGTGCTCGACATCGCGGCTCCACAGTGAATATTCCGTTTCGAGCGCGGCAATCGGATGCACTTTGTTCGCGCGGCGCAGTGTGTCGGGGCCGGCTTCCGACAGTTGCAGGTAACGCACCTTGCCTTGCTCGACCAGACGCTTCATCGCGCCCACGGTGTCTTCAATCGGCACCGTGGCGTCAACACGATGCAGGCCGTAGATGTCGATCACATCCACGCCCAGCATTTTCAGACTTTTCTCACATGCCTGCGGCACGTAAACCGGGTGGCCGCCGGTCAAAGCGCCCGCGCCACCACCGCCGCCCAGGGCAAGATTACCGAATTTGGTAGCGATGATCGCCTCGCTTCTTCGGCCTTTGAGCGCGCGGCCCACCAGTGCTTCATTGACGCCCGCGCCGTAGGCATCGGATGTCACGATGAGATTCGCGCCCAGATCCAGCGCGCGGTGAATGGTGGCGACGGATTCCTCGTCGTTGGGCGTGCCGTAGGAAATCGACATGCCCATGCAACCCAGCCCCATCGCGGAAACTTCAGGCCCGCTTTTGCCCAGCTTTACTTTGCGCATGTAGGTTTCCTTTTACTTCGCGTAAGCCACAGTAAGGCTGCCCACGCCTTCGACAAAGCCTTCGAGCTTGTCGCCCTTTTGTACCGGCCCGACGCCCGCCGGTGTGCCCGACATGATGAGATCGCCGGGACGCAGGGTGATCATTTTCGACAGATACGAAATCGTTTCCTGCACGTTCCAGATCAGTTCGGACAAATCACCGGTTTGCTTGACCACACCGTTGACCTTGAGCCAGATCGCACCCTTGGCCGGATGCCCCACCATGGCCACGGTTTTCAACGCGGTGCACGGCGCGGAGTCGTCGAACGCTTTGCCCATTTCCCACGGACGGCCCATTTTTTTGGCTTCGCCCTGCACGTCACGGCGCGTCATGTCGAGGCCGACACCGTAGCCGAACACGTGATCCAGCGCTTTTTCCACGGGAATGTCCTTGCCGCCCTTGCCGATGGCCACCGTCATTTCGATTTCGTGATGCAAATCCTTGGTGACGGTGGGATACGGGATGGTCGCGCCGCTCATCACGATTGCGTCCGCCGGTTTCATGAAGAAAAATGGCGGCTCGCGATCCGGGTCGTGGCCCATTTCCTTGGCGTGTTCGGCGTAGTTGCGGCCCACGCAGTAAATACGGCC
The DNA here is from genome assembly GCA_945865805.1 of Bordetella parapertussis. Classification (GTDB taxonomy): domain Bacteria; phylum Pseudomonadota; class Gammaproteobacteria; order Burkholderiales; family SG8-41; genus UBA5216. The sequence continues at coordinate 2,582 of CAMBGJ010000064.1, forward strand.
CACGGGAAAGGTTTGCGTGCTTTCGGCCACCGGCAGCTTGGTGATGCCGGGGAAATCTATGGCATAAGTCATGGTTTTACTTTCATTTTTAGATTGCTACTGGATGATGCTCGCACATTTACTGGCACCGCGCTTCAACCGCCACCCAAAACCCTTGTGGCATGCGGGTGAACTGCACCAGCTCGAAACGAGCCATGAACTTCGGCAGCCACCACGTGGGCGGCTGCTGAATGAGATGCGCATTGCGCCCGTCGGCGAGCACCTTGACCGCCGCGCCGGTATGCACGGTGAACACGCCCGCGCCTTGTGTCACGCGCTGCAAGTCGTCAAGCACGTGATCGAGACGGTCCGGCTCGATATGCTCCAGCACATCAATGCACGCGACAAAGCGGCACGGACTGGCCGGCGCGCTCCATTCGGGGATCGCCGGATCGTAGTGGTGAATCGTCAGTGGTGCACGCGAGTGCTCGCGCAGCGTCTGGCCGAGCCGACCTTTGCCCGCACCGTAATCCAGCAGTTCGAGCGCGCCCACCGCATCCATCACCTGCGCCACCAGCGGTGCATACTCGACCGAGGCGACGCCGTAGTTCGGATTCTTGTGCAGCTCTTGCTGCATGCGGCGATAGTCTTCACTGATCAGCGGGGTGGCGTCGCTCATGGGATTTATGGGTGCGCGGGCAGCGCTGAAAAAAACAGGTTGGGCACGGACCAGCAGGTGCGGGCGATTATCGCGGAATCCGCCAGACACGGTCAATCCGCGCCGCCTTACAAACCATTGCCGCCTGCGGTTGCCAAGTAAAATACCCTGAATGACCGAATCCGCCAGCCTCTGGACACTCTTTGCCAGCAGTTTCCTCGCCGCCACGCTGTTGCCGGGCGGGTCGGAAGTGGTGCTGTTCGGCGTGCTGAAGTTGCATCCGCAACAACTGTGGGCAGCGCTGGGCGTGGCGACTTTGGGCAATACGCTAGGTGGCCTGCCGTCTTACATGATCGGGCGGCTGATACCTCAACGGCAACAGTTGAAGGGCCTGGCGACAGTGCAGCGCTACGGTGCGCCGGTGTTGCTGCTGTCGTGGGTGCCCATTGTCGGTGATCCGCTGTGCCTGGCGGCGGGTTGGCTGCGGTTGAATCCGTGGTGGTCGGCGTTGTGCATTGCACTGGGTAAATTTGTGCGCTATTGGATATTGGCGGTTCTGGTGGTATAGTTTAACGTAACTATTTGTTTTTATTGAATATTTGTCAATTTCACCATGACTTGTGACTTGTGTAATACGTTGGGCGGCCGCCTGTTGTGGCAGGATGACCGCGTTCGCGTGGTGTATGTGGATGAGCTCGGCTTTGCCGGGTATTGCCGCGTGGTGTGGCAAAAGCATGTGGCGGAGATGACCGATCTGGACGAGGCCTCGCGTGCGCACTGCATGCGTGTGGTGTTCGCGGTGGAATCTTTGCTGCGCGAATGCATCAAACCGGACAAGGTGAATCTCGCCAGCCTCGGTAATCTCACGCCGCATGTGCATTGGCATGTGATTGCGCGCTTTCACGACGATTCGCATTTTCCGCAGGCGATCTGGGGTGCACGCCAGCGCGATCTGCGGGTGAGTGACGCGGCTGATTTGCCCGGTCAACTGGCCAAAGGGCTGCAGGCGCGCCTGGGCAATGCGCGGTAATCACTGGCACACCCTTGAATTCGGGTGCAGTACGTAAAATAATACCGGTTTATATGAAGAATTCCCGGTAGAGTGTGATTTGCTTCACAGCCGTTGTCCGGGATGTACCCGTAGTCTTGCGACCGCTTTACCGGGTAACGTGTTTGTTACATGTCTGTCGAGTGACCCTTCGCAAGATCAGGAGCAGCTTATGAGTATCCCATCGAGTATTCCTTCGCCATCATCGTCCGCCGACGCCGCGCTGCTGTTCAAGGATGCCGCCAGTTGCGCGCGCTGGGTGGCCACGCTGCCGATCACCAATGTGCAACTGGTGCAACAAACTCTGGCGGATCAAATCACCGCGCTGGCGACGGCCAATCTGGCGGCGCTGGAGCGGCTGAAAATCATCGAGGCGATGAAGGAAACCGTGTTATTCGCGCAGGCGGAACTCGCCAAGCGTTACATCGGCAAACCCCTGCCGCTGGATCAATCCGATCTCAAGGCGTGGGACAGCGTGATGGGCTTGTGGCGCGCGATGGGGGTCACGTATCGCGTATGCCTGGACGCGTTTCGCGCGGGCGATTTAACGCTGGCGCCGCATGCCGCGTTGCTGACGTTACGCTGCTTGCGCACCGCTGCCTACGGCTTGTTTGAACACTACATGATTTACCGCGAGCCGGATGCCGACACCTGGCGCGGTTTTCACCAACTCTATGCCTATGCCGAGGAACAGGGCTTGTCGCGCGTGCGCGTGACCGATGTCTTCAACAAACGCGATGCCGATTCGAGTTGCGCCGAAGCCTATGTGCAGGGGCTGATGGCGAATCTCGCCAATCCCTTCGCGCTGTCGGTGCGGCAAATGGCCTTTTTGCGGCGCTGGCTCGAAAAATGGGCGTCGCAGGTGGAGTTGTCGCGCCAGCCGCTGCCGCTGGGGCAAATACCGCCACTGGCGGTGGATTTCGCCAGTGACGCGCCGCCAGCCCTCGCCGCACAAGTCACCCATAGCGAAACCACGCGGTATTTTGATTTCGAACCGCTGTCGAAAACGCTGCGCCAAACCCTCAATCTGTTGAAGCAGGGGCAAACACCGGGCCAACTGGGCCTGGGCGAAGACGCACGCCAGCCCGGTTGCGAAAGCCTCATCATGTTGCTGTATTTGCAGTGGTGCCGCGCCGGCACGCTGCGCACCGAGAATCGCAATCCGATCGAAGACCCCGCCGAAGTGTGTTTCGGCATCAGTGATGCCTTTAATATGGCCGGTGGCGATGCCCGCAGCAAACGCGAAGTCGAATTTAATGCACGCGATAAATGGGAAATGGACAACCTCGGCTTCTCGATGCGCCTGTCGAACACCGCCAAGCAGGCAGCGGTCAAAAAAACCGAAGCCTGGCAGGTGCTCAATCAAAGTAACTCCGGCTTCATGTGCATGCTGCGCGAACCCAGCGGCGTGATGCGCATGATGCACAACCAGTTGCTGGGCATACGCCGCTTCGGCGATACGCCCAAGCTTGGCACGGTGCAGTGGATACGCGTCGGCGCCGATCGCGAAACCCAGTGCGGCGTGCGCCTGTTTCAAGGCACGCCGCAGCCTGTCAAAGTGCGTCCGGCGAACTTCAATGTACCCAAAGGGCAGGATTTCGAAGTGGCGCTGATGACCCCGGCGGTGACCATGCCGGCCACACCGGCAACCGTCATGTTGCCAGCGGGGTGGTTCCAGAGCGGGCGCCTGCTCGAACTGGAAGACGATACCCGCGCCGAGAAGAAACAACTGATCAAGCTGTTAACGCTACTCGAACGCGGTGCTGACTTCGACCGCTGTTCGATGGAAATGCAGTAACCGCTAGGCACAGGCGCATTCCCGGTTATGATGCGCCTCCTCATATTTTGATTGCGTAACGACCATGGTTGGCATCGACAAAAACACCCCGCTTCCGACCGAGATCAAGTTGCACCAGATGTCGCGGATGCTGGAACTGACCTTCAGTGACGGCAAGAATTTTCAGTTGTCGTGCGAGTTCCTGCGCGTGTATTCGCCCTCCGCCGAAGTGCGCGGCCACGGGCCGGGGCAAGAGACCCTGCAAGTGGGCAAGAAAAACGTCGATATCAAGTCGATCGAGGCCGTCGGCAACTACGCGGTGCTACTGGCGTTTTCCGACGGGCACAACACGGGCATCTATTCGTGGGACATCCTCTACGACTATGGGGTGAAGCAGGCGGAGATGTGGCAGGATTACCTGCAACGGCTGGAGAAGGCCGGCGCTTCGCGGGAATGAGTGGTTACTCGTTCACTCATTCACTCATTCACCCGCTCACGCCGTTAAAAAAATGAACCCCACCCACTTCGGCTACCAACAAGTCGACGAATCCGAAAAAGCGCGCAAGGTCGAAGGCGTGTTCACCTCGGTGGCGCAGCGTTACGACGTGATGAACGATCTCATGTCGGGCGGGCTGCACCGGTTGTGGAAAAAATTCACCATCGATCAAAGTTATGTTCGCCCCGGCGAGCGCGTGCTGGATGTCGCCGGCGGCACGGCGGATTTGTCGCGTGCGTTCGCCCGGCGTGTTTGCCCCACCGGTTCCGTGGTGCTCACCGACATCAATGCGGCCATGCTCGGCATAGGCCGCGACCGGCTGATCGACGACGGCGTGCTGGCACCGGCCGTGCAATGCGATGCGGAAAAGCTGCCGTTTGCCTCCGACTATTTCGACTGCGTGTGCGTCGCCTTTGGCCTGCGCAATATGACGCACAAGGATGCCGCGCTGGCGGAGATGTTTCGCGTGCTGCGGCCCGGCGGCCGCGCGCTGGTGTTGGAATTCAGTCGCGTGTGGAAGCCGCTTGCCGGTGCGTACGACGCCTATTCGTTTAATGTGCTGCCAAAAATGGGCGAAATGATCACCAAAGATGCGGACAGTTACCGCTATCTCGCCGAATCGATCCGCATGCATCCCGATCAGGAAACCTTGAAACAGATGATGCTGGACGCAGGCTTGGAGCGCGTGGAATATTTCAATCTCGCGGCAGGGGTGGTCGCGCTGCATCGCGGCTATAAACTCTGATTCATAAGTATTTGATTTTATTGATATTTTTAAATACCATTGCGTACCGTTTGGTACGTCCTATAATAATGCGGCACGATTGAAATACCGCGTTATGATGCCCATATGACTTTCATGGATTTTTGGTTATAGGAGGCTCGTAGGCGGAACTTGCCGTAACACGGATCGGTCAAAATTGTAACGAAGTTGTGATGTGGTTGTAACAAAGTGTTGTACATAAAACGAAATGAGGAAAACTATGAATAAATTACTCGGCATTCTTGCAGTCCTGTTTGGTTTCACCATGGTGGCAGTCGACGTTGAAGCCGCGCGTGTCGGCAGTGGTAAAAACGCCGGTCGCCAAAGCAACAGCGCAAGCCAATCTTCCGCGCCCGCGCAAAAAACCGCGCCGGCACAAGCAGCACCCGCGCCGGCAGCACCTTCCGGCATGAGCCGCTTCATGGGGCCGCTGGCTGGTCTGGCCGCAGGCTTGGGCATCGCTGCGCTGATGAGCAGCATGGGCTTGGGCGGTGCGATGGCGAGCATGCTGACCGGCATCCTGATGATCGCGTTGCTGGCTGGCGCGGGCTTCTTCATCTATCGCATGCTGACACGTAACAAAAACCAGCCCGCGCAGCCGCTGGGTTATGCCGGTGCGGGTAACACCAGCGCCGCTCCTGCGCCCGCAGCACCACAGGCACATCAAGCACAACCGGCGCAGTTCACCGGCAATGCCGCTGCCGCGCCCGGTTCGCTCGCCGCAACCGTTGGTGGCGCTGCCGCCGCAGGTGCACCGCTGTCCGCGATGAACAACGCCCCTGCAGCCAACCCCTGGCCCGCTGACTTCAACGTCTCCGAGTTCGAGCGTCAAGCCAAAATGAACTTTGAGCGTCTGCAAGCCGCCAACGATGCTGGTGACGCCAGCACCCTGCGCGACTTCCTCACGCCCGAGCTCTTCAACGAACTCGAAACCGAAATGAAATCGGCCTGGGGCTCGTCGCAAAAAACCGAGTGCGTGGAACTCAACTCGCAAGTACTCGACGTGGTCACCGAAAACGGGCTGTATGTGGTCAGCGTGCGCTTCACCGGCCAGATCCGCGAAAACGGCGTGGCGAGCAGCCTGAACGAAATCTGGCACCTCGAAAAACCCGTCAGCGGTCGTAGCGGCTGGCGCGTGTCGGGCATACAGCAGGCTTCGTAAACCAGCTGCTACCCCAAAAAGCCCGGCCCGGGTTTCCGGTGCCGGGCTTTTTTTATTGCTCAATTTCCCAACATGATTCCTGCGCTCTACATCCCCGCCATCAACCGCCTGCTGCGTCAGAACAGTTGGGCGGTGCCCCGCTTGCAGCCACACGCCGGCAAAGTCGTGCGCGTGGAAACTTTTCCGGTGCCGATGCTGATCGGTGTCACCGAGACCGGTGAAGCCGCCCCTGCCGCGCCAGATGCCACCGCCGCCGTCACAGTGCGCCTCACACCAGGCCACCTGCTGCGCCTCGCCGCGCGCGACGCAACCGTGTGGAACGATATCAAGGCCGAGGGTGACGCCGAATTCGCCGTCGCGTTAAATCACATCGCGCGCAACCTCCGCTGGGATATCGAAGAAGATTTAAGCCGTGTGTTCGGCGACATCGCCGCGCACCGCCTGGTTGAAACCGGCCGCAAGCTCGACAACTGGGGCCGTCAGGGCACGGAAAATATCGCGCGCTCCTTCGTCGAATACTGGACAGAAGAACGCCCGTTGATCGCCAGCCGTGCGGATGTGGCCCAATTTGCGCGCGAGGTGGATGCGTTGCGGGATGATTTGGCGCGGGTGGAAAAGCGCGTTGAACGGTTGACGCCGCACGGCACAGCGGTTTAGCGCATCCGCCCCACCCGGTTACAATCCCCGGATGGTTCTGATTCGACTACTGAAAATCGTTCGTGTCGCGCTGCGTTTCGGCCTCGACGAGTTTCTGCGAGATCACGCACGCATCAGCGGCTTGCAAGCCGCCTTACGTATCCTGTTGTTTTGGCGAGACTTTTCCGCCCCGCGCGCGGAGCGTCTGCGGCTGGCGCTGGAGGCGTTGGGGCCGATTTTCGTCAAGTTCGGGCAAATCCTCTCGACCCGTCGCGATTTGCTGCCGGACGACATCGCCCTGGAACTCGCCAAGCTGCAGGATCAGGTGCCGCCGTTTCCCGGTGAGGAAGCGGTAGCCATCATCGAGCGCGCCTATGGTAAAGATGGCAAACCGCTGGCCGAAATATTCAAATCATTTGACCGCACGGCGCTTGCCAGCGCTTCGGTGGCGCAGGTGCATCTGGCCGAGTTGCACGACGGCCGCGAGGCCGCTGTCAAGATTCTGCGGCCCGGCATCGTCGGTGTTATCCGCAACGATCTGGCGTTGCTTGACGCAGGCGCGTCGCTGATGGAATGGCTTTGGGCCGACGGCAAACGCCTGAAACCGCACGAAGTCGTCGCCGAGTTTGGCCGTCATCTGCATGACGAACTCGATCTCATGCGCGAGGCCTCCAATGCCAGTCAGTTGCATCGCAACTTTGCCGGTTCGCCGCTGTTGCTGGTGCCGGAAATTTATTGGGAACTGTGTTCGACCGAGGTGATGGTGATGCAGCGCATGCGCGGCGTGCCGGTGTCGCAGGTGGATGTCTTGCGCGCACAGGGCGTGGATATTCCCCGGCTTGCGCGCGCGGGCGTGGAGATTTTTTTCACGCAGGTGTTTCGCGATGGGTTTTTTCACGCCGACATGCATCCGGGCAATATTTTTGTCACGCCCGCCGGGCAATACATCGCGCTCGATTTCGGCATCATGGGCACGCTGACGCCCGTCGACAAAAACTATCTCGCGCAAAATTTTCTCGCGTTTTTCCGCCGCGATTACCGGCGCGTGGCCGAAGTGCACATCGAATCCGGCTGGGCACCGCCCGGCACGCGCGTGGATGAATTCGAGACCGCGATACGTGCGGTGTGCGAACCCATCTTCGACAAACCGCTGAAGGAAATCTCCTTTGGCAAACTACTGCTGCGCCTCTTCCAAACCTCGCGCCGCTTCAACATGCAAATTCAACCGCAACTGGTGATGCTGCAAAAAACCCTGCTCAATATCGAAGGGCTGGGCCGCGACCTCGACCCCGATCTTGATTTGTGGGTCACAGCCAAGCCCTTTCTCGAACGCTGGATGTCGGAGCAGATCGGCTGGCGCGCGCTGCTGCGACAGGTGCAGGATGAAGCGCCGTTCTGGGCGGCCACGCTGCCGCAACTGCCGCGGCTGATACACAAGGCCTTGAGTGAAGATCGCGTGGCACCGTTGCAAAAGCAGGTCGCGCTATTGCAGCAGGAACATCAGCGCCTGCGCGGCACGTTGGCGTTGATAACGCTGCTGTTCGCACTCAGCGCTGCGCTGACTACCCTGCTGCTGTTACGCTGATCACGCCTTTCGCGTTTTATTGGTGCGCCGCAACCCACCCAAAAACAACGGCACAAAACCCATCAGAATGCCGCCGATCCCCATGATGTTGGTGATCAGATTGAACGTCGGAATGCTATACAGCGCGATAAACACCATGAACAGCGCGGCAAACAAAGGCCACAGCACGTAGGAAACAGCGTTGTAGGCGCCCGCCTTTAATTTCGTGCGGTAATGCCAGGCACAGGCGAACCCCGCTAGGCTCATATAAAAACAGATTTGAAAACCTATGGCGAGTATCGAGCTTTCGAGAATTTGCTTCACGGTGGGCAGGTACGACGAGCTGAACAGCAGCAACACACCCAAAAACCAGATCACAAACGTCGCCACCCAGGGCGTTTGCCACTCGGGGTGGATTCTGGCGTAACGCTGGTGCAGCATGTCGTCGCGCGCCATGGCGAACATGCTGCGGCTGAATTGCAAGATCTGCGTTTCAATCGTGCCCACGGTGCTGAGTATTGTCGACAGCACGGCGAGGTAGTTCCACGGTGGCGCAAACAGCTTGCTGGCGATGGCGAAAAGCACATTGGTGTTGGCCTTGGCGATCTCCTCGTCGGTCAATACGATCAGCACCACGATCATCATAATGATGAAAAACAAAATCAGGTTGATCATCGCCCAAAAAGCGCCTTGGCTCGCGGGGTGCAGGGCGTCTTTATGCGCCCCTTGCCGGGTTTCTTCGCTGAGGTTCATGGTTACATCCCAGCCCCAGTAGAAAAATATGGCGGTTAGCGCGCCCGTCGCAAATAATTGCGGCGTGAACGAAAACGGGGAGAACCAGACGAATGACGGCGCGTGTGCGGGCTGGCTGCCATATTGAATAAACGCGCCGATAATCAGCGCAAAAACCACCACGGTTTCGATCACCGTCAGGATGATCTGCGCATAGCTGGCCTGTTTGATCCCTTTGGTGACCACCACCGTCACCAGCGTCAGCCATACGGCCGCGGTAAAGGTAACCCACGTCGTGCTTTCGACTAACTCCGGCGCAATCAACAGCAGGGTCGAAGTCGCCGCTGGAATGGTCGCCGACACCATGAAAAACGTCGACGCAACCAACAATCCCCATCCGGCAAAAAAACCCCATTTCCTGCCAAACACATGGCCCACCCAGGCATACGCGGCACCGGCGTGCGGCGTAATTTTGCTCAGGTGAATAAACGCCAGCATGATGCCGAACATGATCAGGCCGCAGTAAAAAATGCTGCCCACCGACAGCACACCCACCGAAGCCACGATCGCCGCCGTGGTCACCGCGACGCTAAAGGCCGGTGCGGTGCCGGCAATGCCCATAATGGCGGATTCGAAAGTGCCGAGGGCTCCTGTTGCCAAGCGCTTTTCCGGTGACTCCTGTGGCATTACATCCTCTTGATTTCGGGGTGTCGGGTGCCGCCGCTCTTACTTGACGCACGGCGACACGATAATAATACTGCGAAAAGAACGTTGTAAATTCAGCGGGGCACCGAATGACCATGAGGCGGCATTGAAGATAGCCCAGCCTGCGGCGGGATTGCCAGGGCACGGACTCAGCGCGCTCGTTTTCGCCGCACTGGCCTGCAACACGATTTACTACATTGTCGCGGGCCGTTTCAGCGAGGCGCTGGAATCTGTGGCTTGGTACGCCTTGCTGATTTTGTTCCTGCTCGAAATCACGCATCACCGGTTGACCGACGTGCCATGGGTGTGCGCGGGCGTGCGCATCGGGCGCGTGATGGCAACACTCGCCATTGCCACCACCGCCGTGCTCTACCTGCGTGAAAAAGAATGGCTGGATGCGGCCAATTTATTCTTGTGGATCGCCGTGGTGGCGCTGCTGGAAGTCGGCGTGCGGCTACCGGTGGCAGTAGCCGCTCATCACAAGATATTTTTGCTGACGGCACTGGCTCTCTATGCAGCGCTCGGCAGCCTGATTGTGGTGTGGCTCATCATCGGCAAGTGGATGAACGCTTGGGATGCCACGCTGTGGCTAATCGCGTTCGGCTTGCTGGAGTTAAACGTGCTCCAGAGGCAGAAAAAATAGTCAATAAAAACAAATAGTTACGTAATTTACCGATACGCCGCACGAAACGCATCAGTAAACACCGCCAGTTGCGAGGGCGGCAGCAGGTTGATGCCCGCCGCGCCTTTACGCCCGCCACCGGTGTCGAAACGCGCGCACAGTTCATCCGCGCCGACAGGTTTGGCGACCGGCGCGCGCACGCTCACGGTGTAGCCGCCCGCCTTGCTCACCAGCACGGCGTGCGCGCGTCGCGGGTGCGCTTGAGCGAGGCGGTTACCAAACAGGCCATTGACGCGGCGGCTCCACGCACCGTCGGGCAGCACGTACAGCGCAGCGGCATCATTGGCGAATTGCGGTTTAATGTCTTCAGCGCGCTCGAAGTCTTCGCGCATCGCGTCTTTCAGCACGTCGAACACCGGCTCGTCGAGCATGAATTCGCGCGGGTCGGCGTAGGACGAAAGCGTTTGATACAAATCCGCCGGCGGGTAGTGCAGATCATCGAGCGTTTCACCATAGGCGTTGTAGTTCAAACAATCGCCCAGCTCGTGCAGACGCGCAAGCTCGGTGTGATCGAGTTCCAGTGGTTGCGCCGCGTGTATCGCGGGTGCCACCAAATTGTCGCCGAACGCCGCCACCACCGCCCAGATGCGATACGCACCCGACAGATGCTTGTCCACCAGCAGGCTGGTGCAGACATCTGGCGCGGTGTTGATGTGCGCCGTGAGATTGGCATGCACGGGGATCATCCCCGCCGCGTGGTGATCAAAATACTGGCATTTCACGCCGCGCGCAAGCAGCTTTGCCAGCGCGGCGGCATTCGACTTGAGCGAGATATCGAGCACGGTGATTTCATCGCCCGCCTGTGCCGCCAGCAATTCAGCACGCGCCAATAATTGCGTGTCACGCTTGACGCCGGTAATGAGTTCGCCGACTGCACCAGGGTGGGGTTGCGCCATGCGTAACTGATGCAGGGCGCACAGCCCATCAGCGTCGCCGTTGAAAATGTCGTAGTATTTGCGCAATGGTTTCTGAGTCAAAATCTGTCGAGGATCGGGGAACCGCTGCGCCAACCCAATCGCGGCACATCTATCTTCTGGCGCTGACGCTGGCGTTAGCTTACCTGCTCGTAATCGTCTACGCCAGTGTGCAGCCGTTGCGCGGCTGGCGTCTGCCGGCAGCGGATGTCTACGGCTTTCTCACCGCGCCGTGGCCGCGCTACATCACGTTGACCGATGTGCTGGTGAATGTGGCAGCTTACATACCGCTGGGCTTCATGCTGGCGCTGGGCCTGCGCATCGGCATGCCGCCCATTGTGGCCGTAGCCGTGGCGCTGCTGCTGGGTGTGGGCTTAAGCATCGGCATGGAAAGCGTGCAACTGTTTTTGCCCGCGCGCATTCCGTCCAATGTGGATGTGCTGGCGAACGGCGCGGGGGCGCTGATCGGTGCACTGGCGGCGCCGCTGTTTTTGCCGTCGCAACGCCTGGGTGCGCGGCTCGGCGTGTGGCGCGACCGCGTGTTCTTGCCGGGCACGGTCACCGACGTTGGCGTGGTGGTGGCGGTGTTGTGGGTCATCACCCATCTGAATCCGCGCACACAGGTGTTTGGCACCGGTCACCTGCGTGACACCTTTGAATTGCCCGCGTATTTTTTTCATACGCCGGGTCTGTTCCTGTCGGCGGAGGCGATGGTCGTGCTGTTTAATCTGGTGGGGATCGGCCTGCTGCTATCGACACTGCTGCGTGCCGAAGCCCGGCGCGGACTGGCCATCGCCCTGGTGATCACGGCGGCGCTGGCCTGCAAGATGCTGATCACCGTTTTTCTTGCCAAACCGTTGGGCGCGTGGGCGTGGATGACCCCCGGCGCGCTGCTCGGCTTTGTGCTCGGCGCGACCTTGCTGGCGGGCCTGCTGGCGCTCGGGCACACCGCCCGGCTGGCGCTGGCGCTGCTGGCGATCCTGTTCGCGCTGGCGGCGATCAATCTCGCACCCGATAACCCCTATTTCAGCCTGCCGCCGCAGTTGGCCAGCGGCCGCGCCAGCCATTTGCTGAGTTTTTCGGCGATTTTGAGCGCGCTGTCGGAATTGTGGCCCATCATCGCGCTGTGGTATCTGTTCGCGGCACTGTGGTACACACGCTACGCCGATGCGCACAGACCGGCGCGCTAACTTTATAATGCGCCCAACCCCTTCAACATGAGGATACGCCAGTGAGCTACTACGAACGGCACGTATTTTTCTGCTGCAACCAGCGCGACAACGGCAAGAATTGCTGCAACGACCACGGTGCCAGCGCGATCCGCGATTACGCCAAGGACAAAGTGAAGGAACTCAAGTTGAACGGTCAGGGCAAGGTGCGCGTCAACATGGCGGGCTGTCTCGACCGTTGCGACGAAGGCCCGGTGATGGTGGTTTACCCGGAAGAGACTTGGTACACCTACGTCGACAAGGAAGACGTGGACGAAATCGTGCACGAGCATTTGCAAAACGGGCGCGTGGTGGAGCGTCTCAAAATTTAATGCCGGTCCCGCTTGAACGCCTGCTGATTCCCGGCCCCGCGGGCAACATCGAGATCGACGTTAGCGATCCCGGCGCTACTCGGCGCGGCATCGCTTTGATCGCGCATCCGAATCCGCTGCAAGGCGGCACCAAGGACAACAAGGTCGTCACCACGCTGGCGCGCACCTTTAGCGGGCTGGGTTACACCGCCGTGTGCCCGAATTTTCGTGGCATCGGTGCCAGTGAAGGCGCGCACGACAAGGGCATCGGTGAGACCGACGATCTGATCGCGGTGGCCGAGTACGCCCAGGCGCGCTTTCAAACACCAACGCTACTGCTCGCCGGATTTTCGTTCGGCAGTTTTGTGCAAACGCGCGTCGCCAAGCGCGTGGCCTGTGCGGGCATGGTGCTGGTGGCCCCGGCGGTCAGTCGCTTCGCCACTGAAACCGTGCCGGAAAACACGCTGGTAATCCACGGCGAACAGGATGACATCGTGCCACTGGCGGCGGTGCTGGATTGGGCGCGCCCGCAGAATCTGCCGCTGGTGGTGGTGCCCGGCGGCGAACATTTTTTTCATGGACGTCTGCATCTGCTGGCGCAAATCGTCACGCGCTGGTGCGCATGATTCATCTTGCGGTACGTGGGTTACGTAAATCATACGACGGGCACGAAGCCGTCGCGGGCATCGACTTCGAACTCATGCCCGGCGAATGTTTTGGCCTGCTCGGCCCCAATGGCGCGGGCAAAACCACCACCCTGCGACTGCTGCTGGGGCTGACGCACCCCGACAGCGGCAGCATCACCCTGCTCGATCACGACATACCGGCGCGCGCGCGCGATGCCCGTGCACGCGTGGGCGTGGTGCCGCAACTGGACAACCTCGATCCCGATTTCACCGTACGCGAAAACCTGCTGGTGTATGGCCGCTATTTCGGCATCGCCCACGCAGAACTGGAAAAGCGCATCCCTGATCTGCTTGAATATGCCGGGCTTTCAACGCGCGGCGATGCGCGCATCCAAACGCTGTCGGGCGGCATGAAACGACGACTGACACTGGCGCGCGCGCTGATCAACGATCCCGACATGCTGTTTCTCGACGAACCCACCACCGGCCTCGATCCGCAGGCACGGCATGTGATCTGGGAACGTTTACGGCAACTGACGCTGCGTGGCAAAACGCTGCTGCTCACCACGCATTTCATGGAAGAGGCCGAGCGGCTGTGCCACCGGCTTGCGATCATGGATCACGGCCGCATTATTTCGGTCGGCACGCCGCGCGAACTCATCGCCGCCCACATCGAACCCGAAGTGGTGGAAGTCTACGGCGACGGCGCGGCAGCCTGGGCCGATGCCACCGGCAAGGCACTCGCCGAGCGCTGCGAGCAGCACGGCGAAACGGTATTTTGTTATGCACGCGATGCTCGTCCACTGGCGGCGGCGCTGGCGCAGCACGACGACGCCAGCGATCTGCGCTACCTGCACCGGCGAGCGAATATCGAGGATGTGTTTCTCAAGCTCACTGGCCGCGAGCTGCGGGATTGATAGATTCAGTGAACCGTTCACTGTTCACCGTTCACCGTTCACCGCCCACCAATACCCCATGCCTTCACTCCGCTTCATCCACGTCTGGCGCCGCAATCTGCTGGTGTGGCGCAAGCTGGCGATACCCTCGATGCTGGGCAATCTGGCCGATCCGTTGCTGTATATGATCGGCCTAGGTTACGGGCTGGGCAGCATGCTGCCGCAGATGCAGGGCGTGAGTTACGTGGCGTTTCTCGCTGGCGGCGTGGTGTGTTCATCGACCATGTTTACCGCCTCGTTCGAAGCCATGTACTCTGCGTTTTCGCGCATGCATGTACAACGCACCTGGGACGCCATCATCAACGCGCCGCTGACACTGGATGATGTCGTAATCGGCGAATGGGTGTGGGCGGCGAGTAAAAGTGTGCTGTCCGGCTGCGCGGTGCTGTTGGTGGCAACGGCGCTCGGATTGGCCAGCTCCGCGCTGGCGCTGCTGATTATTCCGGTGATTCTTTTGTCCGGTCTGGTATTCGCCGCGCTGGGCCTGATCATCACCGCGCTGTCACCAAGTTACGATTTTTTCATGTACTACTTCACGCTGGCGATCACGCCGATGATGCTGCTGTGCGGCGTGTTTTATCCGCTGGAACAACTCTCGCCGCTGATGCAGGCGGCGGCGCACGCGCTGCCACTGACACACGCGGTGGCGTTGTCGCGGCCGCTGATGCTGGGCACGCTACCCACCCAAGTGTGGCTCCATGTGCTGGTGCTGGTGATCTATGCCGGTGTAAGCTTCGCGGTAGCCCTGCATTTGCTGCGTAAAAGAATTCTCAAATAACTCAAATCCTTACAATTATGCTGTGGATCAAGGCTTTGCACATTGTGTTTGTCACCGCGTGGTTCGCGGGGCTGTTTTATTTGCCGCGTATCCTGGTGAATCTGGCGATGCTGAGCGACAGCAACCCAGGCGACACTGCGGCAAGCGCGCGCCTGCTCATCATGGCACGCAAGCTCTACCGTTTCATGGGGCCGCTGGCGGTGCTGGCGTTGGGCTTCGGCATGTGGCTGTGGGGCGGCTACGGTATTTCGGGTGGCTGGCTGCACGCGAAGCTGGTGCTGGTGATTCTGCTCGTCGGCTATCACCACGCCTGCGGCAGCCTGCTGAAAAAATTCGAGCAAGGCAAAAACACCCGCTCGCACGTGTGGTTTCGCTGGTTCAATGAAGTGCCGGTGATCCTGCTGTTGTTGATCGTGGTGCTGGTGGTGGTGAAACCGTTTTGATCTGCCTGCGCACCCTGCTTGTCTGGCTGCTGCTGGCCGTGCCGCTGCCCCTGTCGGCACGCGCCGAAGCCACCATCATCGTGCAGCAATCGCCGCTGGCGGGCTTTCAGTACTACGACGGCAAAGCCCTGTGGGACGACATGAAACCGGGCGACACTTTGATGCTGGTGCGCGAGCCCGCCAACCCGCACGACGCCAACGCGGTGCGCGTGGAATGGAACGGCAGCCACCTCGGTTACATTCCGCGCCGTGAAAACGCCGATGTGGCGCGGCAGATGGATCGCGGCGCGCCGGTGAAGGCGGGTATCGTCCGGCTGACGCAGGCGCGCAACCCGTGGCAGCGCGTGTTATTCGAAGTCTACGTAGACCTGAAGTGACGCCATGAACACCCCCAGCGCCAACGAACCCTTTTTCGCCACCTGCCCGCGTGGGCTGGAAGCGGTGCTTGCCGCCGAACTCGCGGCACTGCACGCGAGCACGATAAAAGCCGTCGATGGTGGCGTGCACTTTGCCGGCACGCTGACCACCGGCTATGCCGCCAATCTGCACTCGCGTGTGGCGAGCCGTGTGTTGTGGCGCGTGGGCACGGCACGTTATCGCTCCGCCAACAGTGAGCAGGAAATCTACGACGCGGCGCAAACCATCGACTGGCCGAAACTGTTCACGGTGGATCGCACGCTGCGCGTGAATGTGTCCGCGATCAAGGCCCCGGTGAAGAGCCTCGACTTCATCACGCTGCGCATCAAGGACGCGATCTGCGATCGTTTCCGTGCCCATCCCGCCAGTCGCGGACAGCGCCCCAGCATCGACACCCATGCGCCGGATGTGCGCGTGCACGCATTTTTGACGGCTACGGATGTCACGCTGTATCTGGATACCTCGGGCGAGCCGCTGTTCAAACGCGGTTACCGGCGCGAAGCGGGCGAAGCGCCGCTGCGTGAAAATCTCGCTGCAGGCATGCTCGCGCTGTCGGGCTGGACACCGGATATGGCGTTGCTTGATCCGATGTGCGGCAGCGGCACCATTCTGTGTGAAGCGGTGCAGATCGCCACCCAGCGCGCGCCCGGCATCGGCCGCGCTTTCGGCTTCGAGAATCTGTTGAATTTTGCCGCGCCGGCGTGGGAAGCGTTGCGCAACACCGCGTACGCCGCCGAAAATAACTCAATAAAAACAAATATTTACGGATCCGACTTGCGTGGCGACGCACTGGCGCTAACACGCGCCAACCTTGATGAACTCGACCTGCTGGACAAGGTGGCGTTAAAGCAAGCCAACGTGTTTGAGATGCCCGCGCCGGCCGCTGCGGGGATCATCGTCACCAACCCGCCTTACGGCGTGCGCATGGAAGATCGCGATGAACTGGCGGCGTTTTATCCGCAACTCGGCGACGCGTTGAAAAAAGGATATAGCGGCTGGACGGCCTATATCCTGTCGTCGGACATGCAACTGGCCAAACGCATCGGCCTTGCGGCCTCCAAGCGCACGCCGCTATTTAACGGCGCGCTGGAGTGCCGTTTGTTTGAATACAAACTGGTGGCGGGCAGCATGCGGCGGGTGAAACCCGAAATTCAGCGGGTTGAATTTCGGCGCCTGTAACAAAAAAACCGGCTGAATGCCGCTTTAAAAACAAATAGTTATATTAAATGGTGTTTGACTCCATTATTCCCTTTTTATTAAATGGTGTTTGATCCCATTATTCCCTTTTGCTATAGAAAACCC
>CAMBGJ010000065.1 GCA_945865805.1 Bordetella parapertussis
GCTGCGCTCATGAATGTCGAAAAAGCTCGGTTGAAGGCGTATGGGCATTTTGCTTTGGCTTCGTCTCGGTGATTTAACCTTACAACGTACATACCCGCCCAACGTTTACAATGTGCCTCGAAATTAAGCTATTTTTAGAGGTGCCCATATGAGTGTTTCCAGAAGGAATGTATTGATAACGGCATTGACCAGCTTACTGGCATTGCAAGCCACCCCATCAATCTCCCAAACCTATCCAGCCCAAACCGTGCGATGGATCCTCGGCTTCCCCGCCGGCGGTTCCAGCGACATTCTGACGCGGGCGGTAAGTATGAAGCTCAGCGAGAGCTGGGGGCAATCGGTCGTCATCGACAATCGGCCGGGGGCCAGTGGCGTGATCGCGAATGCCGCCGTGGCGAAAGCGCCGCCGGATGGATACACCCTGCTGTTGGTGTCGAGTACTTTTGCCAACCTGATTGCGATGGGCAAAAAAACGCCCTATGACCCGTTCAACGATCTGGAGCCGGTGGCGCAACTGGCTGCGGTGCCGAATGTGTTGTCGGTGCACCCGAGCCTGCCGGTGAAAAATATCAAGGAACTCATCGCGGTGGCGAAATCAAAACCCGGCCAGATCAACTACGGCACGGGCGGCACTTTAACGGGGCCGCATCTGGCCACGGAACTCTTTAAGCTCAATACCAAAACCGATATGGCGCACGTGGCCTATAAGGGCACGCCGCCGGCGGTCATCGATTTGGTCGCCGGGCGTGTGCAATTCATGATGGCGTTGACGCCGGTGGTCATGCCGCATCTGAAATCCAACCGCCTGCGCGCGATCGCGGTATCCAGCGCCAGACGTATTGCCGAGCTGCCGGATGTACCGGTAGTCGCTGACACTGTGCCCGGCTACGAAGCGTTGAACTGGTATGGCGTGATGATGCCGAAAAATACCCCCAGGGCCATCATCGGCAAGGTCAATGCGGATATCGGCCGGGTGTTGGCGATGCCCGATGTGATCCAGCGGCTGGCCGACGCCGGGTTTCACGTGACGTTCAGTTCGCCCGAGGGTTTAGCTCAGTTTGTGCGCAAGGAAGCCGACATCTGGAAGCGGGTCATTACCGAGGCGAAAATCCCGGTGGATTGACCCGGTTCAGGATTACCCCAATGCTTTGGCGTCCAACATAGCCTTGAAATCCGGATCGAGTTTCGACAGATTGTCCGGGTCGTCCAGGCCGATGGCGATGTTCAGCCGGTTGCTGAAGTTGCGGTAGGCCACCGAGGCGATGATGTCGAGGATGTTTTCATCGGTGAAGCCGGTCGCGCGCAACTGCTCGATGTCCGTGCGGCACAACAGATGCGGCGCGTCATTGATCTTCTCGGCGAACGCC
Organism: Bordetella parapertussis; assembly: GCA_945865805.1. Lineage (GTDB taxonomy): Bacteria > Pseudomonadota > Gammaproteobacteria > Burkholderiales > SG8-41 > UBA5216. Next base: position 1,368 of record CAMBGJ010000065.1, read on the forward strand.
AGCATAATTTTGTCCTGCTCAGTGAGCTTGGACGAGGTGTAATCCTTACCGATCTGCACCACGTCCTGCTTTTCCAGGCCAGAGATTTGACGGAGCAACGCTCCGTGATTCATCACTCAACCGGTGCAGCCGCCCGCCGTTGCACCAAAAAAATTCAGCAGTTCTTCGCGGTGCCTGCCGAGCGTGGTCGCGCCCCCGGTGGTCCCGTTGCGCAGCGTCTCGCGGCCCTTGAGTATTTCTGGGCGATTCGCCAGCACGCGGTGCAGGTTCGGCACCGAACCATTGCGGCTGCGGTATTGGTCGAACACCTCTTTGGGATAGCCCTGCGCCTCATCATCGCTTACGGTTTTGAGCCACATCATGTCAAAAATCTCCGGTTGGGTTGAGGTAAAACCTATCGTGGTGCGGTACGAATATATTGCGTCGGATCGTCCTCGGAGCCGCCCGGCTTGCCGCGCTTCCAGCCCAGCGCCCGCGAATAACTGCCGAAAAACCCTGCCGCCTCGACTTCGGCTTCGCTGATGCCGGTGGGGCCTTCCGCGCGCGGCGCGACATACAGGGCGTCTGTCGGGCAATAGATTTCGCACAGGAAACACGTCTGACAGTCCTCCTGGCGCGCGATAACGGGCGCTTGCCTGGGTACGCTGTCAAATACATTGGCCGGACATACCCTGACGCAAATGTCGCACTCAATACAGCGGGTCGCGGAGACGATTTCAATCATGGGGCGAGTTTATCAAATCGGCGCTGCGCCAGTGATAGCGGCGCGTGTGATCTGGATGTGATCGAGCCCGGTGGCCTCGAACGCGCAGACGAATTGCGGGTCGGTCGCCAGCTGATCAATGCGCCGCTGCATGCCGCGGCTTTCGGCACGCGCCAAACCGCTGGTAAAAGCCCAGCGGCTGGTGGCGACCAACGCCGCCGCTTCACGCGTTCTGACCGCATCGACGCCGCTCCCTGTCAGATGGTCGCGCACATCGCACCACGTGCGGTCGAACTTCTCCAGCGATTGGCGCAAGGTGGTTTCGTTGCGATAAAAATTGTGGTTGATCGGCAGAAACTCATCGCGGACCAGTTGCACGACCTCGGCGGCGCTCGCGTCCGGGCGCGCTGCTTTGGCCGGACGCAACCCCGCGCGCCCCATCGCCATGACGTTGCGCGCGGCAATGTTGCCGCCTTCGCGCGCGGCGTAGTGAGCCGCCGCAGTGCCCGCCCAGTTGCCCGAGGCGATGGCCCACGACGAATTCGGCCCGCCGCCGCCGGTGATCGCGCCGGTCACGCGCTCGCGACTTGCGGCATCGCCGGCGGCATACAGCCCCGGCACGCCAGTCGAACAATCGTCCGCCATCAGCTTGATACCGCCCACGCCGCGCACGGTGCCTTCACAACGCAACATCACCGGAAACTTTTGCGTAAACGGATCGATGCCGGCGCGGTCGTGCGGCAGAAAGCAATTCGGCTGACCTTGCCGCAGCCACCCGTTTAAATCGGGTGCGCTCTTGTCGAAACATCCCCACACCGGCCCGTCCAGCAGCGCCTTCGCCACTGGCGCGAAGCGCTCCTGGTTGGCGGTCTCGATCCGCGAGCCATCTTCACGATAATAGCTGGCCCAGGCAAAGGGCACGCCCTTGCTGAGCGACGTGTCCTTCGGCGTGCAAGCATACTGCGCGGAAAACTCCATGCCCGAGAGCGTTGCCCCCACTTCCATCGCCATCAGATAGCCGTCACCGGTCAGCCCGGTCGCGCCGAGCATGCGTTCACCGAAGGCGCATCCCCCGCAGGCAAGCACCACCGCCCCGGCGCGCACGCGCCACGGTCGGTTATGCTGCCGATCGACACCGGCAGCACCGGCGATCACGCCCGACTCGCTCAGCAATTCGAGCGCCGGATGATGATCAAGCACGGCAACACCCGCGCGCAACACGCGCCGCCGCATAAACGCCATGTAGTCCGGGCCGCGCAGATTGGTCAGGTACGGTTTGCCCGACTCTTCAATGGGAAATTTGTAACCCCATTCGGCCAGCGTATGCAAACCCTGCCATGCGCCATGCAGCGTGCGATCCACCCAGCGTGGAACAGCCAAGCCGCCGTTTAATTTCTGCCGACGCTCGATCGTGGCCTCGCGCTCGGCACCGGGCGGAGCGAACCAGGTGCCCGTATTCGAGGGTGCCGTTGCCCCACTGGTGCCCAGATAACCCTTGTCGACGACAACGACACGGGCACCCTCAGCCGTTGCGGCAAGCGCGGCCCACGAGGCCGCCGGCCCGCCGCCGATGACCAACACGTCGGCAACAAGATCTAGCGTGTCGGCGCACCGTTGGAGATGCACTGTTTGCCTGAGTGTCGCCATCTTAAATACGGCTCTGATGCAAGCGGCTCTGCGCTGAAACGTGCTGCGCCAGAAACTGCATCTGGTCGGCGAGTATTCGCCGATTGGTCAGTATCAGATACTCCGCGCGATTGGGCACATAGGGCAGATACACCAGCTCCATGCCCGCGCCTTCGGGGGTGCGGTCGCTCTTGCGTTCGTTGCAGGCGCGGCAGGCCGTTACCACGTTCATCCAGGAATCCTGTCCGCCCCTGGAAAACGGCTTGATATGATCGCGGGTGAGTTTGTTGCTGGCAAATGAATCCGCGCAATAGGCGCAAATCTGCCGGTCACGATGAAACAGTTCGCGGTTATTCAGCGGCGGCACCTGATTGAACGATTTCATCGCCATCGCCTTGCCCTTGATGGCGATGATGCTGCTGGCGGTGATCTCGGAGCGCTCGCCGGTGACCCGGTTGCACCCGCCATAGACGGTGAACGCATGCTCGCCGAGCGTCCACGCCACCTGACCCTTGGCGTAGTAAAAACACGCATGCTGCCAGGTGATCCAGCGGTGCGGCACGCCGTGGGTATCCAGCGTCAGCACCAGCGGCAACACACCGGGTTGATGAAGAGAGTCGATGGCGATCTGATTCATGTTTCAGCTTACTTCAGTTTATCGGGCTATAAACAAAACCAACATTTACAATCCAAACCACACCAAAACCACGTCTTTCGATAGGCGACAATCTACCAGATTTATGAATTATTTGAAGCTATTCCACCCGCGATGGCAGGATTTTCTGCATTGCGCTATACTACGAGACTGTGAATTCATATCCTTCCCGCACGATGAATAAGACCCGCCTGCCAGCCACCGCGGCGTCTTTTGATTCCACTGTCGATCTCACTGACAAGATTGCCAAACTGCCGCAGATGTCCAGCCTGACGCCGCACTGATGTCCTTCGCAACACTCAATCTGATTCCCGAACTGCAACGCGCCGTTGCAGACCAAGGCTACACCGAAGCAACCCCGATCCAGGTGCAGGCGATTCCTGCCGTGCTGGCCGGACGCGATCTTATGGGTTGCGCGCAAACCGGCACCGGCAAGACGGCCGGCTTCACGCTGCCGCTGTTGCAGATGCTCGCACCGATGGCCAGCAGCAGCCCGTCGCCCGCGCGCCATCCGGTGCGGGCGCTGATTCTCACCCCGACGCGCGAACTCGCAGCGCAAGTGCACGAATCGGTGCAAGGCTATGGCAAGCATCTGCCGCTGCGCTCCACCGTGGTCTACGGCGGCGTGGACATGAAACCGCAAAAGGCCGCATTGATGGCCGGCGTGGAAATTCTCGTCGCCACGCCGGGGCGGCTGCTCGATCACGTCGAGCAAAAAACCGTCAACCTCGGCCAAGTGCAGATACTCGTGCTCGACGAGGCCGACCGTATGCTCGACATGGGCTTTTTGCCCGACCTGAAACGCATCATCGCGCTGATTCCGGCCAAGCGCCAAAGCCTGCTGTTTTCGGCTACGTTTTCCGACGAGATCAAGCGCCTCGCCAACCAGATGTTGCGCGATCCGCTGTCGATTGAAGTCGCGCGCCGCAACGCCCCCGCCGATCTGGTGTCGCACCAAGTCTATGAGGTCGCTGCCGAGCGCAAACGCACGCTGCTCGCCAACCTGATCCGCACACGCAATATGTCGCAGGTGCTGGTGTTCCTGCGCATGAAAAAAGATTGCAACAAACTCGCCCGCGAGCTGGAGCGCGACGGCATCAAAGCCACCGCCATCCACAGCGACCGCACGCAGGCCGAGCGCGAACAGGCGCTGAACGATTTCAAGGAAGGCCGCGCCACCGCGCTGGTCGCCACTGACATCGCCGCGCGCGGCATCGACATTGCCGAGTTGCCGTTTGTCATCAACTTCGAGCTGCCGTACGTGCCCGAAGACTACGTGCATCGCATTGGCCGCACGGGCCGCGCCGGGCTGCCGGGCGAAGCCATTTCGCTGGTGTGCCACGACGAAGCGCGCCTGCTGGCCGACATCGAAAAGCTGTTAAAACGCCCGATCACCCGCGTGCCGGTCGACGGGCTCGACGAACGCCAGCGTCTTGATCGCCTGGATCGCAAAGATCGTCCGCAGCGCGACGCCGATCACGAAGACCTGCGTGGCGATCAACCCATCCGTACCCGTAGCACGCACACGTCGGCCGTACGCACGCCTACCACGCCAAGGGTGGCAATGGCCGCCGCCGACGGCTTTGATTTCAGCAAACCGTATGAACCCGGCGGCGCATCGCCGGAAGCTGGCGATGACAAATCCGCCATGCCTGCGCGGCCGCCCAATCGTGGCCGCCCGATAGCCGCCTTGCTCGGCGGACTGGGCACGCGCAAGTAACCCTGCTCGCGCCCGCGCTACTGCGGCTGCGCTGTTATGCCCCTGTTGTGCTAGAGTGCCTGTGTAGCACTCGCTATACACTATTTCCCAGACTCACCCACCCCAACCCTGACGGAGGATGTTATGCGTAAATATTTGATTTCCATGGTATTTTTATTCCTGCCCTTGATCAGTGGCGTATTAACCGCAGCCGCGCAATCCGCTGATGAAGCCGCCGTGGAACAGGCGATGGAAAATCTGCGCAAAGCCATGTTCGCGCGCGACGCCAATGGGTTTGAAGCGCTGGTCTCGGAAAACGTCAGCTACGGCCATTCCGCCGGCCGCATCGAGAACAAGCAGGAATTCATCAAGGCCGCGCTCGCCAATAAATCGGTGATGAAATCCCTCACCTTTACCGAGCAGACCATCAAGGTCACCGGCAACCATGCCATCGTGCGCAACACCTACAACGGCGTAAGCGAACTCGACGGCAAGACCAACACCACCAAAATTGGCGTGCTCCTGGTATGGGCCAAGGAAGGTGGCACCTGGCGGCTTTATGCGCGGCAGGCGTTCCGCTTGTAATGTGGCGAGTAACGAAATAGCTGCGTCTCACGGCTTCGCGGTGAATCGCGGGCACCCAGCACTATTTTAATAAAGCAAGAAACTATCCCCGTCATTCCCGCGAAAGCGGGAATCCATAGGGAGTGCCATTTGGCACAGTGTTATGGATTCCCGCTTTCGCGGGAATGACAGGGTTATTTTTTGCCCCTCCTGACGATTTGACAAATTTCAACCTGAAACGGAAATCCCCATGACCGACGCAAACGACACTGCCGCTGTAACCAAGGCCGTCGAAGCTTTTTACAACGCCATACGCGACAAAAACGCTGCGGGCTTTGAACCGCTGTTGATGACGAGCCTGACCTACGGCCACTCATCGGGCCGCATGGAAGACAAGGCACAGTTCATCGCCAACGTGCTCGATCCCAAAACGCAGTGGCAATCAATCTACGCCGCGAAACAAACGCTGATGGTCAGTGGCGACACCGCGATTTCGCGCCACGCCATGGCGGGCGAAAACACCCGCAGCGGCAAAGCAGGCACTTCAGACATGCCGGTGATGATGGTGTGGCAAAAACACGCTGGCGCATGGCAGTTGCTGGCGCGGCAAGCGTTTAAATTATGAATAAAATCAATTAGTTACGTTATACAAGATGCTCATGGGCGCATGAATACCTTAAGCCCGGAACACATCGCGCGCTGAAAACACGACGGCTTCCTGTCGCCGTTTCCGCTGCTCGACGCGACAGAATTACAGGCATGCCGCGACGGCCTCGCGCGATTTGAACAATGGCTCGGCGCGCCGGTGAATGAAATCAGCGCCGCCCAAGACCTGAAGTACCGCACCATGCCGTATCTGGTGTTGCCGTGGGCGGCCAAGCTCGCGCGCGACCCGCGCATCCTTGATGCGGTGGAAGACCTGATCGGGCCGGACATCCTGATTTTCACCAGCACGTTTTTCATCAAAGAACCACACTCGCCGACCATCGCGGCATGGCATCAGGATTCCACCTACTACGGCCTCGAACCCAAGGAAGAAGTCACCGTGTGGGTGGCGCTGACAGACGCCAACGAAGCCGCCGGTTGCATGGACGCACTGTCGTTTCGCGGCAAGCCGCGCCAGCTCAGCCATGTATCGCGCGTGGTGAAAAATAGCGTCAACCGCGCGAGCCAGGTGATCACCGAACCGCTCGACATTGCTACGGCGACGAGTATGCCAGTGGCCATGTCGCTCAAGGCCGGGCAGTTCTCCATGCATCATGGCCTGTGCCCGCACCGCTCGGGGCCCAACACTGCCGACCATAGACGCATCGGGCTGGGGCTGAATTTCATACCCACGTCCGTGCGGCCCGTGGGCTCAATCAAACCGGCGGCGATGCTGGTGCGTGGCGTGGATCGCTATCAGCATTTTGAAACCGTCGAACCGCCCCAAACCGAGCTCGATGCGCAAAGTGTGGCCATGCACGAACGTGCCACCACGCTATACCAGAATTGTTATCTCGAGGCAGAGGCGCAGCACGCGCGGCTATCGGCAAAGGTGCCGACGGCGCCAAAAATTCCGACGTCACCAAAGCATCAAGGTACGGTACTATACGGCTACCCTCGCGGCGCCCGCCCGCGGCTTGCAGAACATCCTGCAACGCCCTGCGCCGTGGCCCTCCTACCCAATAGCCTAATGGAATACACGGTTGAATAAAAACGTCTGGTTCAGGCCAGAATCGCTGTTTCGGCTGACCGACAGCACCACCTGGTCGCGCGGCATGGCGCTATTTCGCGGCCAGCGCTCGGTATCGGGCCTGCACCTTGAACGCGTGGCCAATCACTGGGTGATATCCGGCAAGGTTCAGGGCGGCCAGCCCCGTCCGTACGAGTTAACCATCAAGGCATGGCTCTCGCCCCTTGGCGAGGTGCTCGCCTGGAACGGTCTGTGCAGTTGTCCCGTCGGCGGCCAGTGCAAGCACGGGGTCGCGCTCATGATTACCGCCGCCCACCAGGGCTATGCGCTGGTGGGTGGCCCGTTACACGGCTCGCGTTACCCGTCACAAACCGACCCGGCAGCGGCGGAAACGCTGCGTAAGGCAGCCGAGATGCGCAAGGCCGAGGTAGCGCAAATGGAAGCCGAGAACCAGCTCCTGCGCTGGCTGCATGAGCTGGATCGCGCCAACCGCACGGCCACGCCCGGCGCACCGCTTGCACGCACGTCCAGACACCACCCCATCCAGGACAAGGCGGAGCAATACCTCTACTTGCTCAGCGTGGCGGGATCAGGCAACGTGCCGCGGCAGTTGCACATCGATGTCGTGGTGTCGTACCGCAAACTCAACGGCGATTGGGCGAAATGCAAAGCCATTCGTTATCCGCCGTATCCGGGCGAGTCCGTGTATGACCACGCCACACCGGCCGATCGCGAAGCGCTGCAACTGATCCGCGCCGTGGCGGGCGCGTCCCTGCGCGCCTACGGTTCAAGCTTCAGCGGCGCGCCGCAGGGACGCGCCGGACTACTGACACTAGAACTGGCCGCCAGCACCGGGCGGCTGTACCTGAACACCGGCCACGGCGCACCCGGCCAGGCCATGCAGTGGGGACCGCCACGGCGCTTAAACTGGGCCTGGCACGAGGTCAGCAGCGTCAGGGCCGCCGAATCGGCCTGGGCGCTACGCGCCACGCCGGCGGAGGGAGACGCCATCCTCTGCCTGAATAATCCCCCTTTGTACCTGGACGCCGCACAAGGCCGTTTCGGCCTGGCGCAGGCGGATGACATACCGGCGGAACAGTTACAACTGCTGCTCAAGGCGCCGCCGCTCAAACCTGCCGCGCTGCAAAAACACCAGGGCCGCCTGATGCAGCACCTGAGCGGTCTGCCGCCGCCACCGGGCATACAGCCGATTACCGTGTTGCGCGGCGTTGTTCCGCTCGCCTGCCTGCATCTGTCACGTGTGGCGCCAGCGCACATCGCGCAACGCGGCCTGGTGCAGGCGCAACTGCGATTTGACTATCAAGGCCATCGCGGCTGGTGGACCGATCTGCAAGCTGCGGTGATGATCGACACCCCCGACGGTAATCAGCGCAATCTCCTCCTGCACCGCGACCTGGCGGCCGAACATGCCGCCATCACACGTCTGATCGATCTCGGTCTGCGCACGGGCGGCGAAGGCCAATTCGGCATCGTCGGCGCTGAGGCCCACCAGCGGTGGTTACACTGGGCCGATGACGGCTTTGCCGCGTTCGCCGATGCCGGTTTTAGCGTGACGCTGGACGATGCTCTGAAAGACTGGATCAGCCACGCCGACAGCCTGAGCGTGCAAATGCGGCCCCATGGTACTGATGGTACGGATGGCGCAGGCGAAGAAGAGATCACTTCGCCGTGGTTCGATTTGTCGCTCGGCATGGAGATCAACGGCCAGCGCCACAACATCCTGCCGTGGCTGCCGGAGTTGCTCGCGCAAGCCTCGGCCAGCCCGCCCGATCCAAAAACCGGGTTGCCCAACCTGCCGCCGTTCATTTTTGTGCACGCGCCGTCCGGCGACGGCTACGTGCGCCTGCCGACCGACACGCTCAAGCCGTGGATGGCCGCGCTGCTCGATCTGGTCGGCGACCGCGAACACAATTTTTCCGGTGACAGCTTGAAGCTGTCGCGGCTGGATGCCCTGCGCACCAGCGCGTCGCTCGGCGAGGGCGCGGTATGGGAAGGTGCCCAGTCGCTGCGCGAGATGTTGCGGCAACTGAGTGGCCACACCGAATTGCCCGTGATACCTATGCCACAAAGCGTGCTGGCAAACCTGCGTCCCTATCAGCAACAGGGCGTGAACTGGCTGCAATTTTTGCGGCGTTATAATCTCCACGGCATCCTAGCCGACGACATGGGGCTGGGCAAAACCCTGCAAACGCTGGTGCACATCCAGGTGGAAAAAGACGCCGGGCGCCTCACCCATCCCGCGCTGATCATTGCCCCGGTCAGCCTGATGGGCAACTGGCAACGCGAAAGCGCGCGCTTTTGTCCGCAACTGCGTAGTCTGGTGCTGCACGGCAAGGATCGGCACGCGGCGGCCAATCACATGCATCGCTACGACATTGTGATCGCGCCGTACTCCCTGTTGCAGCGCGATCGCCAGCGCTGGCTGGATGCGCAATGGCATCTTGTGGTTCTGGATGAAGCGCAGAATATCAAGAACGCCAGCACCCACGCGGCGCAGGTGGCGGCGCAATTGCAAACGCGCCACCGTCTGTGCCTGTCCGGCACGCCGATGGAAAACCATCTCGGCGAAATGTGGAGCCTGTTTCACTTTCTCATGCCGGGCTTTCTCGGCAGCCAGAAACGTTTCGCCACCCTGTTTCGCACGCCGATTGAAAAGCTCGGTGACAGCGAGCGCATGACGCAGTTACGCGCGCGCGTCACGCCCTTCATGCTGCGGCGGACCAAGGCCGTGGTGGCGGCCGAACTGCCGCCCAAAGTGGAAACCGTGCTGCGTGTCGAACTCTCGGGCAAACAGGCCGATCTCTACGAAACCATCCGCCTGGGGATGGAAAAAACCGTGCGTGAGGCGCTCACCGCCAAGGGCTTGGCCAAATCGCACATCACCATTCTTGATGCGTTGCTCAAGCTGCGCCAAGTATGTTGCGACCCGCAACTGGTGCCCCTGGCCGCCGCCAAAAGCGTCAAGACCTCAGCCAAACTGGAACAACTGATGGAGATGCTACCGGAGATGCTGGCCGAAGGGCGGCGCATACTGTTGTTCTCGCAATTCACCAGCATGCTGACGCTGATCGAAGCCGAGCTGGAAGCACGCAAACTCAAGTGGGTGAAATTGACCGGCCAAAGTCAGAAGCGCGATGCGCTGATCGAGCAATTCACCAGTGGGCAAGTGCCGCTGTTTCTCATCAGCCTGAAAGCTGGCGGCGTCGGCCTGAATCTGCCGCAAGCGGACACCGTCATCCACTACGATCCATGGTGGAATCCCGCCGTCGAAAATCAGGCCACCGATCGCGCCCACCGCATTGGCCAGACGCAAAGCGTATGGGTGGTCAAACTGGTGGCACAAGGCACGATAGAAGAACGCATCCTCGCGTTGCAGGAACGCAAGGCCGCGCTCGCCGAAAACATGTACAGCGGCGCCGCCGGACGCAAGCAACCTTTGTTTACCGAAAGCGATCTGGCGGAACTGCTTAAGCCTCTATCGGCGATTTAACGGCGCTGCCGGGCCGCCAGCGCATACGCCTGATCCACCAGGCGTATGGCGCGGTAGCAATCTTCCACACTGGTGACCGGGCGCTTGCCCTCGCGTGCATTCGCCATCGCATCTTTGAGTATGCTCAGCGCAGGCACTTCCGCTGGCGGCGCGAGCTTCACCACCGCCTTGCCCTTGCGATCAACGATGCGCGCCTCACCCTCGGCGACGCTCATCATGCCGTCGCGCCCGCACACGTGCAGTTCGGCGAGCCCGCCTTGTCCCGGATAAAGATTGCTTACTTCGATGTTGCCCGCGATGCCACTGGCTGAGCGCAGTGTCACCGAGGCATAGTCCTCCACCGGCTGCGCGAGGCCGCGTGAACTCAATTGCGCGCCGGTGACTTCAACATCTTCGCCGACCAGCAGCGTAAACACATCCAGCCCGTGCGGTGCGAGATTACGCAAGCAGCCGCCATTGGCCACGGCGGGATCGAGCATCCACGGCGCGCCCCATGCCGGATAACGCGCCGAGGTCGGGCGCATATGGCGAATTGAGATATGCGACAGCGGCCCCAGGCGCCCATCGGCGATCAATTGTTGCACCAGCGCGATCTGCGGCTGATAGCGCATCGGCAGTGGCACCGCCGCAAAGCCGCCGGTCGCGCGCGCTTTGTCGGCGACGCCGCGTACTTCTTCGGCGTTGAATCCCATCGGTTTTTCCATCAGGAACGGATAGCCGTGGTCGAGCAGATGGTGCGCGATGCCAGCCATCTCCGGCGGCCGGCCGAGCGCAAGCACGAAATCCGGTTTCATCTCGCGCAGCATTTGCACATAGTCGGTGAAGATGGGGGGATCACCCATCTTCGAAGCGCGCTCGGCTGCAATCGCAGCGTCGGCATCGTGCAGCGCGAGGATGCGCACATCGGGCATTTTGTGCAGCAAGGGCAGGTACGCCGCATCGTATAGCGAGTGCCAATGGGTGACGCCGATCGCAACTACACCAGTCATGTGGTCCCCAACCTATGCGAAGTACCCAGAAAAAACGCCCTCACCCTTTTGGGGTGAAGGCGTCGCGACAAACAGCCTGCCGGGTTACTTCTTCGTCGGCGTATATTTGCCGCCGGTTTGCGGCGTATGCGCGCCTTCGCCCTTGGCATCGTGGTGCTGAAGACGCGTGACGCGCGCCCAGGTGCGCTTGAGATCATCGCGCACTTTGAAGGTGAGCCGCCCGAGCTTTTCGGTTTCCAGTTCAATGGTGTCGCCATCCATGAACGGATTCAGGCCGCGATGGTTGGTGCCGGTGGCCACGATATCGCCGGGCGACAGCGTGTGGATGGAACTCAGCCACTCGATGCAACGCGGAATCTTGTGCGCCATGTCGTCGCTGTTGAAGTTTTGCATCAGCACGCCGTTGTTCCACAGCTTGATGGCGAGCTTGTGCGGATCGGGCACTTCGTCAGCGGTCACGATATACGGGCCGATGGGGGCGAAGGTGTCGCGCGATTTCATCTGGAAAAACACGTTGCCCGGCGGCGGCAGGCCGCGCGCGGAACCGTCGATGAAATTCATGTAGCCAAAGATGTGCTGCATGGCGTTCGCCGCGCTGACGTTGGTAGCCGTCTTGCCGATGATGACCGCGAACTCCGCCTCGCCCTCAAAAACCGACGCCGGAATGTCGGTCAGCACCATGGTGTCACCATTGCCGATAACCGCATTCGCCGCTTTGTGAAACGCATTGATCGGCGCGGGCTCGGTGCGCGTACCGTCTTCCATGTAATTTACCGCCATGCAATCCATGTTGGCGGGGCTGGGCAACGGCGGACGAATGCGCACGCCCTTCAATGGCACACCGGCAGCGCCGGCCACTGCGGCCTCGAGTTTGGGCCGACAGGCGTCAAAGCGCTCTATCAAACCCACCATCAGGCCGTTGGGCGAGGTATGCGGAATGTCTTTCACCACGGCGGAAACATCCACCACGTTGTCACCCTTGACCACACCCAGTTTGAAATCGTCAAAAAACATCAGCTTCATGTGCTGCTCCTTGGTTAAATTGCCTGGTTGAAAGGAATCTTGGGATTGCTGCTGTGCCGGTGGTGGAAGTACTAGACGGCCTCCGGCGGGGATTGCGCTTGGTTTACACTTGGCAGCGGGCAGTTTACCTCAGAGTCGGCCAACGCTGGCCGCAGCGACCACACCGCGTACAGTAGAATCATGCGCACACGGTGTTGGCGTATGGCTCGAAATACGGCTAAGAAATAAATTCAATATAAACAAATAGTTACGATATCTCACACGACAGACCTCTCTACAACTCATCGCCCCCACGTCATGAAACTGATTAACCGCCTGCGGGCCCAGCGACCACGCAGAAAATCAACCCTCAATGCGACGTTAATACTGCCGTACGCAGCGGCCCTGCTCCTGCCGTTGTCCGCGTCTGTGGCGGCGCAGCAGACCTTCCCCACCAAACCGATCCGCTTCATCCTGCCCAACGCACCCGGCGGCAGTAACGACGTAGTGGCGCGCATTGTCGGCGAAAAGATGACCGCCAACTGGGGCCAGCAGGTGGTGATCGACAGCCGTCCGGGCGGCAACAACGTGATTGCCGCTGAAACGCTGCTCCGCGCGACGCCCGACGGCCATACCATCCTGCTGATCACAGCGGCGCACGCGATCAACCCTTTGCTGCTGCCGGATCAACCCTACGATGCGATCAAGGATTTCGCCCCGATTGCCACGCTGGTGGGCACACAATACATCCTCGTCATCAACGCCGCCGTACCAGCCAATAACCTGCGCGAATTCATTGCACTGGCCAAATCCAAGCCGGGGCAGTTGAACGCCGCCGGCTCGAACACTGGCGGCATCCAGCATCTCGCGCTGGAAATGTTCAACATCGTCGCAGGCGTCAAATTGCAACACGTGCCCTACAAGGGCGGCGGACCGGGCATGATCGACCTTGTCGCGGGCCAAGTGCAAGCGGCATTTAACAACGCCATCACGGTCACGCCTCATGTGCGCAGCGGCAAGCTCAAGGCCATCGGCGTCAGCGGCGACACGCGCCTGCCGGTGCTGCCACAAGTGCCCACCTTCACAGAAGCGGGCCTGCCGACGTTCGGTGCCAGAAACTGGTTCGGCGTGGTTGCGCCCGCACGCACCCCCCGCGACACCGTGCAGAAACTCGCCAATGAGATCGCCCGAATTCAGGCGCTACCCGACGTCAAAGAAAAGCTCGCCAGCCAGGGCGTGGAGACCATCATTTCCGGGCCGGAGCCTTTCGCCGCATTCATCAAGGCGGAGATGTCGAAGTACGCCAAAATTATCAAGGCGGCCAATATTCGCATTGATCACTGACTCCCATGGCGCTAACTTTAGACTCCGTAAATTTCACCACCGCAAACTTCTCACCGCAAAGGCGCAAAGAACAGCACGCAAAGAAAGCCCGGCCAAGGTTTTCTTTGCGTTGCCTTTGCGTTGCCTTTGCGTCTTAGCGCCTTTACGGTGGAGGGGTTGGCGATACTCAACCTATTCGTAGGCTCATATCGCGACAACAATGCCGCACAGATCGCATTAAAAATATCAATAGAATCAAATTGTTACATAAAATAACTTTTGGAGCCTCGCAGTGAATAGCGGAAATCTTTTCGACGGCGTTAAAGTGCTGACTGTCGCACGCCAGATCGCGGCACCCTTTGCCACCTACCAGTTGGCGATGCACGGCGCAGAAGTGCTGAACATCGAGAATCCCAAGGAAGCCGATAGCATGCGCTTCGTCGCGGGCGCGGGTGCCGGTAACGATCTTGCCAAACAGGCCATGAGCCACAGCTATATGGCGCAGGCGGCGAACAAGAAATCGATGCAGCTCGATATCAGCCTGCCCAAAGGCCAGGAAATCTTTCGCCGCCTCGCCGCCGATGCCGACGTGGTGGTGGAAAATCTGGTCGCGGGCAGCATGGCCAAATACGGTCTGGGCTATGCCGATCTGAGTGCTCTCAATCCGCGGCTGATTTACTGCTCCGTTACCGGCTATGGCCAAGACGGCCCCAAGTACCGGCGTGCAGCCATCGACGGCGCGGTGCAGGCCGCGAGCGGGCTGATGAGTCTGTCGGGCACGCCCGCAACTGGCCCGATGAAAGTGGGCTTTCTGATGGCCGACTACGCCACCGGCTATGCCGCCGCGCTGGCCATTGTTTCAGCGCTGTATTACCGCTCGCAAACCGGCGAAGGCCAGTACATCGACTGCGCCATGCTCGATGCAGCAATGACGATGGCCGGTGCCGATCTGTGCGAGGCCGCCACCACGGGCAACTACAAGCGCCTGCGCGGCAACGGTGATGGTCGTTATATCTCGAACATTTTCCAGTGCAAGGAAGGCACCCTGTCGGTGGCGGCCACCACCGAATCACGCCGCGCTCGCTTCTGGAAAGCCATCGGCCGCAGCGATATTCCGCTCGACCCGCGCTTCGCCAGCCCCGCTACCGTTGCGCAAAACTACGCAGCGTTTTGCGCGGAAATCGAAAAGACGCTCCAGCAGAAAACCGCGCTGGAATGGGAAGAAATCGTCTCCGACGCCGGTGTGGCGGCCATGGCCGTGCGCGATCTGCATCAGGCCATCGACAATCCGCAAATCGTGCATCGCGGACTCATACACCGCTTTCCCCACGACGCCGAACTCGGCTACGCGGTGTGCGTGCCCAAGGCGCCCTATCAACTATCAAAAACCGCCGCACGCATTCATTCGCTGCCGGCCCGTGTCGGACAGCACACCGACGAAATATTGCACCGCTTGGGATTTGGCGAAGCGGAGATACGCGAATTGCGCGCGACGGGGGTGGTGGAAGCATTGCCTTCCACCGTGCGGAGTACGGTAGGCAAGGGTTGAGGGGTGTATTCGTGGTGACCGGAATTGACGGCAGCCACCCGTAAGGCCATCACGGAAAAAATGTAAGTTCCTACACATGGCCATGCCAATGAATACCGCCAACTGCCTCCGCGCCACTTTGCTCATCGGCTGTATTGTCGTTCCGGGCGGCGGGAGCGAGGTGCACGCACAAACCTATCCGTCGAAGCCTATAAGAATTATCGTCGCCTATCCACCGGGCGGCCCCAATGATTTGACCGCGCGCACTTTGGGCCACCGCCTCGCGGAACACTTGGGGCAAAACGTGATTATCGAGAACCGCGCCGGCGCGGGTGGCATCATCGGCTCGCAAGGAGTCGCGACGGCGGCACCAGACGGCTACACCCTGCTCAACGGCGCGGGGGCAATGACCATCACGCCCGCGCTGAATAAAAACGTCCCCTACAACGTCGTCAGAGACTTCGCGCCGATAAGCCTCACTGCCAATAGTTCCTTCGTGTTGGCTGTGCACCCGTCCGTGCCTGCACACAATGTCAAAGACCTGCTGCCGTTGGCGAAGGCACGGCCCGGACAACTGAAATATGCGTCCGCAGGCATCGGCACGCCTCCGCATCTGGCCGGAGAACTGCTCAAGACCCTGACCGGCGTGAACATCCTGCATGTGCCCTACAAAGGCGTGGGGCAATCGATTACCGATCTCGTTGCAGGTCATATCGACATGATGTTTTCCAGCCTGCCGACCGCAATGCCCCAGATCGGCACCAGAAAGCTGCGGGCGCTGGCGGTCTCAACCCTGGCGCGTTCGCCCTTGTTGCCATCGACGCCCACGGTGCATGAATCAGGCGTCAAGGGCTTCGAGATGCAAACCTGGTTTGGTCTGCTGGCACCAGCGGGCACGCCCAGCGAAATCGTCAATCGCCTGAATGCGGCCATCGTCACGATCGTAGCCACGCCGGACTTCCGCGAACGGCTTTCCAGTCAGGGCATAGATCCGCTCAGCAGCACACCGGCAGAATTTTCCGCGCGCATCAAATCGGAACTGACAAAATTCGCGGCACTGGTACGCGCCGCAAATATTCAGCCCGAATAAGCTGCGGCTGCACCGTTTATCAATCCCACGCACTGGAGACAATCACCATGGCACGCATGGATCACGCCGATCCCGGCAACAATCCCGCCTTGACGGCCACCTATCAACGCATCGCAAAAACACGCGGCTCGGTGTCCAATATACTCAAAACCTTCAGCCACGCGCCGGAAGGCCTCGAACGATTCGCAGCGCTCGGCGAATATGTGCGCTACGGCACCGAACTCAAACCGCGCGTGCGTGAACTGGCCATTTTGACGGTTGCGCGCGGCATTCAATATGCCTGGACTCACCATGTACCGCCCGCGCTCAAGGCGGGCATCACCACGGCCGAGCTGGAAGTTCTCAACAGCGGCACGCTGCCCGACACCCTGGACACAGCAGAACGAACCGCCATTGCCTACACCCGCGAATTCGTCAATGGCGGCCACGTTAGCGAGCAAACTTTCCGTGATGCACTGGCGGTTTTTTCCAAGCGTGAGGTGACGGAACTCGCGCTGCTGTGCGGCTACTTTCTGGCGCTCGGCTTTAGCGCGAACGCGTTCGAGGTCGATCTTGAGGCGGACAGGAAGCCGCTGATGAATCCTGTCGCGTAATTAATTCCCGGTGTGCTTCAGCAGAAATTTCAAATAGTCTTTCGCGCAGCGGTCGGGAACGGCATCGGTGATGTTGTGCGGTAAGCCGTCGTAGACCACGAATTCGCAGTGCGGAATGTTGTCCAGCAGCGCGCGATAATGGTCTATGGTGTGTATCGGATCGCCGCCGGGTGCGACGGCGAGCGTCGGGCAACGAATACGATGCAGTTCGGTAACGAAATCGAAGCCGCGCATCATCGGCACAAAACGCTGTAGCGCCGCGACGGAGGTGCGCGCGGACTCGGCAATGAACCAATCGACGAATCCGGGTGCCGCGCTCTTGATATCCACACGATCCGCGATCGTGTCACGCAGAAACGTGGCGAGGCCCGTCTCGTCGATTTTGCGCACCCAGGCATTCTGATCCTGCAAGGCATGCTTGATGCCGCCGGTGCAGGCAAACGCGCCGAAGCTCAGCACGCGATCAGCGTAGTCTATCGCGGTCTTCCCGGCGACCGTGGAGCCTGCGGACGAACCAGCGACGTGAAACTGCCGCGCCCCCAGATGATCCGCCAGCTCGACGACATCCCGCGCCAGGCGCTCCACGCTCAGGGCGGCGGAATCCGCCAGCGCGGTTTCGCCGTGGCCGCGCATATCAATGCGTGCCACACGAAAGTTACGTGCCAGATGCGGAGCCCAGGCGTAGAAACGCACAGAGCTGCCCATCGCTGCATGCACGAGGACACGGTTTGCGCGGGCTGCCACGGATCGGTGTAATCGTCGAGCGCGTAGGCAATTGGCACGCCATCGGATGCGGTAAAGCGGTTCATGACGCGCGATGTTTCAACAAAAAGCGCAACAGGTCTTCGGCGCAGCGCACCGGGGCCGAATCGGTGATATTGTGCGGCAAACCGTCATAGACGATGAATTCGCAGTGCGGCACATGCTTTTTGTAGACCTCGTACTGGCCCGGCGCGCCGAGCGGATCGTGCCCCGGCACGACATTCAGCATCGGGCATTTGATTTCGTGCAGCCGGTCCGTCAGATCGGCTTCCTTCATCATCGGACCAAAGCGCGAAAAAAGGTCTACCCCGAATGTTGCACAAACAATCGGATCTCAAGCATTTGACGGAATGTGGAATTGAAATCACAGCATTTCAGAACGACAAGCGCAGTCTCCCCTACCCATTAAGTCGGAAGGCGGCAGCGGGGTTGAGCGGTGATTGGGAAGGATGGGTG
>CAMBGJ010000066.1 GCA_945865805.1 Bordetella parapertussis
AGGCTCACCAGATGAGCCTAGCTGACGTTCATTGCTAATCAAGAATATAAATTAGAAGGTCGAGGTGCTGGGAAGCTGAAGCGGTGTGAGAATCTGCGAATCGGATATCTTGGTGCGGGTGTGATGGCCCAAGCGAAAGTTTGCTGAAATGCTGTCGCGGCTGGTGACTCTGATCAATAGCGAAGGAACCGAGCAAGCAATTACCGCCTCGCTTTACTACGGGAATATTGACTTCGCGTTCAGACCCTGCGATCTCGTAGAGACCAGAACTGAATTTTCCTGAAATGATTGGGAAGCTCTGTATCAATATCTGCATAACAAACCAGCGGATTGCTGGCATCGCAGCTCACGAAATATCGGAATTTCAGGATATAAGCGATATTCACCCGGTGAATTACGTATAAATCAATGAGTTACAAAATATTGTCAGTAATCGAGACGTTACTTCCAGTGCAAGCTTCAGTTAAAGCGATCCCCTGTCAGACAACTCCAGCGTGCGCGACATGAAGCTGCCGCAGGTGGATACTCAGCCCATTCCGGGCCGCTTTTCGGCCATACTCTCAGTCAGTGTTCGTAACACAGTGTTCTCGGATTCAAGCCGCGCTAACGCTTCGGCCTGCCGTCGGCCATCCGCCCGAAGCAGGCCGGATTCGACGTCAGCCCGTTCCGCGCGGGCCAGCGCCTCTTTAGCCGCCTGTTCCGCCACCGCCCGAGCGGTGACATGCTCCTGTGCTGCCTCCAGCTGCCGTCGTAACTGCTCAACCGTCTTTTCAGCTATCCCGAGTTTGGTTTCGGCAATCACCCGGTTGTCCTCAGCCCGCCGGCGCTCGCGATCCGCAGCCTGCAGGTCGGCAGTCAGCTTCCGCTTCTCGGCATCGTGGGCGCCCGCTTGCTGCTTCAACGCCGCTTCTTGCCGCTCCTCAGCCTCCAGCAACTGCTGGGCCGAAGTGACCTTGGCCTGGCGCAACAGGGCCTGCGTCTCGGCAATCGTGGCTGCGGTACGGGACAGCGCCTGCTGGTCTTCCTCGCGCCTTTTCTGTGCCATGGCGAGGTCGTGGGTGAGGGCGGCGATCTGACCCACCTTGGCGGCGATTTCCTCCCCAGTGCGCGCCTCAAACAGCGCCCGCTCGTGCGCGGTCGTTTCCACCTGCTTTAGGGCCGCATCACGCTCGCTCAGCGCCTGTGCAACATCCACATCCTTGGCTTGTTTGATCGCTTCAAAGACCGCCCGCTCGCGCGCCAGTTCGGCCAGACCCAGCTCGGCCGCAGCGTTCTGCAATTCCTGCAGACGCTGCAATAACTGCGGATCGAGCCCTTCCGGCAGGCTGTGAGCAAAGGCTTTCTCGTAGGTGGTTTGTACGTGCTTGCGAAGGGCACGTGATGCCCCGGTGGGGTTTTGCACTCCCACGCCGTCCATCAGCTCCCTGACGGTGGGTGCCCGGCCGTTGGTGCGCGCGTAGTCCTCGCAAAACGCGAGGAAACGGCTCTCAGTGACGCTGGCGTCGCGCGGCATCGCGTGCGGCCGGGCTCAGCACCACCTGTTCCTTAACCACCACGTCAACGCCGCGGCGGATGCACA
This sequence comes from Bordetella parapertussis, assembly GCA_945865805.1. Classification (GTDB taxonomy): domain Bacteria; phylum Pseudomonadota; class Gammaproteobacteria; order Burkholderiales; family SG8-41; genus UBA5216. The sequence goes on from CAMBGJ010000066.1 coordinate 1,580, forward strand.
GGCTCACTAGCGTCTGGGCAACACCCCCTTCACGCCGCGCCTCCAGATGATAGCCATGGAACTGGGCACGGGCGCTGCCCCAGGTCAGCGCCTGTTCGATCAAGGAAGCGGCGGTCACCCGCATCATCGAGGCCTCAACATCCTCCAGGTCACGCAAAGGCAGGTCGCGCAGGCTCTCTAGGCGCTGAGCAGAGGCCTTCGGCGGCGCATAAACAGGGGCAGGGTTCATATCAGTCTCCTTTTGAGCGTACAGGAAGAGTATGTGTTCGGCATGTAATGTCAAGTATATTTGCTGTTAGCTAACAATTGTAATATATTAAAATAATAGTTCATGATAACTACACCTATTAAGCGTAAGTAAATACGTTGCCATTGCGTGTAGACGCCGAATGTTAGGTCTGGTTTTTGGCTGAACCCGGCCAAATCAATAGGATTCCGCGGGGCTGAAGCAGGGGCGTAGGCACGTTATCGCGGGGCAAAGCATCAGTATCCGGCGCCCAGCCAACCAGGCGGCAGCGGTGGGGGCAGGGGGCGTAACGTAGCCCACATAGTGCTACCTATCATGATTAATGTTCTAATCATGATATGCTGTATCATGGTGTTTTTGCAGGGGGTTAGGCGGCTGGGCGCCGCCCAACCTCCCGTAAAATTGAATTTCTTTGTAAAATCAATACCTTATGGAACTTCCATGGCCGACGGCGTGGTAAACGGCGAAATGGCTCACGTCAGCGTCAGGGTCAGTGGCACCGCGCCGCGCGTACGCGAACGCAAGCTGAACGCCGGGCACTTCGCTTTCATGCGTGGCCTGGTGCAAGGCCTGGACGAGCGCGTGATGTGGGCGCGCTACATGGAGCACAGCGAGGGCGAGTATCGCCAGACCTTGGCGAAGCGCACGATAGCTCGCCTGCGCAACGAATTCGCTGCCGCCGCACGCCGCGAGCGCCGCCACGGCCAGGCACGGCTCGTTTTGATCGATGTGTCGGCGATTCCCATGCACGCCGCACCGCGGCCGAGCCTGGAAGACTTCGCGCGCGACAGCGGCTGGGCCGCTTTCAGTCAACGCGAGCAGATCGAGGCCTATGAGCAGGCCTATCCGGATGCAGGTGCGGCCCGGCGAGCCATGCGCCGCGAGCGGCTCATCGACAAGCAACTGAAAGCGCTGCGCTGGCTCGAGCAGTTCGCCGTGCAGCCGCCGCTGGCCGGTGACGCGATGTCCTGCTGGTTCAATCCCGATTGGGTCCAGGCGTTTGAAGGGTTCGGGCTTTTTACGCTGCGTCAGCTGGTCGATCGCATCAACAGCATCCCCCATCGCTGGTGGCGCGCGCTGCCCACCATCGGCGAGACCAAGGCCCTCGACGTGGAAGCCTGGCTGCTGATACACGAAACGTCGCTGCGCCTGCCGCTGCGCGCCGAGGTGTATGCGCGCCATCCCGCCCACCGCACGCTGCTTTCGCACGTGGATGTTCACGGCACGTCTCATGCCGCCGGCGTGCCGGGGTCGTTGTTGGTGCTCCGTAAAACCGATGTCGTGCCGCTGGACCGGCTGCTGGTGCCGCGCGAGCTGGACGGTTCGCTCGGCCGCTATCGTGCGCACCATGACCACTGTCTGATCGACGCGCGCAACGATCTGGAAGCGATTCTCGCCTGGGTCAAAAGCCGCCGCGGGCTGACGCCGCAGCAAAAGGCGAGGAAGAAATCACGCGGCGGCGACATGCCGATCGATGGCGTTGGCTACGGCAGCGGTGACGACCATGACACTGGCGGGGCAGGGCAGTGGCACTGGCTAAGTGCGCTCTCGCACACCCAGCGCGGTTATCTGCGCGAGGCCGAGCGTTTTCTGTTGTGGGCGATCGTGCAAAAGCGCAAGGCACTGTCCGACATGAACGTTCAGGACTGCACTGAATACCGCGATTTCCTCGCCGATCCACGCCCGGCCGATCTGTGGTGCGGGCCGCGCAATGCGCGCCGCGGCACGCCGGCGTGGCGACCGTTTGAAGGCCCGTTAAGCCCGCGCGCGCAGCACCAGAGCGTGGTGGTGCTGCGCGGCCTCTTTAGTTATCTGAATCGCGTTAACTACCTCGGCGGCAACGCCTGGCACGGCGTCGACCTGCCGCTGCGCTTTGGGGCGAAGATCAATGTGGGGCGTAGTTTTACCATGGGGCAATGGGATTTTATTGAACAGCGCCTGGCGGCGCTGCCGCCGCGCGGCAGTCGCGATCGGCTGGATTTTGCGCTGACCTTGTTGTATCGCACGGGGCTGCGTTTGTCGGAAGCGGTAAACGCACGGGTCGACGATCTGACCTGGGAAGAGTATCCGCCCGACCGTCACGACCAAGCGGCGGTGCAGGGCTGGTGGCTCAACGTGGTGGGCAAGGGCGACAAGCCCAGGGAGGTGCCGCTGCCCGAAGCCGTCTTAGAAAAACTGCGCGTCTATTTTACGGCGCGCGGGCTAAATTCTGATCTGCACCATGCGGGCAATCAGGGGGCGTATCTGCTGGGCAAGGTGGCGGATTTACGGGAACGCGCGCCGTGGGCGGCTACGGCGCGGGACGCCTACGATCCGAAAGCGGGCATCGGGGCGGCGGCGCTCTATGGGCAGTTGAAAGGGTTTTTTAGGGCATGTGCCATCGCACTGGAGGAAACCGATGAGCCTGCCGCGAAGCGCTTTCGGGCAGCGAGCACGCACTGGCTGCGCCACACCTACGCCTCCCACCGCATGGCGCGCGGCGCCACCGTGGAGACCACGCGGGATAATCTGGGGCATGCGTCGCTCGCCACCACCACGGTCTACGTCACCACCGAGAAAAAGCGGCGGATGAAGGAGGTGCAGGCGGAGGCTGTGGGTTAGCCGATGGCCAAGCGCGAACCGTAATGAGCTGCAGCAGGCATTGGCTGATCAATTTTCCTCATCAGCGGGGTTTTTGCACACCATGACCCGCAAGCGTCACCTGATCTTCGGTTTCATGTACAGCGGCGATCCCTGACGTAGCCGTTCAATTCACAATGGCAAGTTTTTACACGAATGTTCCCAAGAGACCTTGGTGGCCACGGAACTTCTGGACAAACTATGCCACTAAGTGGCACAATGCGTAAATGCAACGAGTATTCAAAACGCGTTACTTCAACCGATGGATGCGTAAGACCGCATTGACGGATAACGCTTTGTGCAGCGCGGTGTCAGAAATGGCCAAAGGCCTTATCGATGCAGACTTGGGTGGTGGCATTGTAAAGAAGCGTGTCGGGGTATCTGGGCGCGGCAAAAGTGGCGGTGTCAGAACGCTGATTGCAACCAACAAGGGTGATCGGTGGTTTTTCGTATACGGGTTCGAAAAAAATGACCGGGCCAATATTTCAGACGACGAACTCGAATCGTTGCAGAAAATCGCAAAAGCGTTGCTACCCAGAACACGTCAGCAATTGGATGAGGCAGTGATGGATCGTTCATTAGAGGAGATTTGCCATGGTCGTTAAAACCAAGACCAAAAGTGGAATTCACGAAGCCGTGCATATGACGGCCAGCGATCTGCATCGGCTGGGGTTCATCGACAAACGCAAGATGCGTGAATTTGACCTCCTGTGCCTTGCCCCAGTGCCCGAGTATGACAGTAAGAAAATCCGCGCACTCCGCAGTCAACTTCAGTTAAGCCAGGCGGTGCTGGCCAGTGTATTGAATACGAGCCTGTCGACGGTGCGTAAATGGGAAGTCGGTGACAAACGTCCCAGTGGCCCTTCGTTAAAATTGCTCAGTCTGTTAGACCGCAAGGGACTAGCAGTTGTGCTATGAGCAAAAGGGCGATGCCGCAAATATTCGATCCGATCATGGCAGCCACTAAATCGCGGTTCATGGCATGATAGCGAGATGGTCGCACTGATCAAAATCGTTGTCCAACTGCTCGCTGATGTCGTCCAGCTTTTGGTATTGCAGTTCCGCTCGACGCAATCGGTGGAAGCAGAGAATCTTTTCCTGCGCAGGCAGTTGGCGTTATTCAAAGAGCGCGGTATTGAGCCAAGGCGAGTGGATCCCGCTATGCGAATCAGCTTGACCTTTTTGTCGCGGTTGTTCGATTGGCAAAATGCGTTGATTGTCGTGCAGCCAAAGACCATCATCCGTTGGCAGCGTGCTGGCTGGCGCTTGTTTTGGCAATGGAAATGTCGACCGGGCCGACCGCGAATTCCAGTCGAGTTACGGGCACTGATCCGCCGGATGGCGCTGGAGAATCCTATTTGGGGTGAAGAGCGCATTGCCAACGAACTATTGGTGAAATTGAATATTCGTGTTTCGCCGAGGACGGTGCGTAAGTACATGCCGAAATTGCCAGCCGGGCAACCCCGTGGCGACCAGCGTTGGCCGACGTTCCTGAAAAACCACGCAAAGGCAATTATCGCTTGTGACTTCTTCATTGCCGTCACCGCAACCTTCCGCATGCTCTACGTGTTCGTTGTCATAGAGCGTGGCAGCCGCAGATTGAAATGCGTTGCGGTTACTGCGCACCTGAATGCAGACTGGGTATTACAGCAGTTGCGCGAAGTCGTGGGTGAGGATAATTCACACCAATATCTGCTTCACGATCGAGATAGCATTTTCGCGAAACACTTGGATGAATCGATCGAGGCGCTTGGTCTAAGCGTACTAAAATCACCGCCGCGGTCACCCAAGGCAAATTCCATCTGCGAGCGTGTGATCGGAACAATACGCCGTGAGTGCCTTGACTGGATGATTCCGATGACGGAAGCGCATCTACGTGAAATCCTGAAATGCTGGGTAGGCCACTATAACGGCGGACGACCGCACAGCAGTTTGGGTCCCGGGCTACCAGGTTCGCCGAACACCGCAGAGGTGGCCGCAAAACCATCAAACTGTCGCCATCGGTTAGGGGAGGGCGTTGTCGTACGTTCGAAATCCGTGCTTGGTGGATTACATCACGAGTATTTGCTGGTGCCCGCTTTCGCGTGATCAAACATGGATACGTTGAAAATTGGTGAGTCGGCTATTTTTGCGGAGTACAGGCGTGCTCACCCGCGAGGGCATCGTCATCAGCATGGATGGACGGGGGCGCGCGTTCGACAACATCTTTGTCGAGCGGCTGTGGCGCAGCGTCAAGCATGAAGACGTGTATCTGAAGGGCTACGCCACGATGGGCGAACTGATGATCGGGCTGGCGGCGTATTTCGCCTTTTACAACAGCGAGCGCCCGCACCAAGCGCTGAACCACAAAACGCCGACAGACGTGTATCGAAGCGCCATCGGCGGCGGTGCGCTGATCGTGGATAAATTCGGTAGCACGACGAAACATACAGCCGTTTCGCTACGCGACGGCGCTACTGAAGTGAGTGCAGAAGCAAGTTCAGATTCAACAGCAAAAACCACACCAAAAGCAAAACCGGGGCAGCGCCGTCCAGCTGCGAACGAAGTGGAATGTATAACTTAAACTCACTGCATTATTGTCTTGACGACGGGGTCCACTTTAGGGGTGATACCTGCTTGTCGCGCTGGTGGAGCGCCTTCTGTATTAGCGAAGTTCGATCATTACGGCTGGCGCGGACATTGTCGGGGGCTGTTTCTGATGCCAGTTGCTGCTTGATTTAGGAATTCTCCACTTACAGGGGGTAGTGGCACTTTCGTGCAAAAAGTAACGGTAGCGGCAAAGCCTTGCAAGACGGACTTGGGCATAGCATAACCATTTGATTTATTGACGTTTTATCGCGAGTTCGGCAGTGTGATTTCTAGCCGTTTGCCGCCGCCGCGATGCCGGCAAATTTGCCACTTGCCCTTCCGATTACCTTACCTTATAGTAAGGCGTAATTAAAGGGTGCCATGATTACCGCAACCATCACTGCCAAAGGTCAGATCACCATACCCGTCGAAATTCGCAAAGCTTTGGGGCTGGATGCCGGCGCGCGCATTGAATTCGAGGAAGTCGAGCCCGGCCGGTACGTCTTCAAACCCGCACAGACCATGCCGGTAACGGTACTCAAAGGCATGTTTGGCAAGGCGAAGCGGACCGTGTCGATCGAAGCCATGCATTCTGCCGTTGCAAAACGAGCATCATCCGCAAAATGATCGGCTTGGACACCAATGTGCTGGTGCGCTACATCATGCAGGACGATGTTAAACAGTCGGCGCTCGCCAACAAATTGATCGAAGGATTGACTGAGGATTCTCCTGGTTACATCTCGCTCGTGGCGATAGTTGAAATGGTTTGGGTGCTGGAATCTGCATACGACCTGACGCGCCAACAAGTCACGGCAGCCCTACGCAATCTGTTGTCAGTCAATGTATTCAAAATCGACCGTGTTGCCGTGGTTGCATCGGCATTACGCACCTACGCTGAAGGCACGGCGGACGTAGCCGATTGTTTGATCGAGCGTTCCGCAGCACTTGCCGGATGCCGCTGCACCATGACGTTTGACCGTGCGGCTGCCAAAACAGGTGGCATGGTTCTCATCAAATAGCTTTTGCTTTCTCGCGTCTCAAGGCATTGCCGGCACTTTGACCGGCGCCCGCAGCACCGGTTCAGCGAACTCCTCCAGCGGGAAATGCAGCACCCCGCGGAAATTGATGTGCCGGGTAGCCACCGGCCCCACCGCGGCAAGGTCCTCCAGCCGGATGTCGGCGCGGCGATGGTCAGGCAAATCTATCAACTTCTGAATCTTCTGCGTATTCCAGGCCATCACCAGATTCGATAACAGCGATAGCGAACCGGAGATGGCCCGCTGTTCATCGTGGCTGCGGCCGCGCTTGGGGCCAATCGCATAGGGTCGGATCGAGCGCTGCAACTGATGTACCGATTCGCCATGGTTCAGCACCCGCCGGATGGCGTCCCTGAACGTCGGGTCCGCAAAGTACTCACACAAATACTGGGTGCGTACCAAGCGCCCGAAGGTCACCGCCGCCTGATACAGCGGATCGCCCTGAGCGTCGCTGCCAAAGCGCGCCAGGATTTGGGATGCCGAGCACCAGCCTTCGCGGATGGAGGCCGCCAGCCGCAGCAAATCGTCCCAGTGGGTGCGCAACGTCTTCAGCGGGATGCGTACTGCCACCGGCCGCAGCACTTTCGACACATATTGATCGGCAGCAACATACAGTTTGCGTTCACGCAGCATCGCCAGGCGCGGACACAGGTTGAAACCCAACAACCGTGCGAGACCCATAGCCACATCGGTGTAGCCATGGGTGTCTACCGCCAGGCGGTCGATTGGCGCCAGTCGCTGCAGCAGCACGCCCTCGATTGCCGCGCCGGCTTGTCGTCTATTCAGGATGATCGGTTGATCGTAGGCGATACCCCATTGATCGAGGGCATGGGTGTAGGTGCCAATCGCGTAGTTACCGGTGCGGGGGTCAATACGTGCGTTCCACAACCGCCGGCTCGCTTCAACGGTCATCATGTCGCTGGAGGCCAGTCCGCTCTGGCCCCATTGCGCCACCACCGGGTGCCGGCGCATGAATTGCAGCACCGACAGATTGGCTTCGGCCAACCGGCCCTCTTCTTCCAACTCGCGCATCAGGGTGCGCAGTTTGGCGTCCGATATCGCGGGTATCATGCGCATGATCTGGATGCGATCCAGCCCCATGCCGTGCGCGAGCAACGCACCATAGACCGCCATGATTTCATCGGTGTTGTCCGGCACGCGGCGCAGCAACGTGGAGGAGAAGCGCACTTGCGCGTCGATCTCCATCATCAGTCGCGGCAGATCAATCGCACCAAATCTTGAGGCAAGAGCCTGGTGTACGCGTTCTTCCAACGTATCTGCGGGCGTACTGTCCTGATTGCGCAACTGAGTCTCCCCTGGCGCAGCCTGAGGCAATTCGATACCGCGTTCTGCCGTGACGAGCACATTCCCTTTCCGTACCCGGCGCGCCAGAGTCGTCATGGCGTCCGATACTTTGAATAGCAGGTCGTCAATACTGTGAACAGCGGATCTCGAACAATCCAGCAGTTGCAGATGCGCGCCACGCCGGGCAGTCCATTTATCCCGTGGAATCAGCAGGCTTTCGTGCTCGCGATACGAAAGGCTGGTCGGCACCACGGCAGAGCCGTTACGCAGGCTGCGCTGTAATTGCAGCAGTGTTGCCGCCTCCAACATGCGCAGCTTTTGTACGCCGTCGGATTTGATTGCGGAACGGCGCCATAGGGCGGGCAGAAAGTCGAGCGGTGTTGCAGCGGGCAAGGCTGGCTGTGGCCGGCGGTATGCCGCACGCAGCAAAGGCAAGGCTTGATTCAGCCACGATTTCGTCGTGCAGATGCGAATGGGCAAACGCACGATCAAGCGCAGCAGGCTGCGCACTTGTGCACTCATCTGCATCAGCTTGGCTCGGGCGCGGTCGGCACGTGACTGCTTGAGGAGGCGTTCCTCTTCGCCGACGATTTCAGCGAGCGCTGTCTGCAAGGTCGCAGGAGCGGGCTTCGCTTCGGCTATGGTTTTTATGCGTGCCAGCAATTCACCATGCCGTTGCTGCCAATCCTGATCGTTAACTTTCGCTGCACGCTCCAGCGCCAGGCGCCGTACCTCGCTGACTCGCATCAACCACGATTCGATTGCTTCGTCGGTAGTGCGCCACAAGGTGAGTTGCAGGAAGCAAGTTAGCCCTACCGTTTGCGTTTCCGCTTTCAGGCGCGTGAACCGGGTCAACTTTAGCCGCGCCGTGCGGTTGGCATACGCTTTGACCAGCACCAGCGGCATGGGTGGCAACGCAACCGTATCCACCTTGATGTCGTTCAGAAAATAGATCCGTTCAAACGCACCGGCGAGCCCAAGTCCGCGACGCGAGCGCGGGGATTGTTTCAGCCAATCGAGGTGGTTTTGTCCGGGCAGCGTGGGACGTGGCTTTACCAATTCTTCGACCCAGTGCTTGCGCCTATCCAACGAGACGATTTTCTCTATTTCTGCGACGAGCTTGGCTTGCTGATCAGTAAGTACCGCACGACAGGTATCGAGCAGATGCCGTTCGGCCGGGATGAGGTAGCGGTGTTCGTACAACCATTGGCGGGCGCCGATCAACAATTCTGCGGCGTCGGTGGCGGCCCCGCGCGTTTGTCGCAGGTGCGCCACCAATTGCCGGCGCGCGGGTTCTATCAGTTTCTTGAAACCAAGCAAGGCTTTGGCCAGTTGCTGGTGTTCGTGCAGTGTCGAGTGCCTGGGATACAGCGCCCGCAACGAAGCAACACGAGGAACGGGAATCTGCAACTGGGCGCCGAGAAATGCCAGGATGCGCCAATGAATGACGTCGGTGGAGTTGAGCACGCGGCCGCTCATGCGCAGAAAGCCGATATGCAGACCGAGTCCGAGTTGCATGTCGTTACCGCGTCGGGTTTTAACGGTGGCGATCTCGGACGGACTGAGGCAGAAGAACTGTTCGACTTCGAATTCGCCCAGCCATGAGGGGATGGTTTCGATCCCCAGAAATCCCAGTCGCCAACCTTGCATGGTCGCCTCCCTCGATCTGATGGGGTCGAGTATGGCGTCAAAAAACCGGCTGTAGAAGCAAAAAGCTGAAACTTCCGAAAAATCAATGAGTTAACGCATTCCATTCATCGTAACTCATTGATTTTATTGAAATTCCTTACCGTTACTTTTTGCACGAAAGTGCCACTACCCCCTACGCGGCCGCCGGCGAAACCGAAGGTTTTGAAGCCCATTGATTCCAGCGCGACATTGCCGGCGAGGATCATCAGGTCGGCCCAGGAAATTTTGCGGCCGTACTTCTGCTTGATCGGCCACAACAGGCGGCGCGCCTTGTCCAGATTACCGTTGTCGGGCCAACTGTTGAGCGGCGCGAAGCGCTGATTGCCGGTGCCGGCGCTGCCACGGCCATCGCCGACGCGGTAGGTTCCCGCCGCGTGCCAGGCCATGCGGATCATCAAGCCGCCTTGATGGCCCCAGTCAGCCGGCCACCAGTCTTGTGAATCTGTCATCAGGGCCTTGAGGTCTTTCACCGCGGCGTTCAGGTCTAGGCCTTTGAATTCGGCCGCGTAGTCGAATACGCAGTATTCACGCAATTGCAGTACAAATCAAGGACAAGGTTGTCTATTACCGGTTACTGTGAAAAAATAAATCGACTTGCCTGCGGGATGGGTAGCATGTAGGCCGTTAGGATTGACGGCAGCAGACGGATTCGGGACATTCAATAACATATTGCGTAAATCGAAATCTAACATGGACATGACATATAAATAATAACCGCTGGCAGCTGCCCGCAGAATAGCGCCGCTGATTAAGGCGAGCGCTCACGAAATAGAGGCAAATCGGCAATTGCCTCGGCCCGTGTTCGAGGCGCTTGCAGATGGCGGCATATTTCTAATGGCGGTACCGCGCGCTCTCGGTGGTCGCGAAGTTACGATGCCGGAATACGTACAAGTCATGGAGGAGCTTGCGCAAGCGGACGCCAGCACGGCTTGGGCGGTGAATCAGGGCACCATCTACGTTACCTACGCCGCACGCATGAAGCCCGAGGTGGCGCGAGAAATCTGGATTGATACACCGCGCAGCGTGGTGTCGAACTCCCCCGCGCCGACCGGACAGGCCGTACCGGTACCGGGCGGCTATCGAATTACCGCCGATCAGGGTTTTAGCACGGGCTGTATGCACGCCTCGTGGATCGCTGCACATGCGCAGGTCTATGAAAATGGCGACCCGAAGTTGAAAGGCGGCAAGCCAGAAGGCATTTATTGCCTGATACCTAAGACCCAAGTCAAGATTATTGACACATGGAACGTTAGCGGTATGCGTGGCACCGGTACCAATCATTTCAAGATCAAGGACGTTTTTGTGCCAGCCGAGCGTACCGTTCTTTCGGCGGCGCAATCTTTGGATTCAGGCGGGCCGCTTTACAAGATTCCGCGTACGCTGGCCTTTGCCTGTGGTGATGCGACCGTCGCATTGGGTTTGGCGCGAAGCTGCTTGAATGCATTCTATGACCTTGCGGGTGCAAAAATCCCGCGCGCTACGCCGCGCTTGCTGCGCGATCAACCTTTGATCCAGTTGAATGTGGGGCAGGCGGAGGCGACGTTGCGCGCCGGTCGTGCGTACCTGATGAATTCCATCGATGAAATGTGGGAAGACGCCCTGGCGGATGGTCCGATTGAACTGGAGCGGCGCGTTGCGGTACGTTTGTCTACCACGCATGCCATCAGACTTGCGGCGAAGGTCGTCGATAGTGGCAGGCAACTGGCCCAACAAGTATTGCATCATTTCTACCACGAACAGAAGGCGCATGTTTCTGATTAGTCGTCAACATTCTGTGGCAACACCGGCCAGAGTTATCAGCGTGTGAAATCTGCCGCTAAACAAATCTTGAAAATCACGGTTGGGATGGGTTCTCACCAACATCCTGATTCAAGTGCCGATGATCCTGATATACACGCGCCAGCAGTTGGCTGAACGCGGTCCGCCGCTCCGGCGCAGTCGGGCGGATGACACCTTCTTCCTGCAGTACCGCAATCAGCTTGGTCGGCGCCACCCGCTTGTCGCCCACAATCTCCACGTGGCCGGCACGCAGCTCCACCCGTCGCGCACGTGGATCGGTTTCGACCCGCGCATTGCGCTGTTCGCTGAGCGAAAAAATATCGTCACTTTCCACGCAGCGCCCGCCTTCCTCTCGCTGGCAGGTGCCGCGCTCATCGGTGTCGATCTTAAGATGGCGGCTGACTTGCGGCGCCAACGGCCCGGGCTTGCGTATAAAGTGCGACGAGTAGGTAATGTCCGGAGCCGGCGGCAACCTTGTATTGCTGCATTTAATAGCGTGAGTTCGTATTCCAGGAAACTTGCCCTTCAATGTCAGGCAGGTGCCAAGGTCCGCTGACCGCTTCATACCTGCCGCTCACTGAGCGCGTGCCGACCGACCGGAATGGCCGAGTTGCTCGCGTAGAGCTTCTGGCAGGTATCGAAGTGGAGCGGTCGCACAGATGACAAGTTTGTCACGGCTACCTTCTATGATGATTCGTGTAAAACACGCATCACCAGTCGGGTGGTTAAGTCCACCATCGCAAGACAGTTAATCGCGGGCCAGCGCATCCTAAGCATTGAGTCCCGCAACGTCGCACTACGCACCCACGACACATGTCGAATGTGGTGAACTGGTCCCAGTAGAACAACCAGATTTGTGGTAGTTCTTCCTATCCATCGCACTTTGTGGTAAAAGTAGTATGAAGTTCTACTACAGAGGCACTGTCAGCCATGGCGTCACGCACCAAATTACCGACCGATTGGCACTTTGCGCGCCCGGAGTTGGCGCGCCACTACTTGAATGCGTTTGAAATTGGCCTGGTATCGGGGATTGCGTTATACGCGCGCCGACGCCACGGCAAGAGCGAATTTCTGACGCGGGACTTGCAGCCCGCCGCGCTGGCGCAAGGCTACGCTGTCGGCTACTGCAATTTGTGGCAGGAAGACGAAGATCCCGCGCAAGCGTTGGCAGAGGCTGCGCGCGCGTTGGCCATGCCCAAGACAGTTCGGGCTAAGCTGATGGCGCGGTTGCAAACCCCGGTGACGAAATTCAAACTCAGCGGCAAAGCAGCCGGGCTCGGCGAAGGCGGTGCGGAAGTGGAATTCAAGGACGCCAACGCGGTGGGCCCGCGGCAATTACGTGATTTGTTTACACGGTTCGATCAGAGCAAAAACCTTGGTTTGCTGCTGATCGACGAAGCACAAGTGCTTGCGCAGCCCCAACACGCGCCGTTGGAGAAAGCCTTGCGGGCTCTGCTCGATACCCGCAAAGACCGGCTCAAAGTCATTTTTACCGGATCGTCGGAAGATCGACTGCGTGCCATGTTCGGCGCTGAGCGCAAAGCCTTTTACAATTGGGCCAGCGTCGAGCCTATGCCGTTGCTCGGTGAAGCATTCGTGCGTGAACTCACCGATCGCGCCAATCGGCTCACCACCCTACAACTCAAACCCGTCCATAGCCTGGCGGCGTTTCGGGAACTTAACGGCGTGCCGGAGCTTTTCAGACGATTTCTGGCGCAATACTTGGCAAACCCGTTTGAGGGGGCGGCGGCGGCAGTCGCACAGTGCAAGCGCTCCGTCTATGCGGAAGGTGGGTTCGACAAGCGCATGCGCGATCTGCTGCATGCCGACCGCTATGTGCTGGGGCTAGTCGCTGCGGGGCAAGAGGATTTGCACAGCGGTGATACGCTCAAGAAAATGGGTCAAGAATTGGGTTTACGCCGTCCTGCCAGCCGCGCTGTCCCGCAGAACGCGTTGCGCCGATTGCGCGAACGCCAAATACTTCTGGCCATGGGCAACGGCGTTTACGAATTCGAGGATGAAGCATTTAGGGAATGGGTGTTGGAACAGCGGGAGCGGCTATCCGAGACGAATTCGTTGCGCAAGTAACATGCGCATAACGCGGCCTTCTGGCAACTGTGCCCTATTGAAGTTCAGGAAATCACTTAAACCCGTGTATTGCCTAAACCGATGAATTTTTCTGAAACGATTGCCAATCTTAACAAGGCCTCGGCGTTTGAGTTGTACCGCCTGCGGGCCGCCATAGACCGTGTGCTCGATCAACCTGATTGGATGATTGCAGTTCGCTCACGGCTACGGGTTGGACAGGTCATACAGTATTTTGATCCGGTCGCCAATCGCTCTGAACAGGGACAGCTGCTGGAGTTGCGGCGCAAACAGGCAGTGGTGCTCGAATTGTCCACACAAAAACGCTGGCTGATTTCATATGCAGCGATCAACCTCGACGGTGCTGACGTGGAAATTCGCGAAAAGCCCAGACAGGGTTTGGGACGCAACGAAGTCGGCACCGGCGACGTGGTCGGTTTTTTGGATAGCAACCAACAGCAACGCAGCGGACGAATTTTGCGGCTGAATGACAAAACCGTCACCCTGCAATGCGGTCAGCAGCAATGGCGTGTCGCCTATGGCTTGCTTCACCGCGTCGTTGACGGCAGTAGCGCCAAGGGCGAAATACGGGAACTCGATGTCCGGTTGCCTCCTCTCGAGGCTCCCGACAATGGCTAAGGTCGCCAACCGATACACCTGGCAATTTGCACCACGCTTCCGGCGCGGAGCGTTTGGCTGGCGCTCCGAGCCGGCGATTATCCGCATCAAGGAAGCCCTCGCGGAAATCAAGGCGTGTAACCGCAAAGATGCGTTGCTCGCGGCCGAAGGTGCAGTGCTATTACTCGGTAAACTTTCCCCGGCCTTGGAGCACATCGACAGTTCATCAGGCGCCATCGGTAGTGCGGTCAATCGAGCGATAGAAGTTCTCGCCCCCCTCATTGCCGAGGCGCCGGCCGACAAAGCCTTGCGACGAAAGTGGCTGGAGCAGCTGTATCAGGCTCATGCTGACGACCGCATACCGTATATCGAGTGCCTCGGTGATTACTGGGGTGAACTGTGCGCCTCACCTGATCTCGCCGGCGAGTGGGCCGACCGGTTAATGGAAACTGTAACTAACATGTGGAGCCGCTATCCGGCTGAACATGGTTTTTTCCATGGGACGACGATGTGTCTGTCAGCATTGCTGGCCGCAGGCCGCTATCAGCCGCTGTTGACGCTGCTGGAGAAATGTCCCTATTCGTTTTGGACTTACCGCCAATGGGGCGTAAAGGCAATGCTGGGGTTAGGCAAGAAAACTGAAGCCTTGCGCTATGCAGAGGCCACGCGGGGTGTGAATGAACCCTGGGTGCAATCGCCACAACCTGCGAAGCGATCCTGCTGTCGTCCGGGTTGGCCGATGAGGCTTACCAACGCTATGCGCTGGCGGCAAATCGCGCCGCTACCTACCTTGCGACGTTTCGCGCAATTTGTCGAAAATACCCACACAAGGTGCCTGAGGCCGTTCTGAATGATCTTGTCGCGAGTACGCCGGGCGAGGAAGGAAAATGGTTTGCTGCGGCCAAAGGCGCCAAGCTCTATGACCTAGCCTTGCGATTGGCTCAGCAATCACCGGTGGACCATCGCACCCTGATCCGCAGCGCGGCGGATTTCGCCACCACCGAACCGCACTTCGCACTCAATAGCGGGGTATTGGCGCTCTACTGGATATGTGCCGGCCGAGCGTACGAAGCAACCCTCAGAGAGGTGCGCGATGCATACGATCTGACGATCCGGGCCGCGGAACAGGTGAACGGCAAAGACGCTATTTTGAAAAGGATTCGGCAGATACTGGAGGGGTTCCCCAGGGAACTTTTTGTGAGAGGGGCGCTGGCCGACGCAAGCGAATTGTGGCGCGAAGTTTAGTCGGCAGCTATGCCCTGATGATTCACTGCGCAGGCTGTCGACCAGATGCTGGCCACCATTTCCGCCAAGCCACCATGCGACCGGCGGCTCCACTCCGATACCTGCCGGAAGCCCAACGCGAGTAACTCGACCTGTATAGCGGTAGTTGAAGTTCCGCGCTACCAACGGCTGCAACGTGCGCAGAAGCGGCCTGTCGAACATCCTTGGACTGAATTTCAGAATTTCTACTGCTGACGGCTGGTTTCAAAAACTTGAACGCGCACTTGCGACCAGTTGCCGAACTAGCCGCAGGTCGCGGCTTTAGAGCAGCCCAAGATTCAATTGCCTGCGCCCGCCACAGCGGGCTTATGTGAGCAATTTATCCGCCAAGGCAATAGTCAAGCTCGGGCGCCTTGCAGTTGGACGCGCGCGAGGCTTGCTGCTAATGTGGCGCACACTTTGCCGCGCGACCCTTGAATGCTTGGATGCCATGCAAACCGCCCTTTCCGATGAAAACTCATAAGCATTTGCTTTTATTAGTTATTTTTTGCGGCCCCAGTTGGGCGCAAACAACGCCCGCAGAGCCCGCCGCGAGTGCGCCAAAAACGTCCGCACTCAGCTTTCCGGTGAAGCCGATTCGTTTTGTGGTGCCGTTTCCGCCGGGCGGCAGCAATGACGTGTTGTCTCGCGCGGTCGCCCTGGGCCTGAGCCATCAAATGGGCCAACAGGTGGTGATCGACAATCGTCCCGGCGCAGGCGCGATGATCGGCGCGGAAAACGTCGCAAAATCGGCGCCCGACGGGTATTCCATACTCAACGTGCAGGGCTCTTTCTCCACCAACGCCGCGATACGCAAGAAATTGCCCTATGACCCGCTGACGGACTTCGCCTTCGTCGGCATGATGGCCACCGGACCGATGATACTGATTGTGCATCCCTCAATGCCGGTGAAAAATCTAAAGGAACTGCTGGCGCTGGCCAAAGCCAAGCCTGGCGAAATCAATTACGCCTCCACCGGCAGCGGCGGTATCAACCACCTCGCCACGGAACTGCTGCGCCGCGCGACTGGCATCAATATCGTGCACGTGCCGTACAAAGGCACCTTACCGGCGCTGACCGATCTGATGGGCGGCCACACGCAGTTGTTTGTCACCAGCCTGCCCTCGGTGCTGCCACAGGTGCAGTCGGGACGCCTGAAAGCGCTGGCCGTCACCGGCAGCCGGCGCAATTCGTTTGCGCCCGCCATTCCCACGGTCAGCGAATCAGGCGCGCCGGGTTATGTGGTGGAACTGTGGTGGGGCATCGCTGCACCCGCCAAAACGCCAACCGATATTTTAAATCGCCTCGCTGCTGAGCTGGCTAAAGTACTGCAACTGCCCGATATCTCACCCTTTCCATCGACGGCATGATCGAGCAGATCAACCTCACCGGCGCCACGCTGCTGGGGCGGGAACGCAAGAAGCTGCTGCAAAGAGGCTTCATCTCGGTGGTCATTGCCGAAGACCAGCCGCGCTGGGTACGGCATTTCCTGGATGTGAAGCAAGGCGACGGACGGGACAGAGGGGAATTCGAATTGCAACGTGATGACGGCACGGTGTTTCAGGCACAACTGGACTGCGTGCGCGAAGAAGGAAGTGCCCCCGGGGTGCGCATCGCTCTGATTGACATCAGCGAGCGCAAGCGGGCCGAGGCGGCTCGCGTACTCCTGGAGAGCCAGTTGCGGGAATCGCAGAAGATGGAGGCCCTGGGGACGCTCGCCGGCGGCATCGCGCACGACTTCAACAACGCCCTCGCGGCGATCGCGGGCAATTCAGAACTGGCGCGCCAGGACGTGGGGCCGGGGCACATCGCGCTCGAAAGCCTTGGAGAAATCAACAAGGCGGCCCGCCGGGCGAAGGACCTGGTGCAGCAGATCCTCGCCTTCAGCCGGCGCCAGCCGCTTTTGCGCAAGCCGACCACCCTCTCGCTGGTGGTGCTCGAGTCGGCGCGCCTGGTGCGCGCCACGCTGCCCGCGGGGGTGAGCCTGAAGGTGGAGTGCAAGCCCGACACACCCGCGGTGCTCGCCGATGCATCGCAGATCAAGCAGATTCTGCTCAACCTGTGCGGCAATGCCATACAGGCGGTACAGGATCAGGGGCGCCCGGGCGTGGTCGAAGTGCGCCTGGAAGTCTACGCGCAGGCCGAGGCGCGCGGCGATCTGCAACCGGGCCGCTATGCCTGCCTGACGGTGCAGGACAACGGCCCCGGCATGGACGAGGCGACACGCGCGCGCATTTTCGAGCCGTTCTTCACCACCAAGCCAATGGGCAAGGGCACGGGTCTGGGGTTGTCGGTGGTGCACGGCATCGTCAAGGCGCATGAGGCGAGCATCGAGGTGGAAAGCCCCCCCGGAGAAGGCAGCACGTTCCACATTTGCTTTCCCGCCGTCGATGCGCCGGTGGCCGCCGCGACCACCGCGGCGGTGGCCGCCACACCCGCCAACGGACAGGGAAAGCACATTCTCTACATCGATGACGAAGAGGCCATCTTGCTCCTGATGCAGCGCCTGCTCGAGCGCCAGGGCTATCGCGTGAGCACCTTCACCAGCCCGGAAAAAGCGCTGGCCGCGGCAC
>CAMBGJ010000067.1 GCA_945865805.1 Bordetella parapertussis
GATGTAATGGCCAGGGCTGGAGTAGGGATGCGCACCAAACTTTGCACGGATGATGCCGTCGGCACCGGGGATCGCGGTTTTTAACGGATCGGCCTTGATTTGCTCGTTTGACACGACTTGCTCGACTTGCACGTAAGTTTCATCCGCAGCGGCGTAGATCGCGCGGTCGCCGTAGCCGTGGCCGATGTATTGCACATTGCCGTAGGCGTCGGACGTTGCCGCGTGCAAAAACGCAATATCGATATTAATCGCTGGTATCGCCAGCAGCGTTTCGCCATTGATGGGGTCTTTGAATTCCTTGATCGCCGGATTCATTTGCGTAAACGACGTGCCCACGCCCGAACGCCACGGGTTAAACGGCACACGTTGTGCTGCGGCACGCAGGGCGCAGTAATACATCGCTTCGTCGAGTTCAAAGACTTCGACCTTGCCACGCTCGGCGGCGGCACGAAACGCCGGGCCGATGGGCGCGAGCACTTCGCCGCCCACGTACGGCGCGACGACTTTTTTCGCGACACCGGCGGCGATCAACAGATCGATTTCCAGTCCCGATGAAGCGGGGCCAACCACGGTGAGATTTTTTAATCTGCGCTTGATCAAGCCGCGCACCACCAGCATCGGGTGGCTGGAGTTGATAAAGCCGCCAATGGCAATGGTCATGCCGTCTTTGACTTTGGCTAACGTATCGTCGAGTTCTATGATGCGTTTTTTTCGTTGGGATGTTTCAGTCATATGAAATTCCAAAAACAAATCTCACCGCAGAGGCGCGGAGGCGCAGAGGTTGCGCAGAGAAGTTCAAGCACGATCTTGGTTTTCTCTGCGGTTGTTCTCTGCGCCTTTGCGCCTCTGCGGTGAGGGGTGTTGAAGTTAGTGGGCTATCTGTCCGCCATCAATCACAAAAGCCTCGCCTGTCACAAATGACGCTTCATCCGAAGCCAGGTACACCGCCATCGGCCCGATATCCTCCGGCTTGCCGAAGCGCCGCAGCGGTATCTGCCGCAAGCCGGCATCCACCGTTTTCTGATCCTGCATATACGGCTTGGTGAGATCGGTTTCGATCCAGCCGGGGCAGATGGCATTCACACGCACGTTGTAGCGCGCCCATTCCACCGCCAGCGCTTTGGATAACTGCGCAAGGCCGCCCTTGGTCATGCAGTAAATTGAATTCCACGGCGCACCGACAAAGCTGTAGATCGACGACATGGTGATGACGCTGCCGCTTTTTTGTTCGACCATGCCCCTGCCCACGGCCTGCATGGTCATGATGGCGCCTTCGAGATTGGTCGAGATCAGGCTGCGCCAGTCTTCGGGTTGCATATCGAGAAAGGGTTTCAGGCGCTGTACGCCGGCGTTGCACACCAGCGTGTCGATTTTGCCGAATGCTTTGATTGTCTGTGCAACCGCAGACGCTATGCTGTCGGCGCTGGTGACATCGGTTTTTATGGGCAGTGCACGGCGGCCTGTGGCTTTGACCGCCGCCAGCGTTTCTTCGAGCGCGGCGGTGTCGCGACCAATGAGTGCGACATCTGCGCCAGCTTGCGCCAGCGATACCGCGACGCTTCTTCCGATACCGCGACTTGCGCCCGTGACGAATGCTGTTTTTCCTGTCAGATCAAACATGATTTCCTTTGTCAAAGTTCACGTAGCCCGAAAGGAGCGCAGCGTATTCCGGGGAGGAAGCACCGCACTTTAACCTCCCCGCAATCCGATGCGCGCCTTACGGGCTACATTTTCAATCGATCCCACGTCGTGGGAGTAAACGGCGTTTCACGCAATACATTCTTACGCACTTTATTGGTTTCGGTTTTGGGCAGTGCCGCGACAAACTCCACATAGCGCGGCACGGCGAATTTCGGTAGATGCTGTTGGGCGTGCGCGAGCAGGGTTGGCGCGTCAAGTTGTGTATGAGTAGTGACCACTACTTTAACATCATCGCCGCCCAATTCGCAGGGTACCGCGATGGCGGCGACCTCCATCACGCCGTCGATTTGCGCGATGACTTGTTCGATTTCGAACGCAGACACATTTTCGCCGCGCACACGTATGCCATCCTTGACGCGTCCGGTAAAAAACAGGTTGCCGTCGGCATCCAGATAGCCAGAATCGCCGGTATGAAACCACAGGTCTTTCCACGCGGCGAGGGTGGCTGCGGGGTCGCCATCGTAGCCGAGCAGGGTGGTGCAAGGCTCGCTGCCGCGCACGAGGATTTCCCCCGTTTTTCCTGGCGGCAGTGGATCGTTGTCTTCGCCCGCGATGCGCACTTCAAAGCCCGGCAGCGGGCGACCTACGCTGGCGAGATTCGGTTTTTCATGGGATAGGTAGACGCCGACATTGCCTTCGGTGGAACCGTAGCCGGTGCGCATCGCTACCTGATGCCGTGTTTGAAATTCGAGAAAATCGGCGGCAGATGCCCCTATGCCCCAGCCGATGCGCAGCTTTGTGCCCACACCATCGGCGGTGCTGGTGGATTTCAACAAGATGCGCAGAATTTCGCCGATGTAATAAAACGCCGTGCAGCCGTGCGCGCGAACGTCGGGCCAAAAGCGCGTGGCGCTGAAGCGGTCGATCAACACCATTTTTGCGCCGACGAGCAGCACCGGCAGCGTGATCATCGCCTGCGCGGTGTTGTGAAACAGGGGGAAAAAATTGTAGTAAACATCGTCGGCCGTCAGCGCCATGTCGTTGACGATGTTGCGGCCGAGAATATATTGCTGTGCATGCGATAGCAGCACGCCCTTGGAGGGCCCGGTGGTGCCGGAGGTGTTCATGATCGCGCCGACGTCCGCACCGCTGATGTCTACCCTGGGCGGGACCGCAGTCGTCGAAAAAATATCCGTATAAAACAGATAGTTACAATTGCATTGTGGATTGGCGTTGCCGAGCACGACGACGCACTTGAGTTGCTCGATCTGATCGATGACGCCTTCCAGTTCGGGTAGTAAGGCGTCTTCCACCACGATGACCGCCACGGGCGCGCGCTTGAGCGTGTGCACGAGTTGCAGGCCCTTGTACGCCGTATTCAGTGGCAACTGAATCGCACCGATGCGCGACATCCCGAACCACAGGTCGAGATATTCAACGCGGTTGTGCAGCAGCAGCGCGACACGCTCACCCTTGGCGATACCCAGTGCGTGAAATGCAGCCGCGACGCGATCCGCGCGCTGGTCGGCCTCGGCATAGCTGATGTCTTTGCCGTTGCAACTGACGAAAATATGCTCGCCGATGCGCCGTGCCTGCTGGCGCAAAATGTGTGCAGCGACTTGCGCCGACAGCGGCAGTCCTGACAAAAACGCGGATGTCACGGGAAGCCCGAACTGATAACGCGTGTCATTCCGGCTTGATGTTGGCGTCGCGAATGACCTTGCCCCATTTCGCCATTTCAGATTTGATGAACGCGCCGAATTGCTCCTGCGTGCTGCCCACCGGCTCCGCGCCCATTCCGAGCAGCCTCTCCCTGATATCCGGCGCACGCAGGATTTTGACCACTTCACCATGCAGCCGATTGCGGATATCCGTCGGCGTGGCGGCGGGGATTACCAGCGCGAACCAGTTGGTAAGTTCAAAACCGGGGATGAAATCTTTCATCACCGGCGTATCGGGCAGCAGCGGCGTGCGTTTGGCGCCCAGCACGGCAATCGCGCGCAGCTTGCCGGATTTTACAAACGGCAGCGATTGCACCACGCTGTCGTAGCCGATTTGCACGTGGCCCGCCATCAGATCGGTCATGCCGGGCGAACTGCCCTTGTACGGCACGTGCGTGGTTTTGACGCCGGTGAGCGAATTGAACATCTCGGCCGCCAGATGCGGCGCACCGCCCGCGCCGCTGGAGTAATAGTTAAGCGCGCCAGGTTGCGATTTTGCCAGGGCGATTAATTCGCGCGGCGATTTTGCTGGCACCGAAGGGTGTAGCATTTGCAAAAACCACACATCAACCACCTGGGTGAGCGGCGCGAAGTCGCGCTCCATATTGAATGGCAGTTTGTTGCCCCACAGTACCGGGTTCACCGCGATGTTGCCCAGCGTACCCATGAACAGTGTATGCCCGTCAGGCGGTGACTTGGCTGCGATCTCCGTGCCGACAATGCCTTGTGCGCCCGCGCGGTTGTCGACCACCACGGTCGTGCCCAACGCTTCACCGAGTTTGGGCGAGATCATGCGCGCAACGATGTCGGTGCCGCCGCCAGCGGGGAATGCGACAATAATGCGTATTGGCTTCGAAGGAAATGCTTGGGCGTGCGCAACACCGCTGAGAGGGCTGGCCAATCCGCAGCACATCAGCGTCAGGGGCAAGGCAAAATGATTCAAAGGGCGGTGCATGAAGATGATCCTTTAGGGGATGATGCCGCTGAACGGGCGTGTTTGAATCGGCATCACATGTTCTGGACTAAGCGGCTACGGCGCAGGTCGAAATTATAAAATAGTGCGCGATGGGCAGGGAAATTTACACGCTGGGCGCACACCAATGGCGTTTGGGCGGCGCAAGTATATTGCAGTGATTGTCGAGACAGGGTAATTCATGGCAAGGCTTGAAAAATGGTGTTTGAGCTTTATCGCGGCGTGCTTGCCGGTGATGGCTGTGGCGCAGGCGCAGACGTTTCCGTCCAGGCCGGTGCGCTTTATCGTGCCCTTTCCACCTGGCGGTGGCGCGGACGTGATCGGCCGTGTGCTGGGGCAAAAACTCACCGACAAGTGGGGCCAGCAAGTGGTGATCGACAATCGTGCCGGCGCGGGCGGCAATATCGCGGCGGAATTGGCTGCCGCTGCTACGCCCGATGGCCACACGATCTACCAATACAACATCGCCAACGCCATATCCGCGAGTTTGTACAAGAAGCTCAACTATGACCCGGAGCGTGATTTCGCGGCGGTGACGCTGCTGGGTTCATCGCCCTTTGTGCTGGTGGTGCATCCGTCGTTGAAGGCCAAGAACCTGCAGGAGTTCATCGCGTTGGCAAAGGCGCAGGGCGGCAAGCTCGCCTATGCGTCGTCGGGCAATGGCGGCCCCTCGCATTTGTCGACCGAGATGTTGAAGGCGATGACGGGCATCTCGCTGAACCATGTGCCCTACAAAGGTGTGGCGCTGGTGATGAACGATCTTCTTGCCGGACAGATTCAGGTGATGTTCGCCATACCCGGTTCGGTGATGCCGCACGTGCGCAGCGGGCGCCTGCGCGCACTGGCGGTGACCACGGCGAAACGCAGCGCGACCGTGCCGGAGATTCCCACCATCGCGGAATCCGGCGTGCCCGGCTATGATTCCGCCACATGGTATGCGGTGGTGGTACCCGCAGCGACGCCGGGTGCGGTGATTAAACGGTTGCATGCGGATTTCACTCATGCCTTGCAACTGCCCGATGTGCGCGAGCGGCTCACGACGATGGGTGCGGATCTGATTGGCAGTTCGCCAGCGTTTCTGGCGCAATTCATCAAGGCCGATATTGCCAAGTGGGCCAAAATCGTTGAGTTTTCCAAAGCGAGAATCGATTGAAACGCTTTGACGTGGTGGTGGTGGGCGGTGGCGGCACGGGGGTGGCGGCCGCTATCGGCGCGCGCGCGGCAGGTGCAAGCGTATTGCTGTTGGAGAAAAACCCCACGTTGGGCGGCACCACCGCGCGTTCCATCGGTTCGATCAGCGCCACGCAGACGGCGGATCAACGGCGCGTGGGCATCATTGACACGCCGCAGGAACATTTCGAGGATATGGGCGCGTTTTCAAAACACCATGCCGATCGCCCGGACAACGCGGAACTCGCGCGCGTACTGTGCGAGCATGTGCCCGAAAGCGTGCGTCTGCTGGAAGCATGGGGGGCGGTATTCATGGGCCCGATGGACGAGCCGCCGCACCGCAAGCCGCGCATGCATCAGATCATGCCTAACTCGGCGGCGTATATTTTTCATGCGGAAAAGCATGCGCGCAAAATCGGCGTCGAGATCGTAACGCAAGCGCGGGCGCGCCAGCTATTGACGACGGCGAAAGGCGAGGTCACCGGTGTTGAATTCGAGCGTGGCGGAAAAATCGAGACGGTCGAGGCCAGCCGTGGCGTAATTCTCGCCAGTGGCGACTATGCGGCGGACGCGGCGTTCAAGGCGCAGTTTGTCAGCGAAGCCGTGGCCGCGACCGAAGCGGTGAACCCCACCAACACCGGCGACGGGCACCGCATGGCGCTCGACTTGGGAGCGCGCATCATCAACCCGGAACTATACGGCGGCGGCATGCGTTTCGTGCGTCCTTTGAGGCCTGCGTGGCAAAGCCGCTTGCCGCCATCGGCATGGCTGATGCGCGTGTGCAATGGCGTGATGCGCCATGCGCCACGTTCGCTGCTGCGGCATTTCATCATGGGCTTTATGACCACGGTGATGGTGCCCGAGCGCAAACTGTTCCACAACGGCGCGATTCTGATCAACGCCAAAGGCGAGCGCTTCGCCGATGAAACTCAGCGCATGGTGTTTGAACTCGCGTTGCAGCCGGATGGCGTGGGCTATATTTTGTGCGATGCGCGCGTGGCAAAAAAATTCACGCAATGGCCGGACTATGTGTCCACCGCGCCGGGCGTGGCGTTCGCTTATTTGCAGGATTATCAAAGAACGCGGCCGGATCTGGTGCGACGCGGCGCTACACTCGATGATGTCGCGCGCGTGCTGGGTATGGATGCCGCCGAATTAAAGCGCACGGTAGCCGCGTATAACCGGGGTGTAGGGCCGCCGGGCCGAGGCGAGCGTCCGCCGGTGGGTGACGGGCCGTACGTGGTGCTCGGGCCGGTGAAGAATTACATCAACTACACCGACGGTGGACTGGCGATCAACACGGGCCTGCAAGTGTTGGGCAGGAATGATGTGCCGATCCCGCGCTTGTATGCTGCGGGTGCGACCGGGCAGGGCGGGCTGCTGTTAAAGGGGCACGGCAATCACATCGGCTGGGGATTTACATCGGGGCGGCTGGCGGGGCAATATGCGGCGGCGTTGGTGCCGAGGGTGGAGGCAAATTGAGAGTCTATCGGTTTTGACAGTCAGCAATACCAACGCTTCTGACTGACACCAATTCAACAACGAGACAATAATTATGGCTGAACAAAAACAAGGCAAGGGCTTCCTGATGGTAACCATGGAGCCAACACCGGCGTACGACGAAGAATTCAACGATTGGTACGACATGGAGCATATCCCTGATCGCACCTCGATACCCGGTTTCGAGACGGGCCGACGGTATGTGTGCCTGAACGGCTGGCCGCGTTATCTGTCGATGTATGACCTGACGCATATCGACGTGTTGGAAAGCGAGGGCTACAAAAGTCGTTCGTGGAACGGCTTTACCGCCTGGACCAAGCGCATGATGCAGAAAGTACGCGGGCAATGGCGTGGCAGCGGCACGCAAATTTATCCGGGTCAGGTGCTGACCGGGCATTTTTCACGCCTGACGTTTTTGCGTTTTCACCATGCGCCCGATGCGCTGGCGGACCGCATTGTTCAGGGCGTGCGCGCCAATTTTGAAAAGCGCGCGGAAACCAAACAGGTGCGCGTGCTGCGTTCGGATTACAACAACCAGATCGATTACATCGGCTGGATCGAAGCCAGTGCGCCGTTTACTTCACCGATGGATGTAACGCTGTTCGGCGATGCGGCGCAGTATCTCGACATCGTTAACGAATACTCGCCGTACTGGACGCGCGGCCCATTGGCGGGTGTGTTTAACGAAAAGAAGTGATTTCGTAAGTATTTGTTTTAAAACAACTTTTTACATCGTTCGACGCAGGCCGAATTTGTGCAGCACGCGATAATCGCCCTTGAACCACGCATGCTGTGCCAGCCGCGCGCGCCAGGGCGTGGCGCGCGCTTCGTCGCGTTCGGGTGACTCCAGCGCGCGCAGATCGCGCAGGTAATGCAGCGCAATGTGCGTCCACGAACCCGCCGTGGGTTGGTGAACCTTGAAGCGTCGGCACATCGGCCAGTGCGGGCTTTTCAACAGGATGCCGAGATGTTCGTCGTCGTACCAGGCGTCGAAATCCGTTTCACCCTCGGCAGGCACGCTGAACAACACCGGATAGAGTATCGGTGCCTCGTGAAAAGGGTCGCCGGTATTGGGCGCGTGCTGCACATTTACAAACGTGGCGATGTGGCGTTCCGCTGAAAGAATGGAATCATGTGTCGGCGCAGGCAGACGTTGCAATGTGGCGGCATCCGCGCTGGATTCAAACACTGAAACGTAGGTGGCGCGCAGCGGGCTGCCATAACATTGCACATTCAGCATTTGACCGGTGGCCAGTACTGAAGGAACATAGTGATTCTGGTGCCACACGTCGAAGGCGAAGCCACCTTCGCGTTTGACCGTGATGGCGTCGTAAACAATGGTTTTGCCTTGCATGAGAGCTCCTTTCAGAGCCTGCATTTTGCCATGCTAAGCGCCAAAACGGGGCGAGGAGAAGTTGATGCCGAGGTTGCAGGGGTTGCGGGCAGCAGTAATGACCAGCGTGTGTTTCATCGCAGGCGCGGGCCACGCGCAGGCACAGAGTTATCCCACCAAGCCGATACGCATGATGATCGGCTTTGCGCCGGGCGGCGCCACCGATGTGATCGCGCGCATTTTGAGTCCCAAGTTGACGGCTTACCTGGGTCAGCAAATCATTATTGAAAATCGTCCCGGTGCGGATGCGCTGCTGGCGATGGAGCAGGTGGTCAAGGCGGCGCCGGATGGCTACACGCTGTTGATGAATTCCAGCTCGCAGGCGATCAACGCCAGCGTGTATAAGCGCGTGCCGTTCGATACGCTGAAGGATTTTGCGCCGGTGATCAACATCGGCGAGATTCCGAGTCTGCTGGTGGTGCATCCGTCGCTGCCGGTGAAAAGCACGCGCGACATCGTGCAACTGGCGCGCTCGCGCAAGGGCGAGTTGCTGTACGCGGCGAGCGCCAGCTCTACCTGGCTGGCGACCGAAATGTTCAACCGCATGGCGGGCGTGCAGATGACGCGCGTGGCGTACAAGGGCGCGGGCCCGGCGATGATCGGGCTACTGTCTGGCGAAGTGCAGTTCATGATCACCGGCATCGGACCGATATTTCCCCATGTGCAATCGAACAAGGTGCGGGCGATTGCCGCCACCACCTTAAAGCGCACGGCGATGCTGCCGAATCTGCCCACGGTGCATGAATCCGGCGTGGCGGGTTTTGAATCCGGCGTGTGGTATGCGATGTTTGCACCGGCCGGCGTGCCGCGCGCGATCATCGATCGTGTGAATGCCGAAACGCGCCGCGCAATGAACGAGCCGGATGTGAAAGCCAATATCGCGGGGCAGGGCATCGACCCGCAGCCAGGCACGCCGGATGATTTGGGCAAATACGTCGCCGCCGAGTTTCAAAAATATGCTCGGGTGGCGCAGGAAGCAGGTATCAAGCCGGAGTAGATAGCGGCGCAGGGGGGTAAAATAGTGTTTAAAAACAAATACTTACGATTTTTTGCCCTAGCGGGTGCACTTGCGGTTACCAGCGCGCCATGCGTCGCGGCGTACCCCGACAAGCCCATACGCCTGGTTGCGCCCAATCCGGCGGGCAGCGTCACCGATATTCTGTCGCGGCCGCCGCCCTTGTAGGGAATATGCAGCGTTTTGACGCCGGCCAGCACGTTGAACAGCTCTACCGCGATGTGCAGATTGCTGGCGTTGCCCGCCGAGGCGTAGGTGATTTTATTGGGCTGCGCCTTGGCGACGGTAATTAAATCCTTGATACTTTTGACCGGCACGGAAGGGTGCACCACGAACAGGTAAGGCGAAGTCACCAGCAGCGTTACCGCCGCGAGATCCTTCTCATAGTCGTACGACATTTTCGGCAGCACCACCGGGTTGACCACCATCGGCAGCGATTGCAGCAGCAGCGTGTAGCCGTCGCCGGGGCTGCGCGCGACAAATTCGCTGCCGACATTGGTCAGCCCGCCGGGGCGGTTATCAACAATCACGTTCTGACCGGCTTGCTCGGTCATTTTTTGCGCCAGCAGGCGGCCCACCACGTCGACGATGCCGCCGGGCGGTACGGGCACTACCAGGCGGATGGGTTTGGCGGGGTAGGATTGTGCCTGTGCGATGCTTGCGGTCAGAAGCGTGGAAATTAAAGCGGCGGCGAAGTATCGTGGTTTCATGATGAAAGTGTAGCGGTAATGGTGAACTGTGAGCAGTAATCGGTGAACAGCCTTAGTGGCATGTTACGGTTCACTGTTTACTAATCACGCGGCGAGAACCGCGTGGGCGATTTCCAGCCGCGTTGCTACCCACACGTCCGGCGAGTTGGCCGCCAGCTCCACCACACGCTGAAAGTAATACGCGCCGTGTGGCCGACCGAAAATGTGCGCATGCACCGTGCAATCCACTTGCGCCGGGCCGGACTCGGTTTCGCGCACGCGCATGAGTTGTTCCTCAAAGGTGCTGACGATGGAATGGATCGGCGCGCCGTCTTTCATCGAGCGCATGTCGTTCACGTCGGTGGCAAGCGGAATGGCGACGATGTTGCGGCCAGCGCCGGTTTCGATCCACGGCAGATCATCGGCCAGCGTGTCGCCGTACCAGGTGTAGCCCGCTTCGGTCAGCAACCGCGCGGTATTGGCGCTGGGTGTGGCTCGCGGGCTTAACCAGCCTTTGATGGTTTGCCCCGACACGTTTTGCAGCAGCTCGGTGCAGCGCTTGATGTTGGCGCGCTCTTCGTCTTCTTTCATCATCACCGGCATCACATCCATCGCGTAGGAGTGCGACACCACCTCGTGTCCGGCGGCGGCGACAGCCTTGACGGCGTCGGGGTGACGCTCGGCGATGATGGCGTTGGTCATCACGCTGGCCTTTACGCCGTGCTTGGCAAATCCTTGCAGCAGCCGGTAGATGCCACGCCGCGGCCCATATTCGGCCCATGAAATCGCGGTGTTATCCAGCACGCCGGGCGGCAACGGATTGCCCATCGGGCTGATGCCTGGCGCCTTGCCGTCCGACCAGGCTTCGAGGCAAACATTGAAACAGACGGCGATAGGTTTGTTGTTCGGCCAGCGCCACGACGGTGTAGTCATAAGTATTTGATTTAATTGATATTCTTATAAGCTCGCCCGGCCATGCGCCGGCAGGCTCAACACGTCCGGCGCTTCATACGGTTTGTGCCCTTCGACCTGCGCGGCATATAGCACGCGGCGGCTGTCGGGATCAAACCCATCGCGGCGATGCACGGTGGCGCGGTTGTCCCATACCACCACGTCGCCCTTGTTCCAGCGGTGTGTGTAGCAAAAGCGTTCCTGCGTGCCGTAGTCCCACAGTTTATTGAGAAACGCTTTGGATTCATCCAGCGTCATGCCGTTGACGTAGGCGGCGTGGCGGCGGCCGAGGAACAGATGATTGCAGCCAGTTTCGGGGTGCGTGGAAATAATCGGATGGCTCGGCCCCGGCGCCTGGCGGATGTCATCCTGCAATGACGCGCCGGGACGCAGCTTCATCGCGGTATCGACGATGTTGCCCTGCTTGATGGTTTTGCCCACCAGAGTTTTTTTGTAATCGGCGGGCAGGGCGTCGTAGGCGGCGTAGGCGTTAAGAAATTTGGTGTTGCCGCCTTTGTCTTGCGGCGGCACTTCCATCGCCACCAGCATGCGCGCGGCGGTGGGGCGCTCCTTGAATGAAAAGTCTGAGTGCCAGACAATTTCGCCGTCGCCGAGGATGCCCACCGGCTTGCCGTTGTCGCGCACGTTGGTGACCACCGTGACTTCCGGCGGCAGGTTGAACAATTGATTGGCGGTGCGTTCGTCAAGATTGCGTTGATGCAGCCCCGACGAACTCACTGGCGTGCCAAAG
Organism: Bordetella parapertussis; assembly: GCA_945865805.1. Taxonomy (GTDB): domain Bacteria; phylum Pseudomonadota; class Gammaproteobacteria; order Burkholderiales; family SG8-41; genus UBA5216. Next base: position 11,805 of record CAMBGJ010000067.1, read on the forward strand.
CGGTTGACCAGTGTTACCAGGTCTTCCGCCGTCAGTGTTTGATCCTTAAAAATCAGCAGCACATGATGCAGCCACGCCTCGCGCAGGCGCTTGAACGTGGCATCGTTCAATTGCCGCAAATCCAGGCCATGCACCTCCGCGCCCAGTGCAGCGGGGGTGGGGACGATTTGGAAATCCAGCACGGCGTCTGCGGCGAGTGTGACGGCGGTCATGTGCCCTCCGATGGAACACTAATGGAACGCGAATAAAACTAAACGGTTAGTCGAATGCTTTCGATCCCAGCAAGGCTTCGCGGAAACGGTTTTTGATATGCGCGCCATCGCGCAAGCGTATCGACAGCGGATAACGATTGGCGTTGACCTTGATATTCAAAAACAGCGGCCCCGGTGCGTTGTAGATTTTGGGGATCCACGTTTTCAGCTCCGCCAGCGTGGAAATGTTGGCGGTGGTGACAAACCCCGCCGCCTGCGCCACACCCGCGAGATCCACGCCGCGGCTGGTGTGGGTGGGCTGCATGCCGGTTTCGGAATAAAGCTCGTTGTCGATGACGATAACCGACAGGTTGCTGATTTTTTCCGCGCCGATGGTGGCGAGCGAGCCCAAGCCCATCAGCATTTCGCCGTCGCCGGTGATCACCAGCGTGCGGCGCTTGGGTTGTGCCAGCGCCATGCCGACGCCGATCATGGTTGCGCCGCCCATGCCGCCCCACAGATAGTACGACAGAGGATGATCCATCGTGCCGGCGTCGTAACAGGATGAGCCGAGACCGGTGACCAGCAGCGAGTCGCCGCGTTCGGCGAGGATGGCTCTTACCGCCACGCGGCGGTCAAGCGTGGATTTTGCTGATTTTTTGGTGTTGGTCGCCATGTTATTTGCTCCAGTCTTTGAAGCCGACGACGCGCTGGCCGATCAGCACCGCTACCGCGCGGTTGGTTTGAAATGCCATCATCGCCGCCGCGAACACGGTTTCGCCGATGAGATCACCGTCGTTCACCCGTTGCACTACGACGCCGGCGTTGGTCAACGCATTGGGCGTGCCTTGCCCCATCGGCAATTGCCACGGATTAAATTCCCCCCACTCGCCGCGCATGGTCACGAGTGTGAGCAGCGGAAAACGGCATTCGCGAATGGTGCCGAGCATGTTGATGCAGTTGCCCACACCGGACGATTGCATCAGCAACGCGCCACGGTCGCCGCCGAGCCACGAGCCGGCCAGCATGGCGACGCCTTCTTCCTCGGTGGTGAGCGAAATCGCGCGCATGGATTTGTCGGCATGGCAGCTTTTGATGAGCTGCGTGTGGCCGGCGTCGGGCACATAGGCGATCTGGCGGATGCCGACCTGCTTGAATACTTTGTAGATATCCAGCGGCCAAGTTGGCGTAGCTGGTTTTTTTGCTGCTTTCAAATGAGACCTCCCAAAAATTTAAAATCTTTCGACACAGATAAACGCAGATAAACGCAGATAAACGCAGATTTACGCAGATTAAGTGCATTACCAAAAGTAATCCGCGAAAATCCGCGTCGAAAACGTTTTTAACGTTATTCCAACCTCACCCCCGCCGCCTTGATCACACCAGCCCAGCGCGCGTAATCATCCTTGATGATTTTCGTGAATTCCGCTGGTGAGTTGCCGACGATGCTGGTGCCCGAAGGCTCGAAGCGGTTGCGTATTTCCGCCAGCAAAAGTATGCGGCGGGTTTCCTGGTAGAGCTTGTCTACGATGGTCGGCGGAGTCTTTGCGGGGGCGAGTAGGCCGTACCATAAATCGGATTCAAAGCCTGCCAGTCCTGGTGTTTCGCCCACTGCGGGCACATTGGGCAGTGACGGTGAACGTTTTTTACTGCTGACGCCGATCACCCGCACTTTGCCGCTGTCGATCAACGGCGTGGCGGTGAGGATGCTGACAAACATGAAGCGGACCTCGCCGCCCAGTAGCGCCACCAGCGCGGGAGACGCGCCCTTGTAGGGCACGTGCGTCATGCTGAGTTTGGCCATGGTGCGCAGGCTTTCACCGGCGAGGTGCGCGCCGCCGCCGTTGCCCGAGGAGCCGTAATTGAATTCGCCGGGTTTTGCCCGCACCAGCGCTACCAGCTCGGCCACTGATTTGGCGGGCACGGAAGGGTGCAGCAGAAGGGCAAAGGGCAGCACGGCCGCCTGTGTCACCGGCGCGAAATCGTTGATCGGATCAAAGCTGATCTTGCCCAAATGCGGGTTGATCACAATAGTGGCGTTGGTGTTGAACAGCAGCGTGTGGCCGTCGGCTGGTGCCTTGGCTACGATGTCAGTGCCGATATTGCCGCCGCCGCCCGAGCGGTTGTCGACAATCACCGGCTGGCCCCAGGTTTCGGTGTAACGCACGGCAATCGCGCGCGCCATCAGATCGGTGCCGCCGCCGGGTGCGAACGGGACGACGATGCGGATCGGTTTTGCCGGGTAAGCCGTGGTGACAGCGGGCGCGGCGGCACAGGAAAAAATCGCCAGCACGGCGCGCCATGGCGAGGGAAAAATTTGCAAGAATAAGGGCATGAGGATGGATGGCGGAAACGCGATGTAAAACCAGGCAAAATCCGAAGCGACAACTATACCGCAGATCATCGCGCATTTGAGTCACGCTGGCCGTGTGTGCCGCGTGCTGGTAAATTCGGTGCATCATGACGACCGATAAAAAATCTCCAGTGTTTGGACGCATCGCGTGGATCACGACCATCGTAGGACTGGCGTCCGGGTGCGCCTTTGTCGGGGCGGCGCAGGCGCAGGCAACGTTTCCCACGCGCCCGGTGCGTATCGTGTCGGGCTTTGCGCCCGGCGGCGCTACGGATGTTGCGGCGCGTGCGGTGTCACAACGGCTGTCTGAATCGCTCGGCCAGCCGGTGGTGGTGGAAAACCGGCCGGGGGCCGCGGGCATCATCGCGGCCGAGATGGTGGCGCGGTCTGCGCCCGATGGGCACGCTATGTATCTGGCGAATGCCACGCTGGGTGCGCCTGCGTTGTTTGCCAAGTTGCCTTTCGATATCACCAGGGATTTCGGCTTTGTGTCGTTGATCGGCATGGGCGCTTCCGCGCTGGTGGTGCACCCCTCGGTGCCGGTGAAAAACGTCAAAGAACTGATTGCGCTGGCGCGTGCGCATCCGGGCAAGCTGAATTACGCCTCTGGCGGCACCGGCAATATCACGCACTTGCAGATGGAGCTGTTCGTATCGATGGCAAAACTCGGCATGGTGCATGTGCCGTATAAGGGTGGCGCGCCCTCGACCATTGCCACCATCAGTGGCGAGGCGCAGCTGATGTTCAGTTCGCTGGCGACCACGCTGTCGCCAATAGAGCAGGGCAGGTTGCGTGCGATCGCGGTGTCGACGCCGCAACGCAGTGCCGCGTTGCCACAGGTGCCGACCGTACATGAGGCTGGCTTGCCGGGCTACGACGCGAGTTCGTGGTACGGTTTGATCGTGCCCGCTGCCACGCCTCCGGCGATACTGGGGCGATTGAGCGGCGACATGGTGAAGGCGCTGGAGTTTGCCGACGTGAAGGAGCGTCTGGTGAGTCAAGGCATCGTGCCTGTCACCGGTGGCAGCGAACCATTTCGCAAGTATGTGCTGGCAGAAATTCCCAAGTGGGCCAAGGTGATACGCGACGCGAAGATTCCGCCGCAGTAACGTTGACGGCACAAAACCAGACTGCTAAGGTCACGCACACATCCTGTGCCGCGCTGATGCCAGGGGAATGGGCGCGCAGCACGTGGTCAGGGAGTCGCGGCAGATCACCGGGAAACTCATAAGTATTTGTTTTTATTCACCTTTTAAAATAACGAGAGATTATAATGAACAAGGTCGTTGACTCGGCACAACAGGCGCTGGCAGATATTCAGAATGGCGCAGTGGTGGCTATCGCGGGCTTTGGCGTGGCGCACCGCTTTGCTACCACGCTAATCAAGGCGTTACGTGACAAAGGCACGAAAGACCTCACTATCGTCGCCAACTCGCTGGGCGACCCCGGTGCGACGCGCGGGCAGATACTCGCCGAAAACAATCAGGTGAAAAAAATCGTGGTGGCGTTTTCCGTGCGTCCCGGTTCGCCCACTGCCAGCGAGCAACAAATCAACGAAGGCAAACTCGAAGTGGAATTGGTGCCGCAAGGCATCCTGGTTGAGCGTTGCCGCGCGGGCGGGGCTGGGCTGGCCGGATTTTATTCGCCGACGAGTGTGGGCACCGATCTTACGAAGGGCCGCGAGCTGCGCGATTTCGACGGCAAGACGTATGTGTTTGAAAAAGCCATCCATCTGGATTACGCATTGCTGCGCGGCTATCGTGCCGACAAGCTGGGCAATGTGCAGTTTCGTGGCGGCAGCCAGAATTTCAACCCGGCGTTCGGTAAGGCCGCGCGTGTGGCGATTGTCGAAGTGGATGAGATTGTCGAACCCGGCGTAATCCCGCCGGAGCTGGTTGATTTGCCCGGTATCTTCGTCGAGCGCGTGATCCTCACGCAGGAAACCATGGATACCAAGGCGTATCGCCGGGCAGAGCGGCGGCCTTCGGACAAGCCGCGGCTGTATAACAACAAGCCTGCGGTGACACGTCAGCAAATCGCCAAGAATGCCGCCAGGCTGGTGTGCGAAGGCACGTACGTCAACCTCGGCGTGGGGATCCCCACCATGGTGTCGAATTATCTCAAGGGCCGGGATGTGATTCTGCACGCGGAAAACGGCGTGCTGGGTTACGGCGAAATGGTGACTGAAGATAAAGACATCGATCCTGATGTGTACAACGCCGCCGGTCAGTTCGTCGCCTTGCAGCCGGGGGCGTCGTTTTTTGATAGCGTGACATCATTCGAGATGGCGCGCGGCGGGCATATCGATACCGTGATCCTCGGCGCCTACGAGGTGGATCAAACCGCCAGTGTCGCCAACTGGAGCACGGCCGACGCGATTCGCGGCGGTATCGGCGGCGCGATGGATTTGCTCTCGGGCAAATGCGATTTGATCATCGTGCTCGAACACACCGACAGCAAGGGCCGCCCCAAATTGCGCAAGCAATGCACCTATCCGCTGACCGGGCAGGGCTGCGTGAGTTACGTGGTGACTGATCTTACGGTGCTGCGTTGGGACGGCAAGCGCTTCGTGATCGATGCGGTGGCGCCGGGCTTTACCACGGATGAAATCATTGCCATGACCGAAATGGATATCGTCGCCGGCCCGAACGTGCGCGAGATGGAATGACGCGGTTTTTGTCGACCACTGTCGCTGGCGCTATTGTTGCGGTCGTTTTACCGTTAGCCACTTACACGCAGGCGCAGGCGCAAACCGCTTCGACAGGTTCAGGACAGGCCTACCCCACGAAATCCGTGCGCATGATTATCGGATTTCCGGCGGGCAGCTCCAGTGATGTGGTGGGCCGCATCGTCGCGCAAAAATTGAGCGATGGTTTGGGGCAATCGGTGGTGTTTGAAAATCGCCCCGGCGCGGGTGCGAACATCGCTGCAGAGGTGGTTGCCAAGTCGTCGCCAGACGGCTACACGCTGCTGTATGCCAACACCGGCATTGCGGTGGCGCACTCCGCGTATGCCAAGCTCGGCTATGACGTGCTGCGTGATCTTACGCCGGTGGGCATGGCTGCGGCGGGGCCGCATATGCTGATCGTGAACCCTGCGTTGCCAGTGAAATCCGTGAAGGAATTGATCGCACTGGCCAAGGCAAGGCCGCGCGAAATGAATGTAGCGTCGTCCGGTGCGGGCAATTCGGATCACTTCGCGTATGAATTATTTCGGTCCATGACGGGCGCGGAAATGACCCACATCGCCTACAAGGGCGGCGGGCAGGCCACGGTCGATCTCATCAGCGGTCAGATGGCTGCGTATTTTTCCGGTATGGCGCAGGCGCTGCCGCATGTGCGCGCCGGACGTGTACGCGCGCTCGCAGTCACCAGTGGCCAGCGCTCGGCGATTGCGCGCGAGTTGCCGACCATGGTCGAAGCCGGCGTGCCGGGTTACGAACACCTGCTGTGGAATGCGGTGTTTGCGCCGTCAGCCACGCCACGCGATGTGATTCGGCGTCTGGATGGCGAACTGGTCAAGGTGGTGACTTCGCCTGACATCCGTGAACGCTTCGCCGCGCTGGGTGTGGAGCCCGCCAGCCGCAATGCCGAGCAGATGACGGCTTATCTTAAAAGCGAAATCGACAAATACGGCAAAATCGTGCGCGCGATCGGATTGAAAATCGACTAACGCGTTACGGGGTTATTCTCTGTAAATATATGATTTTATTGATCTTTTTGTTTTGTGTCAGCGGACGGCTTGGTGCCACCGGTTAGCCGTCTAAACGCCAACGCAAAAGGCCACAAATACAGTCGGCCCACGCTGGACCATTGGCCGTCGGTGCCATCGCCCAAACCCATCCTGAAGGTTTCCGGTTGATTGGACGGCACACGCAACGTGCCATACAGGCGATCCCACACGGCGATTTCAAAGCCGCGATTGCAGCCGATATGTTGCGGCTCGATGCTGTGATGCAGCTGGTGGTGCGCGGGGCTGATCAGCCAGTGATTGAGCTTGTCGCCATACGACAGCCACACCTGCCAGTGCCGCAGGTTGCCGATGAGATTGCCGATCCAGAAGATGACGTGCAGCCCGAGAAAGGTGTAAACGCCGACGCTGTTGTCGACAAAGCGGTGAAACAGCCACGCCATGAGGCCGGTGATGAGCGCGGGCACCCAATACATCAGCGCGAGATCGATGGGATGCGCGCGGAAGCTCGTCATCGGCGTCAGCACTTCGGCCGAGTGATGCACTTTGTGAAACTCCCACAGCAACGGCACATCGTGCAGCAGGCAGTGCGCGACAAAGCGGCCGAAATCGTAGGCGATAAAAAACAGCAGCGTGTAAGCGATTTTTACGCCGATGCCTGCCGTGCCGACGTTGCCTGCGTTAGCGGGCGTCAGGCCGGTGAAGCCGTCGAGCATCCTGGCGATGGCGTTTTCGCCGAACAGCCACGGCCCCAGCAGGATGGGGAACAACACCGCGTTGACCAGATAAAAACGGTAATCCATTCGTGATGATGGGTGCCACCACAGTGCCTTGCCGAGAAACCGCTGGCGAAGTTCCCGCCAGGTCGCCGCACCGCTTGCGCGCAGTTGCGCATAACCCAGGCGCCAGGCGAAGGCGCCGATCAGCAGCGTCGAGAGCAGGAACGGCCAGTAGAGATACGAGTCGTGCTGACGGAAAACCAGTATGGCCTTGGTGAAAAAATAAACCACCTGAAATAACAGCGCCTGCCAGCCGGTAAAAGTCGCGGGGTCAACCATGCTCAGCAGGGAATCCACAGCGGAAAAGCGTTCATAATCATAGTGCCCTTGCGTAAGGGATTTAAAATTTACAAAAGTACCGTTTTAGGATGAATTGTTATGTCCCACCAATTCAACACTGTGGATCGTAGCAGTCGGTGTTCAAGGTTTCTCTTCTCGTTGCCGCGAAGTTTGACACCCTTCTCGTAAGTGGC
>CAMBGJ010000068.1 GCA_945865805.1 Bordetella parapertussis
CTCTGCGCCTTTGCGCCTCTGCGGTGAAGGTCTTTATAGCGGCTGAACAGTTACCCTTACTTTAATCGTTAGCCACTGCATTCACCACCGTCGGCGCTTGCAGGCTCACGCGCCCCAGCACCCCGCTGCGGTAATCGGTGAGCAAGGTGATCGCCGCCTTTTCCAGATCCAGTCCCGCGCCTTTTAGCCGGTAACCTCGCCTGACCGCCACGGCTTCAACCACGCTGGCACCATCGACCTTGGTGCCCGTGGCCCCCTCCTGCGCCAGCGCGACGCCATAACGCGCCGCCAGCAGTTGTGGGTAACGCGCCAGCAAAATTTCGCCAAGATACATCGCCACTTCACTTTCGTGGTACGCACGCACGCCGATAACATGGCTGGCGGCGAGCATCATGCCGTCGCCCTCCGCGGCGATACGCGGCCACATCAAGCCCGGCGTATCGGTGAGAGTTGCTTCCGCCGATAAGTCATAGCGCGCCAGCGCTTTGGTCACCGCCGGTTCGTCGCCGGTTTTCGCCGCACGGCGCTTCAACAAGGCGTTGATCAGCGTGGATTTACCCACGTTCGGCACGCCCATGATCATCATGCGCAGCGGCTTGAATTGATCATTGCGGTGCGGCGCGAGTTTTTTCGCGGCGGCGAGCACCTTGGCCGCCTCACCGGGTTTTTTGCACGACAGCGCAATCGCCTTGACGTTTTTCTGCGCGTTAAAAAAATGCAGCCAAGCCTGCGTGACAGCGGGGTCAGCCAGGTCCATTTTGTTCAGCACCTTGAGGCATGGCCGCTGGCGGTGCGTGCGCAGGGTTTCCACCAGCGGATTGGCGCTCGCGAGCGGACAACGCGCATCGAGCACCTCGACCACCAGGTCGTTATCGGCCATCGCCGCCTTGGCCTTGGTGACGGCCACCGCCATATGGCCGGGAAACCAGTTGATACTCATGGTGTTTGCCCCGGCGTGATGCGTAAGAATCGTGGCAGAGTTTTGCCGTCCACCACCACGTTTTCGGCAAACATGGCGGCAGGCCTCACCCACAATCCGCCGTCGCCATACAGTGCCTGGTAAACCACCATCCACTCGAGCGTTTCCGAATGCCGCGCCATGGCGATGACTTCGTATTCATTGCCTTTGTAGTGCCGGTAGCGGCCGGGCTCAATGACAATCGTTACAATCGCACTCAAAAATGCTCCTTCGCACGTCAGGCTACCGAATCGGTGTCACAATGTAGCCTGAATTTCTCCTGGATGCTCATATCGTGTTCGAAAATATATTTAAAAAAGACACAGGCGCCGTGCCGCAACCCGAGGCGGTGGCCGTAGAAGCGCCCGCAGCCCAGGCGCTGTCCGCAGAAGACACGCACCTTTGGCGGCAACGCATAGCCTCAGCGGCTGACGACGCCGCCTTGTTGCAACTGGCCCACGACGCGCCCACCGTGCCGCTCAAGCTCGGCGCAATCGAAGCCCTGACGCAGGAAGCCTCACTCAAGCAGGCGATGCACGATTTTCGTGATCACGACAAGCGCCTGTATCGCGCCGCCAAATCGCATTGGGAAAACACCCACGGCAAGCGCCTCGCGACGGCAGAAGCGCACACCCTGATCGCCAACGCGCGCGCGCTGCTGGAGCAGGACACCGTGGCGGTAAACCGCGTGGTGGAACTCGACCACGCCTGGGCTGCAATGGACAGCGCCTTAATTGAACCCGTCTTGTGCACGAATTTCGCCACGCTGAGCGAGCAATTGGGCATCAAGGTACGTACGCGCGGCGAGCACATTCAAACCGTCAGCCGCTGGCTTGCGGCCATAGATCAGGGCATGACACGCGTGCGCGAAACACTGCCCGGCGTGGCGCGCGGCGAAACGCCGCCTGCCGATGCGCAGCCGCTGGCCGTCGCCCTGCTCGAACTCGTGCAAAGCCTGCCTGATGCCGGAGATGCGCGCTGCACCGCCCTGGGCGAAGCTGCCAACCGCCTGTTGGCGGTGGCCTCCAGTGTGGTGCAACGCGCGGGGTTTTTGCAAACCCTGCCCGCTGCGGGCGCGCCTGGCGAAGAAAACGCGCGTGACGAAGCGCTGGAAAAAAGTCTCACCGACCAATGGCGCGCGTTTCCCGAGATCGCCGGAGACACGAACAACGAGGACAACGAGTGGCACACCACGCTGGCCGCGCGTTTTGCCGAATGGCGCAACGGCGTGACGCACGCGCGCGAAGTCGAGCAGGCGACGTTGAGCGCTGAAGAACGCGAAAAGCGCCGCGAGCAAAACAAGCTGCGCATCGAGGCCATCCAACGTGATGTTGAAGCCGCCGAAGCCGCGCACACCGCGGGCCATGTCGCCGATCTCACGCGCCTGCTGGCGGTGATCGATACCGCGACCAAGCGCGGCGCCGTGAATGCGGCCCTCGCCCAGCGCATCGAGGTACTGCGCGCGGAACAGCGGCGCCTGCACGACTGGCAACGCTGGGGCGGTCGGCAAAGCCGCGAGCAACTGGTGACAGAAGCGCAAGCGCTGGTTGAAGCCGCCGTCGGCAAGGTATCCGTCAAGGTACACGCCGAGGCCATCGACAAATTGCGCGAACGCTGGAAAGAGCTGGACAAACTCGGCGCGGCCTCCAACCAGGTGATGTGGCTCACCTTCGACGGCGCGCTGAAAAAAGCCTATGCACCGGTAGGCGTCCATCTGGAAAAGCTCAAGAACGAGCGTAACGAAAATCTCGCCAAGCGCGAGGAAATCGTCACTGCGTTGACCCAGGCGGCGGCGAAATTTTTTCCTGCCACAGCTGAGGGAACAACGGCCCCCACGCACGACTGGCGCGCAGTCGGCCACGCACTCGACGAAGCGCAGCTCAACTGGCGCAAGCTCGGGCCGGTGGAACACACCGTGCCGCGCAAGGCACAAAAGGGTGACAACGCCATAACTACGCGCTATGCCGCTGCCGTGCAGGCACTGCAAGCGCCGCTCAAAAACGCCCACGGCGAGGCGCGCGGCAAACGCGAAGCCCTGATTGCCGAGGCGCAAACACTGCAAGGCTCGGCCAGCGCGCGCGACGTGGTGGATAAAGTCAAAAAGATTCAAACGCAATGGCAGGGCGTAGCCAAGGCCCATCCGCTACCGCGCCGCGACGAAAACGCGCTGTGGACGGCGTTCAAGACGGCCACCGATGCCATCTTCACCGCACGCGATACGGCACGCACCGCGAGCGAAGCCGAGGCCCATGAAAAACTCAAGGCACGCTACGCTGTCATCGAAAGCGTGAGCGCGCTGGCCAACGGCGCGTCGGCGCAGGATATCAAACGCAGTCTCACCGAGGCCGAAACCGCCTGGCGTGCCGAGCCGGAAGCGCCGCGTCCGCAAGCCGCCAAGCTCGATGCGAAATATCGTGCCGCGAGCGATGCCGCCAGCAAACGCATCAGCGAACTGGCACAACACGCCGAGCAGGCGCGCTACAATGCCTTGATCGCCGCCATGGCGCTGTGCAGCGAACGCGAAGCAGGTGCCACCGATGCAGATCAAAGTGCCGCACAGGAATCACGCTGGAACGACCTCGGCGACCTGCCCGCAGCATGGAAAACCCGCTTGCAAACGCGCTTTCAAGGCAACGCGGAAGCCAAGCCCGGCAAAAAAGCTGAGACGCTGGAAGATGTGCTGCTCAACCTCGAAGTCGCCTGCAGCCTCGACAGTCCGGCCGATTTTCTCGCGGCACGCCAGCGCCTGAAAATCCTCGCTCTCAAGACAGCGATGGAGGGCCGCCAGACCACGGTAACGACATCCGCCGACATCGAGCGCTGGATGCTCGACGCCGCTGCCAGCGCGCGGCCCGATGCGCTATCGAGCGAACGGCTGGCGAAAATTATAGCTGCCGTGCGTCGTCGCCCCGTCAGGTAAGCCGCCCTTCCGCCCAAGCCGCGCAAGCCAGCAACGCATAATCGCCGCCATAAGCACCCACCAACTGCACGCCGACCGGCAAGCCCGTTGGCCCGGTGCCCGCAGGTAAGGTAATTGCGGGCACATGCAATGCCGTCCAGATCGCATTGAACACGGCTTCGCCGGTGTTGTTCAGCGTGACCGGTGCCTCACCCGGCGCGCTGGGTACTAGCAGCGCATCAAAGTTTTTGTACACATCACGCAGCATGCGACGGCAATCGGCCACGGTTTGCTGCGCCTGCGCGTACTCGTCCAGCGTGCGAGTGGCCCAGCGTGCGATGCGTGGCTGTATGGTTGCGCTGATTTTTTCGGGCGCAGTACGCAGTTCGTGGGCGAGCGCGCGATACGCTTCGTAGTCGTTGATCACGCTGTGTGCCGCCGCCAGGGCATCGAACGCAGCAGGCAGTACGTATTCTGTTACCTGCGCACCTGCTTTAGCCAACGACACTGCCGCTGCCTCAATCGCCGCCACGGTGGCCGGCTCCGCTGACGGCCATTGCGGCGTGTGGCAAAAACCGATGCGCGGCTTACTCACTGACAGCGCTGCAGGCGCAGCACAGTCGGTGACCAGCGGTAGACTCAGCACGATATCGTCCACACGGCGCGCGATGAGGCCGACGGTATCCAGCGATTCGGAATTGGGCTTCACCCCCACGCGGTTGATCACGCAAAACGTCGGCTTGAAACCGGCCACACCGCAGTACGACGAGGGCCGCAGCACCGAGCCGCCGGTCTGCGTGCCCAGACCCAGCGGCATCATGAAATCCGCCACGCCTGCTGCCGACCCACTGGATGATCCGCCCGGCGTGTGCGCCAGGTTGTGCGGATTGCGCGTCTTATTCGGATGACGCATGGCGAACTCCGTCGTCACCGTCTTCCCCATGATGATCACGCCAGCCTTGCGCAACGCGGCCACGCAGGCGGCATCGGTTTGTGCACGGTTGCCCGCGTAGATCGGCGAGCCGTATTCGGCGGGCATACCTGCCACGTCGATGATGTCCTTGATGCCCACGGGTATGCCGTGCAAGGCGCTGCGGCGCGGCATGGCGTCGCACGCACGCGCCTGCGCCAGCACCTCATCGGCGTTGATGTGCACCCACGCGCGCACGTCCGGCTCGCGCGCGGCGACACGCGCCAGACAGGCCTCGGCCAGTTGTACGGCGGTGAGCTTGCCCGCGTTCATTTGTGCGTTCACTTCGGCGATCGATAGTTTGTTCGGTTCCACGGCGGTGTCTCGTCAAAAGTTGGCCGTTGTGATTGTGCCATGCGCACGCCTGCGTACCACCGGTGCTACACTGACTTTTCGCATTCGCACCCCCTGCGCCGCAGGAATTCGGCCACGCCGCGTCTACACCAAAGTCGCGCGCGGCGGCAAACCCATCGAATGCCTCGACATATTGTAACTATTTGTTTTAAAAGGATTTTCTATATCCATGCAAGCCGCCTACTATACCCGTCAAGGCAAGCCCGCCGAGGTCATCCAAGTCGGCGAGCAACCCACGCCGCACGCTGGCGCGGGCGAAGTTCGCGTGTGCCTGCACGCCTCCGCCGTTAACCCGGCGGACAGCAACCGCACCGTCGGCCGCACCTACGCGATGGAAGGCCCGCTGATCATTCCCAACAGCGACGGCGCAGGCGTCGTCGATGAAATCGGCGCGGGCGTGGATGCCCAGTGGTTGCACCAACGCGTGTGGATTTATAACGGCCAACGCGGCGGACGATTGCTCGGCACCGCCGCCGAGCACATCGCGCTGAATGTTGATCTGGTTTCTGCGTTGCCGGACAACACGGGGTTCAATGAAGGTGCGTGTCTGGGTATACCGTGCATGACCGCGCACCGCTGCGTCACCCTCGGCGGAGACCTTGCTGGAAAAACCGTACTCGTTACTGGCGGCGCGGGCGCGGTCGGGCATTACGCCGTGCAGTGGGCCAAACGCTACGGCGCGCGTGTGATCGCCACCGTCAGCTCCGCCGAAAAGGCCGCCCACGCCACAGCGGCCGGCGCGGATTTCACCGTCAACTATCGCAGCGACGACGTGGTGGCCAAGGTGCGCGAATTCACCGCGCATTTCACTAACGGGGCTGGCGTGCATCACGTCGTCGATGTCGATTTCGGCGGCAACCTCGCCACCACGCTGGCGCTGGCGACAGTCAACGGCTCGATCGCCTACTACGCCACCAAGGGCAATGTCTCGCCAACCATCAGCGCGCCCGAACTCATGCGTAAAAATCTGTCGGTGCACGGCATCCTGCTCAACGGCGCTCCGCACGCGGCACGCAAACGCGCGCAAAACGACATCGTGCAATGGCTCAAAAAAGGCGGCCTGCAGCACACGGTGTCAGCGGTGTTTCCGCTGGCGCGCACCGGGGACGCGCATGAGGCGGTGGAGTTTCAGGCGAAGAATGGGACAGTGGTGGTGGATTGCACACGTTGATATACAAAGACAGCCATCCGCGATCACATCGCCCAGTTACCCTTCGGCATGAGCATTGTGCGCTAGAGGTGCCGCTTTTGTCGTAAGCCATTGAATGAAAGTGCGCACGGGCGGACGCTCGCGCGCCACCGGAGATGCAATCAGCCAATAAGCGCGATCCGCCAACTTCAACTTGGACTGTGTCTGCACCAACGGTGTGATCAACGCACCGCTGGCCAGCATGGGTGAAATCAATGGCAACCGTCCCAGCGCCACGCCCTGCCCGTTCATCGCCGCGCGCAACATCATGTCGTAATGGCTAAATCGCAGTCCCCCTTTCAGCGGGGGTAACGGCACTTTCATCGTTTCGAACCAGACATCCCAATTCAACCAGGGCGTAAATTGCACGGGGTCTTCAAAGTGCAGTAGCACAAAGCGGTTTAAAACCTCGGCCCGCTTCAAACTGCCGTTGGGCGTGAGCGCCGGGCTACACACCGGCAGCACATATTCACCGAACAATCGCATGGCATCCGTTCCGGCGCGCTGGCGCGTGGCGTAACGAATCGCCACATCAAGTTGGCCATCGTCGAGGTCACGCACGGCATTGTCGGCGGCAACGCGTACTTCAACCTCCGGATGCAGGCGCTGAAAATCCGCCAGATTCGGCACCAGCCACAGTGACGCGAACGTCATGGTCGTGGTAACGGTGACAGGACGGCTCGCCGACGGTACCGCAAGACGCGCTCCCGCCGCGCGCAACTGATTCAGTGCCTGGCTTACATCCCGGAAGTAGTGCTGACCCGCCTCCGTCAGCAGCAAGGCACGAGGACGGCGAATAAACAGCGGCGTACTCAATTGCGCTTCGAGCTGTTGTATCTGCCGACTTACGGCGGATTGACTCAGAAACAATTCGTCACCCGCCCGCGTAAACGACAACAACCGAGCCGCAGCCTCGAACGCCTTCAGCAGCTCCAGCGAGGGCAAATCACGTGAGCTATACATGCAAATTTTGCATTTATCGAATACCCAAATACCGTTTGTCCGACCGCGTTTTCCCGAAAATATTGACTCCCTGTCTGTTGTCTATTTCACGGAGAAGCACGGAGAGTCACATGCAAGCGACGCATCCATTATGATCACCAACCCCTACCACGGCAAGTTCAGCGGCAATCCGGTTCACTTGTCTACCCATCAAGTATTTGTGATCGAGGGCCAACGCAGCATGTCGATACTTTGCCTGCAGGGGCAAGTATGGGTGACGCGCGCGGGTGACATTCGCGATTACATCATGCCGCGCGGCATGCGTTTTGTCGCGACGGGTAGCGGAAGCATCGTGGTCAACGGCATGGCCGACCGGAGTACGATAGCAGTGGACTACGCCGCCTCGCGCATACCCGGTCCGTGGAACCTGGGTGCATTACAAGTCGATACGCTGTGCGTCAGTCAAATCGAATCGGACGCTCGCCATGCGCGCGCTGTCTATTTCGCAACCGCATTCGCTACCCTATTCGCTACCCTTATTCAGTTCTTGAGACGCTCATGGCCGAGACGACGAATTAAGTGCGTAAGTACGGCACCGGAAAGTGCGCCGCAAGAATCAAGGCGCGGCTCATGAAGCATCTATTAACCCTTCGGGCCGTGCTCGCACCGCAGCGCGCACAGCCGTCGAATTACCCTGCGCTCATCGCCTCCAGGCTGCTGGGCCGCGCCAAGCAGCTACTCGGCGAGTTGTTTGGCCTCGCCAACTTCGGGGTCAATCTAACGAGGCTCCCGCCGGGCGCGATGTCGTCGTTGCGTCATGCCCATACGCGGCAGGATGAATTCATTTTTATACTCGAAGGCACGCCAACACTCGTTACCGATCGTGGAGAAACACCGCTCGAACCCGGCATGTGCGCCGGGTTTCGTGCGGGCACCGGCGGCGCTCACCATCTGATCAACCGCGCGGCTGTGGATGCACTGTTTCTGGAAATCGGTGACCGCGACAAGGACGATCGCGCGACGTATCCCGACGATGACCTGCAAGCAGTGCTCGATACCGCAGGAAAATGGGTGTTTTCGCACAAAGATGGCAGCCCTTATTAACCCGTGACCTTGCCAGAACCTGCCTCAATGCTTTTCGTTTAACCAACCGCCCGTTCGGGCAGAGCTTGTCGAAGCCCCGTGGCATAGCACGACCCGTCGACAAGCTCAGGGCGAACGGGGAGGTAATCAAACGATATTCGAACCTGACGACATTTAACGAGAGACACACCCTCATGACCACCCTCACGCCCTACGATATTTCTGGCGGCATTGCCACCATAACCCTGCGGCGCCCCGAGAAATTCAACGCCATCAACTACGCCATGATCGACGCGCTCATGGCCGCTCTCGACAGCCTGGAGGCCAACGCCGCAGTGGGCGCGGTGATTGTCACCGGGGCTGGCGAACAGGCTTTCTCCGCTGGCGGCGATATCTACGAGTTCTCGGAGAGCGTGCGTACCCGTGGCATCAACACCAGCATAGGAGAAGGTTTGCACATTGAAAGCGAGCAGTTCGCACATCTGGTGCCAACGCGCGACCTTTCCGCGCGGCTTACCGCGTGGAAACAACGGCGGACAACCTCAGTCGCTGCACTGTGAAGCGGGTAGTAAGAACTTTTTCATGGACCAGCTATCGCAAGTACTGCAGGAATACGCCCTACTCAGCGACTTTCCCCTCATACAACGTAATCGGCGGATAAGCCTTGGGATCAATCATCACGTCGATCAGCGTCGTTTGCGGCGATTGCATGGCGCGCTCCAGCGCCGCTTTGAAATCGCCCGGCTTTTCCACGCGCACGCCTTCGCAGCCGCAGGCACGCGCGATCGCCGCGTGATCCACCGGCGCGAATTGGCAGGCGTCGGTGTGGCTGCCGTAGATCACTTCCTCAGCGTGCCATTGATATCCAAGTATTTGATTATTAAGGACTATTAGTATCACCTTGGTTTTCATGCGCACGGCCGTTTCGAGCTCAGACCACATGTGCGCGAATGCGCCGTCGCCGGTGATGCAGATCACTTCGCGTGAGGGATGCGCGATTTTTGCGCCGATGGCCGCCGGGAATCCCCAGCCCAAGCCGGCCAGTCCGCGCCCGCTTAAAAAGCGTTGCCCGGCGTACTGCGCGGTCAGGTAGTTCATCGCCCAGATCGACGAGTAACTGGCGTCGGTGACAATTTGCACATCACGTGTCATCACGCTGCGCAGATCGTTCATCAGCCGCTCGGGGCGTACCGGTGCCGCATCGGAAATCAGCATCGCGTCCGCTTCGGCCTGAAACGCTTTTTTGCCGGCAGCAATTCTTTGTTCCACTTCGCTGCGTGCGGCGTGCCGCGTCTTCAGGTCCAGACAAGCCATCGCGTCGTTCAACGCCTGCAACGTTACCTTGGCGTCGCCCACCAGCCGCAGCGCTTCGTAGTTGCGGCCCACTTCCATACTATCGACGTCGATGTGGATATAGCGGGCAGACTTCGGAAACAGTGTCCATGAATCCGTGCCATTCTGGTTGGTGCGATCACCGACGAACAACACGCAGTCCGCGCGATCCACCAGTTCACGCATGTGCCGCGCCATGCCGCGCGTGCCCATGAAATAACCGATTATGCCCAGCGACAACGCGTGGGTTTCCGCCACCGCGCCCTTGCCCATGCTGGTGGTCGCCACTGGCAGGCTGGCGGATTCCTGCAACTCGGCCAGCACCTCGTGCGCGGCCGACAGATGCACACCGCCACCCGCGACGATCAGTGGATACTTCGCTGCGGCCAGCAGCTTGGCAGCTTCGACAATACGCGAAGGATCGGCCATGCTGCGATCCAGAGGATACGTGCCGAGTGATGCTTGCCGCTGTTCACCCACACCAGCCGGTGCGGCTTCCAGCAATAAATCTTGCGGAAACAGCAACACCACCGGCCCCGGCCTGCCACTGGCAG
The DNA here is from genome assembly GCA_945865805.1 of Bordetella parapertussis. Classification (GTDB taxonomy): domain Bacteria; phylum Pseudomonadota; class Gammaproteobacteria; order Burkholderiales; family SG8-41; genus UBA5216. Next base: position 10,282 of record CAMBGJ010000068.1, read on the forward strand.
CGGCAGTGAACGCCATGTCCACGTAGTCTTCGATACGCGACATTTCAGCGACGCGCCTCACCCACTTCGAGCAGCCGCGAAAAATATCAAAGTGATCGAGTTCCTGAAACGCGTTCTTGTCGGTCTGATTGCGGCGCACATCCTGCACGATGGCGACCATCGGCACTGATGCTTTGTAGGCTTCCGCCAGACCCGGCGCCAGCAACGCCGCCGCCGGGCCATTTTGCGCGGTGACCACAGCGACTTTTTGCGATGCGCGCGCGTAACCATCGGCCATCGCTGCGCCCGAGTTTTCGGTGCGGTAAGCAACCTGCCGCATGCCGAATTCGGGTATCACCAGCAGCAGCGCTGAGGGCAGGCTTTGCCCGAACAGCACGTCGACGCCGTGGCGTTTTAGCGCGCGCGCCAGCACATGTGCGCCGCACGGGCTGGGCAGTGTGTGCGTTACGCCGGAGGCCATCTTGTCGGATACGGTATACATCCTGTCTCCCTGAAAATTATTCCCACTTGCCATTTTGGCGAACAGTATAACAATGCCGCATCAGGCGTGGCACAGGTCGGTCCATCTTCGCGTGGGCGATGGGGCTATAATTCCGCGCATCACTACGACACGCCCGAAGGATCATCCCATGTCCGAAAACGCCACCGCCCACCTGCCCCCGCACTTACCATTGAGCGGCATTATCGTGCTCGATCTGACGCTCGCGCGCGCTGGCCCCACCTGCGTGCGCCATCTGGCGGATTGGGGCGCGGACGTCATCCGTGTTGAGCCGCCGTCGACCGGCGGCGAGGATGTGGTGGGCCGCCGCAACGGTTCGGATTTCCAGAACTTGCATCGCAATAAACGCGCGATCCAGTTGAATCTCAAGAGCGAGGAAGGCTACAAAGTCTTTATGAAGCTCGTCGAAAAAGCCGATGTGCTGGTGGAAAACATGCGCGCGCCGGTGAAGGGCCGCTTGAAGATCGCCTATGACGATCTGAAAAAAGTGAATCCGCGCCTGGTCTACGGCAGCATCAGCGGCTTCGGCCAAACCGGCCCCTATAGCCAACGCGGCGGCGTCGATCAAATCGCGCAAGGTATGGGCGGCCTGCAATCGGTGACGGGCGAAGCCGGTCGTGGGCCGATGCGCGTGGGCATCCCGATTTCGGATTTGTGTTCCGGCAGCTTTCTGGCGATGGGTATCTCGATGGCGCTGTTCGACCGCAGCCGCACCGGCGAGGGCCGCTGGGTGCATACCAGCCTGCTCGAATCGCAGATTTTCCTGATGGATTTTCAGGCTTCACGCTTTCTGGTGCGCGGCGAAGTGCCGGGCCAAACCGGCAACGATCATCCGACGTTTACGCCCACCGGCGTGTTCAAAACCAGCGACGGCTATATGAACATCGCCGCCAGTTCAGGCCGACTGTGGGAGCGTTTTTGCGACGCGGTGGAAAAACCCGAATGGAAAGCCGATCCAAAGTGGAACACCGCCGTCGGTCGCACGCAGGATCGCCCCGCGCTGAACGCGGCGATATCCGAGGTCACAAAACATAAACCAGCCGCGCACTGGGTGGAAGTATTTGAAGCCGCCGGCATCCCTGCAGGCCCGATCAATACCATGGACAAAGTGTTCGCCGACCCGCAGGTGCAACATATCGGCATGGCCGCGCCGCTGAAAACCAAACTGTTCGGCGACACCCAGTTTGTCGCATCACCGTTGAACTTTCACGGCATGCCGCGCAAGCTGCGCTGCGAAACACCAGAGCCGGGCCAACACACCGCAGAAGTGCTGAACTGGATTGGCGTCTCCAAAGACGAGCAAGCCAAACTCAAGGCTGCAGGCGCAATTTAGATACGCGCACCTACAAACCATCCCCTCTCCCCCATGGACGAGAGGGTTAGGGAGAGGGGGAAACCACCATGCTTGACTCAGTACTAACCACCAGCAGCCTGGCAAATCTGATAGAACCCGGCCGCATCCACCGCCGCGTCTAGACTGACCCCGCCATTTTCGATCTGGAAATGGAACGCCTGTTCGGCCGCGCCTGGCTTTTCGTCGGGCACGAGAGCCAGATCAGGCATCCCGGCGATTTCATCACCACCGACCTCGGAAAATATCCGGTGATCATGACGCGCCATGCCGACGGCTCGGTGCAGGTGTTGATCAACCGCTGCACGCATCGCGGGCCGAAAGTGGTCAACGAAAAATGCGGCCATCGCAAGCAACTCACCTGCCTGTATCACGGCTGGACTTACGACACCGCCGGCAAGTTGCTGCGCGTGCCGGTACCGGAGGGCGCAGCGCCTGCCTTCAACACCGACAAATACAATCTGGCAAAGGTAGCGCGCCTCGGCATTTATCGCGGCTTCGTGTTCGCCAGCCTCTCGCCAACCGGTGCGAGCTTTGACGAACACATCGGCGCGATGAAAGCCAATATCGACGATCTGGTGGATCGTGCGCCCGACGGCGAAATTGCCTTCGACGCCGGCGTACATCGCTACATTTACCGTGGCAACTGGAAGCTGCAAGTCGAAAACGTGCTCGATTCCTATCGCGTGCCGTTCAGCCACGCCTCCACCGTCAGCCGCGACGGCGTGCAGTTCGCGCGGCGCGAGGGTGATGAAAAAGGCACCAAGGTGGTGGCCGAAGGCGGGCGCACCGCCGACGAATGGAAAAAGCGCCGCAGTTTCACCGTCGGTCGTGGCCACGGCTGGACCAGCAACACCGCGCTCGACGACGGCAAGCGTGCCAGCCCGGCGTTTAACCGTTACAAGGAAATTCTCGCTTCGAAAGTTGGCGCCGAACGCGCGCAGCAAATCCTTACGCCGAAGCTGCACAACACGCTTATTTACCCCAATGTGTCGATTATGGGTTTGAATATTCACGTGCGCATCATCAAGCCGATCGCGGTCGATCTCACTGAAGTCAACATCTACCCGGTGCGGCTGGTGGGTGCGCCCGACGACATGAATTTCGGCAATATCCGTCTGCTGAATGTCACGCACGCGGCGGCATCGTTCGTGCAGAGCGACGACCTGGAATCGTTCACCCGCGCACAGATCGGCCTGCAAAGCGATATGACGGATTGGGTGGACATCTCTCGCGGCCTCGGTGCCGAGGAAACCGCCGATGGCGTCAGCAGCGAATTCGCCACGCACGAGATGGTGGTGCGCGCGCAATACGCCGCGTGGCGCGAATACATGTGCGCGGCTTGATCATGAACGCTCCCGCCAACATGCCCGTCACGCGTGAATCCCTGGAGCTATTCCTGATACACGAAGCCCGTCTGCTCGACGAGCGGCGCTTTCGCGACTGGATGAGCCTCTTCACCGACGATGGTACGTATTGGGTGCCCGCCGTGCCTGATCAACAAAGCCCCTACAACGAGGCGTCGCTGTTTTACGACGACCGGCAGTTGATGAAAACGCGCATTGAGCGGCTGGAGCATCCGCTGATCCACGTGCAAACGCCGCCGTCGCAGACCGTGCATCTGGTGAGCAACGTCACCATCGACGCACACAATGACGCCAAGGGCGAAGTCGTGGTCGCCTCGAACATGATCATGGCCGAATACCGGCTCGACAACCAACGTGTGTTCGCCGGCAGGCAAACGCACCGCCTGCGGCGCGAGGCGGACGCATGGCGCATCGTGCAAAAACGCGTGGACCTGGTGAATTGCCAAGCGGCCTTTGAGGCCATTGCTGTGCCGTTGTAGTACAACGATAAGCATTTGTTTTTATTGATTATTTTTTGTCCATCTTGGCCTCGCGCTCGATCTGCATACGCGCCAGAAACGGCACCAGCGGATGCACGCCGAGCGCGGTAATCGCCTTGAAGTCCGACGCCGCGAGTAGCACCGCGTGCTGGCCGCTTAACCCCATGCGTTGCACAAAACCGGCAGCATCCCGTGCGAAGGCCGCGCGCGCGGCAGCATCGTTGGCCAGCGCATGCAATGCGGCAGTGAGCGTGACCAGCTCGGGCCGCGTCGCGGGATAATGCGGCGGCACCGGTGGCGCGGACGGCGACCAAAATCCGAGCGACGCGTAGTTGTGATGCCAACTGGGATTCAATGCCACCACGTCGGGCTTGCGTTCGCCGAGCATGCCTGCCGCGACGGCCCAACAGCGCAATTCGATATTGCCGGTGTCGTCGAGCTGCTGCTCGTTCAAGCCCATCAGCGATTTCAGATTGCCGCGCGACAACGGCTCCAGCACCGCCTTGTCGAACGCGAGATCAGGATTGGCGTAACGATCGGTGCCGGGAAAATGCGACATACCACCGCTGGCCATCACCACCGCCTTGATGTGCAACGTGGCAAGCGCGGTTGCCATCGCCTGGCCAAACGCGTAGCAACGTTCCATCGTCGGTTGCGGCGGCAGATAGGCATTGACGAATAGCGGCACCAGTGGTGCGCCGAGCCCGTGCACGCCCAAGTGCGTCAATGGAATCCCCAGCGCGTAATCCACCTCGGCCGTGCTGCTGAACGCCGGATCGAACCCCAGCCGGTATAGCTGCCGGATCAGCGCGAACGACACTTCGCTGGCCACGGGATAGTGAAAATCCTTGCCCGCAAAATGGCCGTGTGCTTCGCCGCCCACGTGCAACGCAAACGGCGGCGCGCAATCAAGAAAGAATTGCTGCGCGTGATCATTGGAAATGGTGATCCACACATCGGGCTTTAACGCCGCGAGTTGCGTGCCTATGGTGGCAGCGACTTGCTCCACACGGGCGATGTTGGCGGCGTCCTCAGTTTCGGGGCGGGTGAAGAACTGCGGGGCGTGGGGTAATAGGGCGCCACCGAGGATGGGTTGAAAGGGCGTGATGCTCACCGGGTTACCTCGATATTTGGACTAGCAACAAAAAATCTCCCTTGTCAGTACCGCCTTCGCGGGAATGACAGGGTTACTTTTGATTCACCGAGCAACAAAAATGCAAGTCGTGAAAAATAAAATCACGACCCAACCTTCACTTCGCCTGCGCCGCAGCTACCTTAACTACCGGCACCCAACGGGTAATTTCCGTGCGCATGAAAGTCGTAAACTGCGCCGGATCAAGATCGTTGGAATCTATCGCTTCATCGCCGAGGCGCTTGCTTAACTCCGGCGAGCGCAGGGCCTTGCGGGTTTCCTGATTGATACGCTGCGTCAACGCCGCCGGCATTTTCGGCGGCCCCGATAAAGAAAACCAGGTGGTCGCCACCAACGTGGGGAATCCACTTTCCTCGAACGTGGGTACGTCGGGATAGCCCCTGACGCGTTTTTCCGCGGTAATCCCCACCGCGCGTAGCGCGCCCGCCTTCATCTGCGGCGCGGCGGCCACCAGCGTCGCCACAGCGACGGGGATATGCCCGGCGCGCAGATCAATCACCGCCGGCCCTGCCCCTTTATACGGCACATGCTACATGTCGATTTTGGCGAGTTGCTTGAAGAGCTCCACCGCCAGATGCCCGCTACTGCCGGTACCCGCCGAGCCGAATACCAGCGGCTGCGCCTTGGCTTGTGCAATCAGGCCGGGCACGTCGCGCACCGCAGAGTTGCTGTTGACCAGTAGCACGCCCGGTGGCCCGCCGAGCAGCGCGATGTGCGTGAAGTCTTCCAATCCGTCGTAAGCCAGCTTCGTCATCGCGGGCGCATACACATGCGAACCCACGCCGGAAATCAGCAGCGTGTGGCCATCCGGCGTACCCTTCGCCACCAGCTCGGAGCCGATGGCGCCAGTGGCACCGGGGCGATTATCAGAGATGAAATTTTGCTTCAGCGTGTCGCTGAGTTTTAGCGCCAGCAGCCGCCCCAGCAGATCTGAACTGCCGCCCGGCGCGTAGGGAATCACCACGCGCACGGGGCGCGACGGCCAATCCACCGGCGTTGCCGCGTGCACCGCAGCGCTCATCAGCACACTGCCGATGGATATTGTAAGCGTCTGTTTTATAAGCATTATTTATCTCGCTATAACGGCGGGTCGCAACATAAAAAAACCGCCGCGTCCACGGGCAACGCGGCGGTTGTCACTACGGGAGTACTCCTGAAGCCTGTTACACCAGCCGCATTCCATTGTTAAACGGAATATGGCGCACCGGCTTGCCGGTGGCCGCAAAGATCGCATTCAGCACCGCGGGCACCACCACACAAATCGTCGGCTCACCCACGCCGCCCCAGAAGTCGTAGGTCGGCTGAAGCACCGTTTCAACCTTGGGCATGTGCTGGATTTTCGGCATGGCGAGCTTGTCGAAATTGACTTCGTAAATCTTGCCATCCCGCACCGACGACTCACTCATCAGCGTGCTGATGCCCATCGCGACGCCGCCCTGCACCTGCGTGGCGATCTGCTCCAGGCTTACCGCGTGACCGCAGTTGGTGGCCAGCACCATGCGCAGGATTTTCACATCGTTGCCGTTCACCGACACCTCGGCGGTCGCCGCCGAATAGCTGCCGTAACCCATGAACTGCGCGATGCCGCGATGCACACCCGCTGGCAACTGCTTGCCCCAATCGCCTTTGTCCGCAGCGGCGTTCAGCACACCCAGGTGATACTTGTGTTTGCCGAGCAGTGCGCGGCGAAACTCCACCGAATCGCGGCCCGCTGCACGTGCGCATTCCTCGATAAAACACTCGGCGAAGATACCGTTGTGATTGGTGTTCACGCCGCGCCACGGGCCGATCGGCACGTGCGAGTTGCGCATCGCATACTCGGTGCGCAGGTTGGGCGGCGTATAGCCGAATTGCGCATCGTTGGGGAACATATTGGGCTCTTTCCACAAGCCCTGTAACTGACGCCGGTCGCGACCATCCTTGATCGCGGCGGGCGCGGCGAACGCATTGATCGATTGGCCAGCCACACGGATATGCAGGCCAATCAGGTTGCCTTTCTCGTCCAGCCCCGCAGAGCATTTCGCCTGCTGGATCGGGCGGTAAAAATCGTGGCCGAGATCTTCCTCGCGCGACCACAGCATTTTTACCGGCGTCCCCGGCGGTAGTTGCATGGCGATCAGCGTCGCCTGGCGGGTGAAATCCTGATTGCCACCGCGGCGGCCAAAACCGCCACCCAGATCCATCTTGTACACCTCGCACTGATTGAGCGGCACGCCGGCGGTTTGCGACAGCGTCGCCATCGAGGCTTCGGCGTTTTGCGTAGCGACCCAGCACTCGGCCTTACCCGGCGACAGACGCACGGTGGCGTTCATCGGCTCCATGCATACGTGCGGAATGAAGGGTGAGTGATACACCGCCTCGACCTTCTTTGCCGCACCGGAGATGGCCTTGATCGCGTCACCGTCGTTGGTATCCGCAAACACGTTGTCGTTGCCGGTCAGACCTGTAGCCACGTGCTTCATGATATCCGCCTGCTGCACCCTGGCATTGGGACCTTCGTCCCACACCTTGGGCAACGCTTCAAGCGCCTTCTTCGCGCGCCACCAGGTATCAGCCACCACCGCGACGGTGGTTTCGTTCACGCGTATGGCACGCGGGTTGCCGGGCATACTGGCGATTTTCGACTGGTCAAAGCTCGTAAGCTTGCCGCCGAACACCGGGCAATCCATGATGGCCGCGTGCACCATGCCGGGCAGCGTGATATCGACCGCGTATTTTTTGCTGCCATCCAGTTTGTCGCCGGTATCCAGACGCTTCACCGGCTTACCGGCGATCTTCCATTGACGCGGATCGCGCAGTTTGATCGCCTTCTGATCCGGCGGCGTGAGCTTGGCCGCCGCGTCAGCCATCTTGCCGTAACTCGTGCTGCGACCCGAGGCCTTGTGCGTGATGATGCCCTTGTCCACGCTCAGTTCACCGGCGGGCACCTTCCATTCATTGGCCGCGGCCTGCACCAGCATGATTTTCGCTGCCGCGCCCGCGCGGCGCACGTAGTCGTGCGAGGTGCGTATGCCACGGCTGCCGCCGGTGGACATGTCGCCCCACACGCGCTTGTTGGCGAGGTTTTGCCCCGGATTAACATGCTCGGTGCGCACTTTGTCCCAATCGGCATCTAGCTCCTCGGCCACCAGTTGTGCCAAACCCGTCAACGTGCCCTGGCCCATTTCGGAGCGGGCGATGCGTACCACCACTTCATCGTTGGGACGCACCAGCACCCAGGAATTAATTTCGCTGACCGGCCCGGTGTAGGGCGCGCTGCTATCCGTGCCCGTCGCGCAGCCCACCAAACTTAACGCCAGACCGCCGCCCACGGCCGCAGTCTTCACAATAAAATCCCGGCGCGAGGGATTGTCGAGATTCGTCGGATTCGTAATATCGTTCATGGTGTGTCTCCTGTCGCTGGCGTGGGCTAAACCACGGTCACTTCGTTTTTCATGATCTCGGCGGCGCGCGCGGTGTTGCCCGCGGCCGTGTGGATCGCCGCACGAATGCGCTGATAGGTGCCGCAGCGGCAGATGTTGGTCATCGCGGCATCGATCTGCGCGTCGCTCGGGCGCGGGTTGTTGGCCAGCAGGGAAGCCGCCGCCATGATCTGGCCCGACTGGCAATAGCCGCATTGCGGCACGTCGATTTCCTTCCACGCCTTTTGCACCGGGTGCGAAACACTCGGCGACAGGCCTTCGATGGTGGTGATCTTGTCATTCGGCCCGACTGCGGCCAACGGCAGCACGCACGAGCGCGTCACGGCACCGTTCAAATGGATTGAGCACGCGCCGCACTGCGCGATGCCGCAGCCGAACTTGGTGCCAGTGAGTCCGACTTGCTCGCGAATCACCCACAACAGCGGCGTATCGGGCTCCGCGTTGACGTCGTACGATTTGCCATTGATATTCAGTGTTGCCATGATCATCCTCCAGCGGTTGACGTAATGAATCTAATTTGAATTCGCCGCGTATCATAGCGCATTGCGCGATGTGGCGGAACCATGGCGGTTACGCGCTTTTTCGCTGATGGGGACCTCTAATAATTGGTTTGCAAAAGCAGGGCCGCCAAATTCGTGATGCTTGCGTCATGTTATGTTGGTTTTTGGCAAGATTTCGCTCGAAACTCGCTCCTTTTACGGGTATTTCCCGCCTTTTATGCCACAGCGGACGCACCT